>CAZWFL010000015.1:1431-81690 GCA_964633195.1 uncultured Rikenellaceae bacterium | reverse complement strand
CCCCGCCTGACCGCTGACGCAGTCAGTCGGGCAGGGAAGACGGAAGACGGAAGACGGAAGGCGGAAGACCCCCGACTGACCGCTGACGCAGTCAGTCGGGCAGGGAAGACGGAAGAAGAAAAGACAAAAGATAAAAGGACAAAGATAAAAGTTAAAAGGCGAAAGGCGAAAGTAATGGATATTTACCGATTACTGATTACCGATTACTGATCTAATCTGTGCCCTGAGCCCTGAGCTCTGAGCCCTGCGCCCTGAGCTCTGAGCTCTGAGCCCAGCCGTCGTCCCGATAAATTGGGACTTTGGCTGGCAAAGCCTGCGCCCTGAGCCCTGCGCCCTGCGCTCTGCGCCCTGAGCCCTGCGCCCTGAGCACTGTGCCCTGCGCCCTGCGCCCTGAGCCCTGAGCCCTGAGCCCTGCGCCCTGAGCCCTGCGCCATAGAGAGCAGTTGGCAATTATTTACGGACTTCGCTCGGAGGAGTGCCGAACTCGCGTGAGAATGCCTGGCTGAAGTGGGAGATGTTCTTAAAACCTGTTTTAAAAGCCGCTTCGGTAATGGTGATGCCGGACAGGCTCAGGATCTTTCTGGCCTCATGCAGGCGCATGGCAAGAAAATAACGATTCGGAGTGGTGCCGGTCAGGGACCTGAACTTACGGTATAGCTGCGTACGGCTCATTGCGATTTCATTGCAGAGGCTCTGAACATTGTACAACTCGTTGCTGAGGTT
The DNA here is from genome assembly GCA_964633195.1 of uncultured Rikenellaceae bacterium. Classification (GTDB taxonomy): domain Bacteria; phylum Bacteroidota; class Bacteroidia; order Bacteroidales; family VadinHA17; genus LD21. The sequence continues at coordinate 80,967 of CAZWFL010000015.1, read as the reverse complement.
AGCTGTCATTCTTTGCCTTACTTTATGCAGGAAGGCATCTCCCTTTTTGATGTTGATTTTGTTATGACTGATCATTTCTTAAAGAATACACTATTGATCCGGGTTATTGGTCATCCGGTTATACGCCCTTGCAAGGCCCGGAAATTTCATAACACCGCGGGTTTGTCCCAACAAGTGCATGTCAGGACAAGATACGAAAAATATGGAAGACGGGAGGAAAGAAAGGGAGAAAAGGGGAGGGGGAGAAGGGGAGAGTTGTTTCAGGAACTTTCAGTATAAAAAGCCAAAAAGCCACAAAGGGATATCTTTTCTGTTGCCTGTCTCAATATTATCCAGGGCAAGAAATGAATTTTCAATACCCGAAATTTGCCCTGAGGTCTTATTTTTACCTCCGATCTCAAATATATAGCGTCCATCGACAAGAAAATCGCCTTTATCTGAATAGCTGACCTGATGTTTATTTGAAACCTGATTGTAGAAAAAAGTTTCCCGGATATTGCCTGTATCGACCAAACTACCCGGTATAGCCATCATGTGATTAGGGTGATGCAGATATATCTTTTCAGGCTTCGTTAATCTGCTGATACCTTTACTTTCTTTATGCAGAAGATTAATAAGAAGTGCATCACTCATATGGTACAGGTAATCCTTCAGAGTGTTTTTGGAAATGCCGATCCTTTCGCTCAGCTTTTCGATATTAGGTTTAAAGGGTGCACTTTCTGATATAATCAAGAGCATCTGCTTCAGCTTATTTATATTGCTGTAGCTTATTTTCGCAGTATAAGGCAGGTCTGATTCCAGAACCTGGTTAATAACCTCGAGCAGTTTGCTTTTATAGTTATCCAGGCCTTCAAGGAAAAATGGGAAATACCCTGTTTCTATATACTCATTATACTTTTTAACAGGTTTTATTTTCGTCCATATAGATCTTGAAATCCCGACATGATCATGGAGGATTTCATCCAGTTTAAATGCCGGAAATACAATATTCTCAGAGAAAGCTATAAATTCCCTTAATGACAAACCCGGCAGTGTGTGCACGACACTTCGTCTGGATAAATCGGCTCTGCCACCAGTCAGTTGCAATAAAGATGAACCTGTGTAAATTACTTTCAGATCGGGCAGGGTGTCGTAAATGTTCTTCAACTCAAGTGACCAGTTTGGATACCTGTGCACCTCGTCAACAAGTAAGTATTTACCACCATTCTTGGAGAAATCATCAGCGAAGTCATACAGTTTGTTCTCAGTGAAAAAGAGATTATCCAGGCTGATGTAAACAAAGTGCTGCCTTTGTAGCTTTGTTTTTGCATATTGGAGCAGTAAGGTAGTTTTACCAACCCCTCTGCTCCCTTTAACGCATATCAGTCGTTCAGCCTGATCGAACCATTCAATCTGGGGTCTGATGTTCTTCGTTTTTACAAGTTCAACAGACTTTTCTGATATCTCATAAATCATTTTCATAATAAAGTGGTCAGTATATTGATCAAAAATAATATAATTTCAGTAAATACACAAATTGTTTTATTATTTTAACTGGTAAAATAAGACTGGAGGCGGGGATTGTCATTCAATTGTTGGCAATTAATGACGGCGCGTAGCGCTGAATGACGTCCGACGTAAGGAGGGCAAAGCAGCGCAACCGAATGACGGCAATTGTCTGACCAGACAATATCGCAGCATAAAACCATGTTTTATAATTGGCCTGTTATTTGATAACTTTGCATGAACCTTATTCAACTGTGAGATTAGCCGTTTCAATATTGACCTTTCTTTTGATTCAGACCGGCGTTTCTGCGCAAACAGATTCATCAAGGCAAAATTCAGATACAGTGCCCGACAGGGTTTACTTTATTAACCAGGTCGAGAGAGACGGAGAGGTACTGCCGGAGATAGAAATAAAAGAGGTTACCATAATAGGATACCAGGAAATGTCCGGCCTGTTTCCTGCGTGGCGCTATCAGCGCCTGGTTTATAACCTGAAGAAGGTTTACCCCTATGCAATGATTGTAAGGTCGGATCTGAGTGATGTTAATGCTATCCTTGAAAAGATACCCGACGATATGTCGAGACGAAAGTACCTGAAGGATTATGAAAGGAAGATATTTGCTGAATATGAGGATGATGTCAGAAATATGACCATTACCCAGGGTCGGTTGCTTATAAAATTGATTGACAGGGAAACGCAGAATACATCATATGAGCTTATCAGACAATACAGGGGTAATTTTACGGCAGCTTTCTGGCAGGCCATAGCCAGGATCTTTGGCTCAAACCTGAAGGACCGGTATGACCGGTATGGGGATGACCTGCTCATTGAACTGATAATTAATGAGATTGAAGCCGGAAGATTATGAGACGTCTCTTTATTGCAGCAAAAATTGAAGCCGGGCCGGATCTGATCAGAACTGTATCAACTTTTAAAGCAGTTCTGGGTGGAGAAAACATAAAATGGACCGATCTGTCGAACTCCCATCTTACCCTTGCTTTCCTCGGTGATACTGAGGAAGAAAGAATCAGGCCTCTGAGCATTATGCTTAAGGAAAAATGCAATGGATCCGGTAATTTCAGCTTCCTCTTAAAGGGAGCAGGTGTTTTTAAAAGTCTGAGAGATCCAAGGGTTATATGGATTGGCATTGATCTGCCGGATAAACTTCTAAAACTTAATCAATCAATATCCGCAGGCCTTAAGGAATCAGGCTTCGTTGTCGATGATCGCCCTTTCAGACCCCATCTTACCATCGGGCGGATAAAATATCTCAGAAGCACTGATAACCTTAAAAATCTGATTGAAAAATACAGGGATGCGGAAATACAGAAGGTTGAGGTGAATGAGATTATCCTTTATGAGAGCATTCTGCTGCCAGGGGGGCCAGTATATAATCCGCTGATTACATCCGGACTATAGGTTGTATTTTCAACAGCGAATGAATCAGCAAAGTAAACCAACCAGTCACCCACCTTCGCTACCTCCTTCGCTAAAGCTTCGGAGGTCAAAGAAAGCTTCGGTGGGCAGAGCCAGTCACTAATAATTTTTAACTTGTTTTACGAATAACATTTTTCTTATTTTTGTCACCAGACACATTACCTCCTGATTAATAGATGACGGACAATTTTGAGGCCAGAGGCAAAAGGAAGAAACTTGTTGAAGAGCTGCGGCGCAAGGGCATTACCGATGAAGAGGTCCTCAGAGCCATTAATACAGTTCCCCGTCACGATTTCATGGATCCCGCCTTTCTTAATCATGCCTATGTTGACAAAGCCTTTCCGATAACTTCAGGACAAACCATATCGCAACCTTATACAGTGGCGGTCCAGACTTCGCTTCTGAAGGTAAAGAAGAGGGATAAGATACTTGAAATAGGGACGGGTTCAGGATACCAGGCCGCCATTCTGGCAGAGATGGGGGCAAAGGTTTATACCATTGAACGTTACAGGGAGCTTTACCTGAAAGCCCAGAGAACACTTGGTTCACTTGGCTATTCGGCTGATTTCTTCTATGGTGACGGATACGAAGGGAAGCCGCAATATGGTCCTTACGATGGTATTGTGATAACTGCCGCTGCAAAGGAGGTACCCGGAAAACTCCTGAAACAGCTCAGAACAGGTGGAAGGCTGGTTATACCTCTCGGCGGATCGTTCTCTCAGGAGATGAGCCTGGTCATAAGGACCGGTGAAGATACATTTGATTATACATCTCACGGTAGTTTTGTCTTTGTCCCCATGCTTAAGGGGACCGTTAATAATAGCTGATATACCATGGAAATATTCAGGCTTGTCTTTTCCCCTATTGAGGTCAATACTTATATACTTGCTCAGGAAGCAGGGGAATGTGCAATTATTGATTGCGGATGTTACAATGAAAGCGAATTCGGGAAGCTGACCGGTTTCCTTGAAGAGAAAAGGCTTAAGCCGGTGCTGCTGCTTAACACGCATTGCCATCTTGATCATGTTTTCGGGAACGGGTTTATGCTGGAGAAATACGATCTGCGTACTTATTGCTCTAAAGAGGATGACCGGAACAGGCTTAATGCAGTTACTGTTGCGCGTCTGTTCGGACTTGAGATGGAGACACCCCCGGATCCCGGGACATATATAACAGACGGTCAGATTATCAGCTTCGGAGAAACAAACCTCGAGGCTATTCATGTTCCCGGGCATTCAAAAGGAAGCATGGCTTATTATTCTCAGAAGGATAGTGTTGTTTTCACCGGTGATGCACTCTTCGCAGGAAGTATTGGCAGGACCGATCTGCCCGGAGGTGACTACAGCACTCTTGTTAAAAGCATCAGTACCAGGCTTTTTGTTCTGCCCAAAGAGACTGTTGTGTACCCGGGTCATGGTCATTCAACCACGATAGAGAAGGAGATAAAATCAAATCCTTATTTTAACTGACAGTGATCTATTTCATTTAATTTAGAAATTCAAATCGTTATTTTAGCAGATCCTGAAACTCATTTATGAGTTTATTGTTATACGGAATAAATCATAATCATATGCCAGACGATAAATTTGTTAACCGTCATAATGGTCCGCGCGAGGAGGATCTGCCCCATATGCTTAAGAGAGTGGGTGTCGGATCTCTTGATGAGCTTATTGACAGGACTATACCTGAAAAAATAAGGTTGCACAAACCTTTGAATCTTCCCGAAGCGATGAGTGAACATGAGTACCTGGGTCATATAAGGAGTCTGGGGGCGAAGAATAAGATTTTCAGGTCGTTCATTGGTCAGGGGTTTTACGGGATTGCCCCACTGTCGGTTGTTATCAGGAACGTTCTTGAGAACCCGTCGTGGTACACCTCTTACACTCCCTATCAGGCTGAGATTTCGCAGGGCAGGCTTGAGGCTCTTCTCAATTTCCAGACCATGGTTATTGATCTGACAGGGTTGCAAATTGCCAATGCCTCGCTTCTTGATGAATCAACCGCTGCGGCTGAAGCTATGATAATGATGTACAATTCAAGGTCGCGTGTTGCAGTAAAGGCAGGAGCAACAAGGTTTTTTGTCGATGATGATATTTTTCTTCAGACACTCGATGTCTTAGAAACCCGTTCGGGTCCTCTTGGTATTGAAGTTGTGAGGGGTAATTACGAAGATGCTGAGTTTGATGAGTCATTTTTTGGTGCATTGGTTCAGTATCCTGCCGCTTCGGGACAGATAAGGGATTACAGTGGTTTCACGGCGAAGGTGCATGATGCCGGTGCCCTTGTCGGAGTAGCTGCTGACCTTATGAGCCTTGCCATTTTAACACCTCCCGGTGAGTGGGGCGCTGATATCGTTGTCGGTTCAAATCAGCGGATGGGTCTGCCGATGAGCTTCGGCGGACCTCATGCAGGCTACTTTGCAACGCGCGACGAACTTAAAAGAAATATGCCCGGACGGATTATTGGTGTCTCAATTGATGTTCACGGAGATCATGCCCTCAGAATGGCGCTCCAGACACGCGAACAACATATAAAGCGTGAAAGGGCAACGTCAAATATCTGCACTGCCCAGGCTCTGCTGGCAACAATGTCGGGGATGTATGCCCAGTACCATGGACCGGAGGGTCTGAAGAGAATAGCCGGATACATTCAGAGCGCAGCATGCACGATCAGTTGCGAGCTTAAGGAAATGGGATATAAACAGACCAACGACCAGTTCTTTGACACTCTGCAAATAGAGCTGCCGGATGGAGTATCTGCAGAAAACATAAGAAAAATGGCTCTGGAAGAGGAGATCAATTTCTTCTATCCCGGAAATAATTGTGTCAGGTTAAGCACCGATGAGGTCATAACCCTGAAAGAGATTAACAGGATAACCGGAATCTTTGCCAGGGCATCGGGCCGGAGTGCCAGGGAAGTTACATCATTTTGCAATTGCGGATTCCCTGATGACAAATTTGTCAGGAAATCTGAGTTCCTCAAGGCTTCAACATTCAACAGGTACCATAGCGAAACCGAAATGATGAGATATATCAAGCTTCTTGAGCGGAAAGATTTCTCCCTGACGCACAGTATGATATCGCTGGGATCATGTACAATGAAACTGAATCCGGCCACGGCAATGTTCCCGTTGAGCTGGCCTGAATTCTCAAATATTCACCCTTTTGTGCCCAAAGATCAGGCAGAAGGTTACTATCAGCTTATGGATGAGCTGGGAGATGCGCTGAAAGAAATTACAGGTTTCCGGGCCATCTCATTCCAGCCCAATTCGGGTGCAGCCGGAGAATATGCAGGACTTCTGGTGATCAGGGAGTATCATAAAAAGAGGGGGGAGGAGTTTCGCAACGTGGCTCTTATACCATCATCCGCGCATGGAACAAACCCTGCCAGCGCGGTTATGGCGGGTATGCAGGTGGTTGTGGTTGAGTGTGACGATAAGGGGAATATTGATATTGAAGATCTTAAGAACAAAGCAGAGAGTAACAGGGAAAAGCTTGCAGGCTTTATGATAACATATCCCTCCACACACGGGGTGTTCGAAGCAGGTGTGACCGACATGTGCAAAATTGTTCATGAGAACGGGGGACTTGTTTACATGGATGGCGCCAATATGAATGCACAGGTGGGCCTTACCAGCCCTGGACGTATAGGTGCGGATGTGTGCCACCTCAACCTGCACAAGACTTTTGCTATCCCCCATGGCGGAGGAGGACCGGGGATGGGACCGATTCTGGTCAATGAGAAACTCTCCGAATTTCTGCCATCCCATCCCATAGTAAAGACAGGCGGCAGTAATGGTATTACTGCAGTTGCTTCAACACCCTTTGGAAGCGGACTGATCCTGACAATTTCGCATGCCTATACTATGATGATGGGCCCTGACGGGCTTACGAAGGCAACTGAGTATGCCATTCTTAATGCGAATTATATTGCTGCAGCGTTAAAAGGTTGGTATAAAATTCTTTACGCCGGAACAACAGGATTTGTCGCTCATGAAATGATCCTCGACTGCCGTAATTTTAAGGGAGAGGCAGGTATAACCGAAGCAGATATCGCCAAGAGGCTGATGGATTACGGCTTTCATGCACCTACGCTCTCTTTTCCGGTACATGGAACACTGATGGTCGAACCCACCGAATCGGAGTCACTCTTTGAGCTCGACAGGTTTATTGATGCTATGAAATCAATATGGGGTGAGATTCAGGAAATAAAAGAAGGTAAAGCAGACAGGGAAGATAATGTTCTTCATAATGCCCCTCACACTGTTAAGGTGGTGACGGCAGACGAATGGACTCACAGCTACAACAGGCAAAAGGCGGCATTTCCGCTGAAATGGGTCGCAGAGAATAAATTCTGGCCCCCGGTCGGACGTGTTGACAACGGATACGGTGACAGGAACCTCATTTGTACATGCGATCCGATAGATTCATACAGAATGGAGACCTTTAAGTTTAATAATCCCGGATAGTATGCGAAATTCAGCATGGGACGATCTTGTCGGGATGATTAACGGGACCAGGGTGCCCTGCAGACCGGTTGGATTTATTATCGACAGCCCATGGATTCCCGGGTGGTACGGGATATCAACAGTAGATTACTATGCATCGGACGAATTGTGGTTAAAAGCTAATCTTGAAGCTGTTAACAGGTTCCCGGATGTATGGTTCATTCCCGGCTTCTGGTCGGAGTATGGAATGTGCACAGAACCCTCTGCTTTTGGTTCACGAATGGTGTTCTCCAAAGAGAGCCTGCCGCATGCCGGGAAAATAATGAGAGACATCCCGGAAGCAGATCTGCTGCCACAACCAAATGTAAAGACTGACGGTTTGCTTCCATTCATGATAAGCAGACTGAAAAACAATGAGAAGGCTATCAGGGATTCCGGTCATCAGATAAGGTTTGCCATATCAAGAGGCCCCCTTAATATTGCCAGTTTCCTGATGGGTACCACTGAGTTCATGATGGCGCTTGCAATGAATCCCGACGCTTCGCACAGGCTTCTCGGGAAGATCACCGGGTTTATCTGTGACTGGCTAAGCTGGCAGAAGGAATCTTTTAATTCAATAGACGGGGTACTAATACTCGATGATATAATAGGTTTTGTCGGTGAAGCTGAGTTCGGCGAGTTTGTATTGCCTTACTTCAGGAAGATATTTGAGACCACGGGACCGGCAGTCAGATTTCTTCATAATGATGCCGACGGACTCATTACAGCTGCCAATCTCGGGGCGATGAATGTTAATGTTTTCAATTTCTCCTTTAATCACTCCCTTGGAGAGATAAGGGAACTGGCCGGACCGGGTATCGTACTCATGGGAAATATACCTCCAAGGGATGTGATGGCTGCGGGCACCCCTTCAGATGTGAGGACTGCTGTAGCAAAAGCACTTCAGGAAACGGATGACCACAGCCGCATAATCTGGTCGGTCGGGGGAGGCATGCCGCCCGGGGTTAATGATTTAAATATAAAGGCTTTTGTTGAAGAGGTGAAAAAGCACTAAATTGGGATGGATATAGTTTCAAGGTTCCAGGGTTTCAAAGTTTCAAAGTTCCAAAGTTCCAAAGTTTAAGAGGGAAATTAATCGTAATAGAAATATAACTTAGAGAAATATAACTTATAGAAATAAAATTTAGAAAAATGAAGAAGATCTTATTTTTTATCCTGCCTGCTATGCTCGTGATGAGTTCATGCGGATCGGGAGGTACACAAAAAAAATCCGCCGATACTATGAAAAACGATTATAAGGTAAGACTTGTCACTGTAGACCCCGGCCATTTCCATGCAGCCCTGGTCCAGAAAACAATGTACGAACAGGTATCACCGGAAGTTCATGTATATGCTCCTGAGGGCCCTGATGTTCAGCAACACCTCGACAGAATCAATTCATACAACAACAGGACGGAGAACCCCACCTCCTGGAAAGAGGTATTATACAGTGGTGATGATTTCTTTGAAAAGATGCTGGCAGAGGGAAACGGTAATGTGGTTGTTTTATCGGGAAACAACAGGAAGAAAGCCGAGTATATAAGCAGATCTGTTAATGGTGGGCTTAATGTTCTGGCTGACAAACCTATGATCATATTACCCGGGGATTTTCCCGTTTTGGAGCAGGCGTTTAAAACTGCCGGGGAGAAAGGAATTCTGTTATATGATATTATGACGGAGAGGTATGAGATCACAACTATCCTTCAGAAACTCCTGTCGCAGAACGAAGAGGTGTTCGGTACGCTTCAGACCGGCAACAGCAAGGATCCTGCGGTGACAAAGGTAAGTGTTCACCATTTCTCAAAAATTGTATCAGGCGCCCCCCTCATAAGACCGGCATGGTTTTTTGATGTTGATCAGCAGGGTGAGGGCATAGTTGACGTGACTACCCACCTGGTGGATCTTATCCAGTGGGAGTGCTTCCCTGAACAGATACTTGCCACTTCGGATGTTGAAATGGTCGAGGCAAGAAGATGGCCGACTGTGATGACGAAGGAAGAGTTCAGAGGAGTCACCGGCTTTGAGGAGTTCCCCTCTTATCTTCAGAAAGATATTAAGGAAGGGAATCTTCACGTATATGCCAATGGTGAGATGACCTATCGTTTGAAAGGCATTTATGCCAGGGTATCGGTTGAATGGAAATACCAGGCACCTCCCGGGGCAGGCGACACACATTATTCGGTTATGAGAGGTTCAAGGTGTGATCTGACGATCAAGCAGGGCGCTGAGGAGAAGTATGTGCCGACGTTATATGCCGAAAATGTAAAGGGAGTCGGAATGGATCTTTTTACTGAGAAGCTGAAAAGCGCACTCAGTACATTGCCATACGAAAATCTGGCTGTTGAGGTGGTTAATCCTCAGACCATTAAGATCACTATCCCTGACAGGTACAGGGTAGGTCATGAGGAGCATTTCGCTCAGGTAACGGAGAAATTCCTGGAATATCTGGATGCCGGCAAATTACCGGACTGGGAGGTTCCCGGAATGATTACAAAATATTATACCACAACTACAGCTCTCAGACTGGCAAAAGAATAGAGGCTCAACGGCGTAACGGCACAGCGGCTCAACGGCAAAACACCGCTACGCCTCTACACCATTAATCGAACAGGTCTTCAATCACCATTGAGTACAGCTCTTCGAGTTGTATGCCGGCTGCTGCAGCCTGTTTTGGGACAATGCTTTCGGCTGTCATCCCTGGCACTGTATTGATCTCAAGGAAGCATGGCTTATTTCCGGTTATTATGAAATCCACCCTGACGATGCCTTTACAGCGGAGGATATCATACACACCGGAACTCAGTTCCCTGATCTCATCAGTAAGCACGCCGGGCAGCCGGGCAGGTGTAATTTCATCTGATTTACCGGGAGTATATTTTGCCTCCAGATCGAAGAATTCATTCTTGCTGATTATCTCTGTCACAGGTAGAACAATCTCCTTCCTGCTGGTTTTCACAACTCCGCATGCTACTTCCCTGCCCTCCATGAAGGCTTCAACCATCACTTCGGCTCCCTCGCTGAATGCCAGATCGATCGCAGGTAACAGCTCATCTTCTTTTTTTACCTTGGTGACCCCGTAGCTTGAACCGCTGGCATTGGGTTTGACAAAACAGGGAAGCCCGGTCCTTTGGAGTATGGAGACAGAATCAATCTTATCGGCCTTCTTTAATATTAGCGACTCAGCCATTGGCAGCCCATACTCCCTGAGAAATGATTTGCAGGCCTGCTTGTTGAACGTAAGTGCGGAACAGAATGAGTCGCAACTGGTATAAGGGATTCCGAGCATCTCGAAGTAACCCTGAAGAAGCCCGTTCTCACCCGGAGTCCCGTGGATGGCAATGAAGACGGCATCAAATCTTATTCTGTTATCATCGGTTTTTAAAGTGAAATCATTTTTATCGATGCTGTGATACCGGCCGCGTGAATCCTCCCAGTACCAGTTGCTGCCCCGGATCATTATGATGTAGCTTATGTATCTGGACGACAGAATTTTATCGACTTCAAGGGCGCTTTTAAGAGATATCCCGTATTCCGAAGAATTTCCTCCGGCGGCTATTGCAATAGTTCTCATGCATTTCCAAATTTAAAATGTCCAAATTTAGTCATTTGTAATAATCTGATGTTTAAGTATCTTTGAATAAATCTTAAAAATCAAAGAAATGAAAAGAGGCTGTCTGTTCGGAGTCGCATTCGCGGCCATTCTGGCCCTGATATTGCTTGGTTTTGTTCTCTGGGGCGTCAGGATATACAATAATATGGTTGTTAAGAGTGAGAGTGTAACAAGCCAGTGGGGTAATGTTGAAACACAGTACCAGAGGAGGGCCGATCTGATACCTAACTTCGTCGAAACGGTTAAAGGTGTGGCTGATTTTGAACAATCGACACTTACCCAGGTTATTGAAGCCAGGGCAAAAGCCACCTCGGTTACCCTCGACCCGTCAAACATGACACAGGAGAATCTCCAGCAGTTTCAGCAGGTTCAGGAGGGACTCAGCTCGGCCCTCTCGAGGCTGATGGTAGTTGTGGAGAAATATCCTGAACTGAAAGCAACCCAGAATTTCAGGGATCTGCAGATTGCGCTGGAAGGCACAGAGAACAGGATAGCAGTGGAAAGGCGAAAGTTCAATGAGGTTGTTCTGGAGTTTAATTCCTTTATTAAACAGTTCCCGCAGAACTTCCTCGCCGGTATGTTCGGTTTTACACCCAGGCCATACTTTGAGTCGGATGAGGGTGCTGCCAGAGCCCCGGAGGTGAGATTTTAACAGGAGGTCTGCCATGGAGATCAAGGCCTCGACATTCTTTACCCCTGAACAGCAGAAAGATATTCTCAGGGCAATAAAACGAGCAGAGAAAAAGAGCTCCGGAGAGATACGGGTACATATAGAAACATCTCTCGAGGGAGACGTTATGGACAGAGCGGCCTGGGTTTTTAAAATGATCGGGATGCACAGAACCGAACTCCATAACGGTGTGTTGTTGTACCTCGCAGTAAAGGATAAAAAATTTGCCATAATCGGCGATTCTGGGATTAATGCGGTGGTGCCTGAAGAGTTTTGGACCATGATCAGGGATCATCTTCACCAGCGTTTCGCCACGGGTCAGTTTGCAGAAGGAGTGACAGAAGCTGTTATACTTACCGGGGAACAGCTCCGGAAGCATTTCCCTCGTATGGAGGATGATGTAAATGAACTCCCTGATGATATATCATTTGGCGATCCCTATAAGTTTTCCGACAAATGAGGAGAAGTATCAGCATACATTTATCAGTGCTGTTGTTATTAACAACTGTTATCATACCGGGAGCCTTCTCACAGGAATTCCCGGACAAGCCTTTTCCCCCAAGGCTTGTGAATGATCTTACAGGAATACTTACGGCACGTGAGGCTGCAGCTCTCGAACAGAAGCTGGTTGCCTTTAACGACTCAACATCCACACAGATAGCTGTTGTTACCGTTTCTGATCTTAATGGTTATGACAGGGCTGATTATGCTCAGCGTCTCGCAGAGAAATGGGGAATAGGTCAGAAGGGATCCGATAACGGGATTCTGATACTTGTCAAGCCGAAAGAAAATGTTTCGTCACGGGGAGAGGTCTTTATTGCTACCGGCTACGGACTCGAAGGGGTGATACCCGATATTGTTTGTGGTGAAATTATTGATTATGAGATCCTCCCTGCATTCAGGGCCGGTAATTATTATGAGGGGCTCGACCGGGCAACCGATGTGCTGATGTCTCTGGCTTCAGGGGAGTTTACTGCCGGGGAGTATGGTATGAGTCAGAGTAGAGAAGGACGGGATGCCATCCCGGTTATAATATTCTTAATAATTGTCTTCACACTATTTTTTATTAGAACAAAAGGGGGATCTAACCAGAAGCACATAAGCAAAAAGGGTTTGCCGTTGTGGGTTCTTCTTGCAATGATGAACAAGGGAGGCAGCAGGCATAGTGGAAGCTGGGGAGGATTCTCAGGAGGAGGCCGTTCAGGGGGAGGAGGAGGCTTCGGCGGTTTCGGGGGAGGAAGCTTCGGTGGTGGCGGTGCCGGCGGAAGCTGGTAGGAAGGCGCAGAGGTACAGAGGTGCAGAGGTGCAGAGGCAAATCCACTTCTGAACTCTCAGCTCTGAGCATCCCTGCCGGAGAGATAATTCCTCCATTTATCGATCAGTTGCTGCATGTCACCGGGAAGAGGGGAATCGAAACAGAGCCTTTTTCCTGTAACGGGATGGTCGAACGCAAGACTCTTTGCATGAAGAGCCTGACGAGGCAGAAGGGTAAAGCAGTTTTTTACGAATTGCTGGTATTTTGAAAAAGTTGTTCCCTTGAGTATCCTGTCACCCCCATATTCATCATCGTTGAAAAGCGGATGTTTTATATGACTGAGATGTACCCTTATCTGGTGAGTGCGGCCTGTCTCAAGTTTGCATTCCAGGACAGAGATGTATCCGAGGTCCTCCGTTACCCTGTAATGAGTTATTGCCGGCTTCCCCTGACTGCCGTCAGGAAAGACCTGCATTATCTTTCTGTCCCTGACGTTTCTGCCGACGTTACCGGTAACGGTTCCTTCCGGCGGATCGGGTCTGCCCCAAACGATGGCAACATAAAGACGGTCGGTGGTTCGCTCGTAGAACTGCCTTGAGAGACGGTTGAGAGCAAGTTCGTGCCTTGCCACAACCAGGATCCCTGATGTGTTTTTGTCAATCCTGTGAACGAGTCCCGGCCGCAGCTCACCGCTTTGAAAAAGAGGGAGATCCCTGAAATGCCACATCAGTGCATTAACCAGTGTGCCTCTGTAGTTCCCGTATGCCGGATGGACAACCATGCCTGCCCTCTTGTTTACGACAATAACATCATCATCCTCATATATAATATCTATGGGAATATCTTCGGGAATAAGCTCAATCTCACGGGGCGGTGTCGGAAGAACAACCTGTATTATATCGCCGGGCTTTATCCTGTAGCTGGACCTTGCAGGTATATTGTTGACAAGTATGTTTCCTGCAGCTGCGGCGTTCTGAATACGGGTTCTTGAAGTATTTTCGAGCCGTGAGCCGAGATATTTGTCTATCCTCAGCAATGATTGTCCGGGTTCAACCGTAAGGCGGTGATGTTCAAAGAGTTCCTGCTGTTCTGAAAGTTCCTCTTCCGTCATCTGCTTATCACCTTGATTTTACCAGTCTGTAATGACCTGCTGCTCTGCCGTTTATACGGGGGATAATTATATATATACCTGCAGGCAGTTTTGAAATGTCTATTTGGTCCGACAGGGGCACGCTTATTTGTTCGCGGCCCTGCAGGTCTATCACCGAGAGGGTGACGTTATTGTGAACAGGCAGATCTCCACGGTCGATGTTGATGTAACCTGATGCAGGGTTCGGCCATATCCTGAATTTGAGCTTTTCATCAGGAACAATGTCATCTATCCTGGTAATTTTAATCGGATCACCCACTATCGGCCTTATCATCACGCTACCGTTGACCTGCGACTGGTTCCACGAACCATTGAGCCAGTAGAGCTGCCGGCCGTTATTGGGAGTGTTGACATCGAACCCCGCATTCAGGAAGGTTTCTGAGCGCTGCCTCCATCCGACATAAAAAACATCATTGACGGGAACGCCGTCGGGCAGTGAATAGGTGTAAAAACCGTTTATTTCGCTGCCCTGCTCTACCATAACCTCCTCGCGGCTGTAAATGAGGTTTCCGGGAGTGCCCAGGTTATCATCCCAGACCATCAGGTCAAACAATCGCTTATTGGCATTGAGGTAGCTGTCGTTAAAGCATATACTGATAGCCCTGAGAGTGTCCTCCATATAGGATTTGAACCTGTAAGCCACCATTGCATTTCTCGAGCCGAGTCCGTTAATACCGTACCCTCCCTCAGAGGAGCCGTCGTCAAAGGCAAAATAATTGCTGAAAGTCTGGAGATATCTGACGGTATCGTTTTGTTTGGGATCAAAATCGTCTGTTATGAGCCATGCTGTTATCCTGAAGAGGGCTGAATCGGTGTAGGTGGTATTAAATGTATATATAAGGTTTGCGTCAAAATCAATTGTTGTGAGGGGTGAGATATTAGTTGCACCTGCTGTGAAGAAATGGGCCTGCTGGTTTCTGTAGACATCCCATACCTGGAAATTGCGTGTTATATTTCGTGTTATTATGTCGTTGTTGCGGTAACGGATCGGGATAAATGCTCCCATTTCCTGCAGGGAGACCTGTCTGAACTGTTTCCATGGCATCGACTCATGTGTCTTGAGTACTGAGCGCAGACCTCTCGTGAAGGCCACATCAGCAAATGTTGTATCTGCTGCATGCCTGTTCCTGTTCAGCATAACATAATCGATGTTCCAGTGGTCGCAGTTGCCGATCATCGAGGGGTCATTGAGGTTCGGGCTGAGGCTGGCATAGTTGATGAACCTGAAACGGAATCCTTTCCTCAGATAGCGGGAATTGTCTATCCTCAGTATGGCAGGCCTGAACTCCTTTTGTTCGGAGAAAGGTGCTTTCCATACGGAATACCATGCCTGCTCATCAGGTGCAAAAAACTGAAGCGTCAGGGAGTCTCCTGCTCCGGGCATGTCGCCCAGTCCGCCTGGCTGATACCAGAAGCTGAGCCAGATATTGTCGGATGGGGGAAAGTCAAGGTTGATAGGCTGAGAGGTCAGCTGATCAGCCATGAAAATGCTTGTTGAAGCTGACTCGTATAACCTGCCTGTGTTATCGATCGCATCGAAGGTTGCAATGCCTGTTGTTGGCTGCATATCGGAGTATGTGTTATTGATGAACACATAATCATCGGACCATTTCCCCGGATCGGGAAATACAGAACTGCCTGAGAAATCGTCAAAGAAAGGAAGGTTTACCGTGTCGGCAGCCATTCCTTTTGTCAGCAGGGGCTTAGAGTGTTCCCTGATGATCCGGTACTGGGACTGCAGTCCTGTGATAACTTCCTGGGCATGGGTGCCGGTGAGGAGCAGGTTGAGGATCAGCAGGTATGGGATAACTCGTTTCAGCATAGGTTTATCCGGGCTACAGCACGCTCATATCAGGCAGTGGTATAGTGTCGGTTAATGAATATTCATCTTCAGCCGGCAGTTTTGCGGAATCGATTGTCAGCCAAAGGTAGACATCAGATCCCAGTTGCAGAGTGAGTTCTTCCCTGAATTCCGGCGTCTGTCTGTAGACGAATGCTCTCAGCGAATCATTACCGGAAGAGATGGTGTTATCATATATGAATGTCCTGAGGTTAAGTGAGGCGGCAAGTATCCTGTTCCTTGCAGGTTCAAGATTCATGCCTATGAGGTTTGGTACCGGAGTACGCTGGTTGCTCAGGCCTTTCCCGAGAACCAGGTCGATAACGGACCCTTTCTGAAGAGAATCGCCCCCGGCAACATTTCTTCCGTTATATAACTGTTGAAGCACTACATCTATAGAGAGATCAGGAATGTATCTGAGTTCTCCCATTGTAAGACCGGCGCTTTCAATAAGTGCAAGAGCCTGTCTTTTGGGCAGGTCGATCAGATTTGGCATCGCTACCATCTCAGGATTAAATGCATTGATAGTAAGGTTAATATTACGCCATTTCTTAACCCTGAAACCAGGTTTTGGATTTTGATCGGCTATGGAACCGCGGGGTACGGCAGCGGTATAAACAGAATCGATGATCACATATCTCATTTTGTTTTTCCTTGCCAGCTGTTCAGCCTGCTCAATATCGAGACCCATAAAATCGGGAACAGGACGTGCCTGGCCATGACGTGTATAGAAATTAAGCCAGATGAGAAGAAGAATCACTATCGCTGCCAGAAACAGAAAGGCGAGTACCAGTTGTTTTAAGAATAGCTTGCTCAGCAGGAATTTTTTGAGACCCATACCGGTAGATTGAACATTAGATATAACGCAAAAGTACTTATAAAATTATTAAATGGGACACCGCTCAGAGTGCGTTATAGAGAGAGTCTCTTTCAACCGGTTGAAATCCTGCATCGACGATCAGTTTTTTTATATTATCCACGGTCATTACGGGATTTTTATCCCCGGCTCCGGCCATCGAATATATTTTTGTTGTGTCTTCGATGGTCCCGTCCAGATCGTCTGTGCCGAAAAGCAGGCTTATCTGGGCAGCCTCCCTGCCTATCATCGGCCAGTAGGCTTTTATGTGGGCTATGTTGTCAAGGAAGATTCTTGCCACGGCATAATTACGCATATCTTCGACAAGACTCACCTCGTCAAGTTCCTCCATACTGTTGTTCGCTTTCCTGAATTTAAGCGGGATAAAGGCGTTAAAACCCCGGGTTTTGTCCTGAAGTGACCTCAGCCTCTCCATGTGGTCCACTCTGTGACTGTAAGTCTCGATATGACCATACAGCATTGTGGCATTTGACATCAGACCCAGCCTGTGAGCTGTTTCATGTATCTCAAGCCATAGAGCCGGTAAGGTTTTTCCCGGACAAATTTTCTTCCTCAGCTCTTCATCAAATATTTCTGCGCCTCCTCCGGGTATGGAATCAACGCCATACCCCCTGATCATTCTGAGTCCATCCTCAATGCTGAGCCCGGCCCTTCTTATCATGTTGTCAAGCTCGATTGCCGAAAAGGCTTTAACATGCAGATCCGGCCTTGTCTCTTTTATTTTTCTGACCAGTTCACCGTAATAATGAATATCGCGAGCCGGGTGGACACCACCCGTTATATGAACTTCCGTGATTTTGCTGCTGTTAAATTGTCTTATTTTTTCGAGTATCTCTTCGTGACTGTAGTCCCAGCTCTCCGGATCGTTCGCCGGTCTTCTGTACGAGCAGAAAAGGCAGTTGTGAATGCAGATATTGGTTGGTTCAATATGGATATTACGGTTAAAGAAAGCCATATTGCCGTTGATTCTTCTTCTCACCGAACCAGCCATGAAAGCCAGCAGCGGTAAATCAGCCTCCATATAAAGCATTAAAGCCTCCCCGGTAGTGATTCGCTGACCGGACAAAACCTTTTCTGCAATTCTTTCAAGTTCTTTATTACCGATATGATCAATTATAATTTTCAGGGGCATCAATATTAGCAGCTGTAAAATTAAAAAAAAAAAGGTGTCCCTCGCGGAGACACCTGTTATGGATTTAAGGCAGGGGAAATATTATTTCAGCCTCATTTCTGAGGAGACTGAGAGTTTCTTTCTCCCCTTTGCTCTTCTTGCAGCAATAACTCTTCTGCCGGAGGGTGTGGACATTCTTTCCCTGAAACCATGTTTGTTCACTCTCTTCCTTCTTGACGGCTGAAATGTCCTCTTCATCTTTAATATTATTTAATTGCCTGTACAGTTTTATTTTGAGACCGCAAATATAGTGTTTTTTTAAATTAATGAAATGGTGGTGTTGATTTTTTTTAAATCAGACCGGCAGATATACTATCTTTTTAGTTTCGAACCAGGGTTCGCTGAAGAAATCACTGATCTCATAAATTGTTATCCGGTCTTTAAAAGGGGCTGTTTCGGATTTGATGTCGCCGCCCTTAAGGCAGATAATGCCGTTTCTGAAGCTGTTCAAACCGGTGGGGGCAACATTCTTTTCGGTCATCTTCACGAAGGCCGGAAATTTCGTTACGGCCCTGCCTGTAACAAAATCATATTTCCCTTTTTCATCCTCCGCCCTTCTCCTTACAGGTACAACATTACATAGCCCCAGCCTTAAAGCAGCTGCTTCTGTTACCATTATCTTCCTGGAGATGGAGTCGAGAAGTGTGAAATGAGAATCGGGAAAGAGAATGGCAAGTGGTATGCCGGGAAAACCACCGCCGGTACCCACATCGAGGATGCGGGTGCCGGGCAGGAATGAAAATATCCTGGCAATAGCCAGTGAATGAAGCACATGATGAACATAAAAATTGCCGAAGTCTTTTCGCGATATTACATTTATCCTTTCATTCCACTCGCTGTAAATAGCTTCAAGTGCGGAAATCCTTTCAATCTGTATTTTTGAGAGTGATGGGAAATATCTGAAGATATTTTCTGGCACTATCTGTTACCTGTTTTAGTAAAGATGTTATAGAGAAGGGATTTTGCCCTGTAGAGCTGAGCCTTAACCGTTCCGATGGGTAGGTTAAGCTCGGATGAGATCTCCTCGTATGAGTATTCTTTGTAATATCTCAGTTCAATAAGTGTCCTGTATCTTGGCTTAAGCTGGTTGACAATTCCTCTCAGGACGGCAATTTTCTGGTCGTTAATAAGGGACTCTTCGGGATCGGGAAGGTCTGACTGGATATTTACCGTAAGATTATCTATATCGTCCTGCCACTGGTCTAAAGGTGACGGTGAAATTTGCTTTTTCCTGATAAAATCGATGCAGTTGTTTGTTGCGATCTTGAAGAGCCAGGTGCTGAAAGCAAAATCGGGAGTGAAGGAATCAAGGTTACGGAATGCCTTTCCGAATGCTTCAATTGTAAGGTCCTCTGCATCGGAGGGGTTGTTGACCATTTTCAGGAGCATGTAGTAGATAGAATCCCTGTAACGGTTCATCAGACTGGCGAAAGCAAGTTCGCTGCCGGCCCTGGCCTTCTCAACCAGCAAAAGGTCATTTTTTGCCTTTTCCGATAAACCATTTGTTACTTCCATAAATTCTTTCCGGGTCTGTTCCTGAAGTTGCTTACATAAATAACACCGTTGATTAAAGGCGAAAAGATATCAAAAAATAATGAATAAAGCACCAATCCCGGCTCGTTCAGCTTTTTCCGGGCACGAATAAGAACGATCAGCTGGAGAGTCAGCCTTGCTGCAAAAATGGCTGACAGAAAGGGCCAGAGATAGAGATTTGCCAGCAGAATGAAAAATGATGCATACATTATCAATCTTGAAGCCGGCTCAAGTAACAGCAGGGTTTTGCTCCCGGGCCTGTAATAACGAGCCGTTGTCATATGTCTCTTTTTCTGCTTGAACCATTCCTCCAGAGTTACAGCCGGAACTGATCTTGTATGTGATTCCGGACTGAACTCTACCGCAGTATTTCCGCGTGTGGCTATTTTGTTGACAAACAGGTCATCATCCCCTGATATCAGGTGGCTGTGCGATCCGAAACCCTTGTTTTTGAAGAAAAGGTCCTTTTTGTAACCAAGGTTACGTCCCACTCCCATGTAGGGAATACCGCGGATGGCCATGCCAAAATACTGAACAGCTATAACCATGGTATCATACCTGATATACCTGTTCAGCAATCCTTTCCCGGCCATATAGCCTCCGTATCCAAGCACAAAATCAGTTTCTTCATTCAGGTGTGAGGCCATTACTGAGATCCATTTGGACGTAGCCGGTTTGCAATCAGCGTCGGTAAAAAGTAACAGATCGTTCGTTGCGGCCTTTATCCCTATGAACTGGGCAAATTTTTTGTTATGAGTAAACTTCGGATCTTTATTAACTGTAGATACTTTTAAATGCGGATATTTAGAAAGGTATTCTCCGAGAACATTAAAGGAATTATCCTCTGAACAATCATTTACTACGATTACCTCATAGGAAGGATAATCCTGCTCGAGTACGGAAGGAAGAAATTCCCTGAGATTATTCTCCTCATTTCTTGCACAGACAATCACCGAGACCGGTGTTCCGTCGCTTAACCGGTCAGGAGATTTGTAAAGAACGGTTTTGAGGTAGAAGTAAACATAAAAGAATATCTGAATGGCTGCTGAAAGGCCGAAGAATAAAAAAAGGACAAACAGAAAAATATTTTCAGGGAGTGCCATCTGACTTCCAATTATGGCAGCAATATTAATGAATAATTTTATATTGCGATGCGGATAAATTACCTTTGTGCCACTAAAATTTCGGACAATTAATGTTTAAGGTTCTGAGCAGGGATAATGAAACCAGTGCCCGCACGGGGCTTCTTGTCACTCCACACGGTGACATCGCGACACCGGTCTTTATGCCGGTTGGTACAGCCGGCAGTGTTAAGGGCATATTGCAGAGGGACCTGCTCGAAGATATCAGGGCAGGCATTATCCTTGGGAACACCTATCACCTGTTTCTCAGGCCCGGCACAGGTATAATAAGAGAAGCCGGGGGGCTGCACCGCTTTATGAACTGGGGACTTCCGCTCCTGACCGATAGCGGGGGCTACCAGGTCTTCTCACTGGCCGGAAACAGAAAGCTTACCGATGAGGGAGCTCATTTCAGGTCTCATATCGATGGTTCAAAGCACTTCTTTTCTCCGGAAAACACTATTGATGTTCAGCGTGTAATAGGGGCTGATATAGTGATGGCACTCGACGAATGTGCTCCCTATCCGTGTGAGTACAGGTATGCGGCGAAATCTGTAAAACTGACGCATAACTGGCTTGACAGGGCAATTAAGAGGTTCAACGAAACGGAACCGTTATGGGGTAACAAACAACACCTCTTTCCTATTGTACAGGGCAGTACTTTCGACGATCTCCGCAGGGAATCGGCTGAGAAGATTGCATCAGCGGACCTTGAGGGTAATGCTATCGGAGGATTGTCCGTAGGCGAACCGGCCGAGGAGATGTACCGTATAATTGAGGTCGTAAACAGAATTCTTCCGGAAGATAAGCCCCGGTACCTAATGGGTGTCGGCACTCCGGCCAATCTTCTCGAAGCTGTTGAAAGGGGAATCGACATGTTCGATTGCGTTATGCCGACAAGGAACGGCCGGAATGGCATGCTTTTTACCAGCGAAGGCATAATTAATATCAGGAATAAAAAGTGGACCACCGATTTCAGTCCGCTGGATCCTGAAGGACCTTCCACAGTAAGCCTTTATTATACAAAGGCATATCTTAGACACCTGGTTATTTCGGGAGAGATACTCGGATCACAGATTGCCAGTATCCATAACCTTGCATTTTATCTCCGGCTTATGGAGAGAGCTCGTAAAAAGATAGAAACGGGTGATTTTAAAAAATGGAAAGAATCAGAAGTAAAAAAGATTTCAGCGAGGCTTTAGCTGAGCTGAAAATGAAAATCATCGATGTATATATCATCAGGAAATTCCTGGGTACATTCGTTTTCAGCCTTGTTCTGATCCTCACCATCGCCGTGGTTTTTGATTTTGCCGAGAAGATCGACAATTTCATGGAACATGAGGCCCCTGCAAAAGCCATAATATTTGATTACTACGTAAACTTCATTCCCTATTTTGCCATCCTTTTTGCACCTCTTTTCGTGTTCATCTCGGTGATATTCTTTACCTCAAAGATGGCGGTAAACACTGAAATAATTGCAATACTGAACAGCGGAATGAGCTACAGGAGGATGATGTGGCCATACTTCATCTCTGCCCTCGTGATTGCAATCTTTACCTTTCTTCTGACAAATTTTGTTATTCCTCATGCAAATCTTAACCGGATTACTTTTGAGGACAAGTATTACAGGCCCTCAAGGCAGAGAATACAGGTTATGAATATTCACAGGCAGATTCACAGGAATGTTTATGTCTACATGGAGTCGTTCAATCCGATAAGCCTTTCGGGACGCAATTTTACAATAGAAAAATTTGATGAGGAAGGACTACTGCAGTCAAAATTCTCCTCGGTATGGATCAGGTGGGATACGGTAGCGCAGAAATGGACGGCAGGAAATTACCTCATAAGGGAGATGACGGGCAACGGAGAGATCATAACAAAAGGACTTCAGATCGATACGGCTTTGACGATCAGGCCTGAAGACCTGGCAAGGGACCCAAGTTTTGTGGGAACGATGACCTATAACGAACTGAATGATTATATTAATCTTCTTGAGCTTCAGAGCTCCGACGAAATAAAGCTTTTTCTGATAGAGAAACACAGGCGCCTTGCCAGCCCGTTCGCAGTGTTTATCCTCACTCTGATCGGAGTCTCATTATCATCGAGGAAGGTCAGGGGAGGTATAGGTATGAACATAGGAGTAGGGCTTGCCCTGAGTTTTACATACATACTCTTTCTGCAATTCTCATCGCAGTTTTCTCTCAAGGGGAACCTGGATCCCATGCTGGCTAACTGGATACCTAACATCATTTATTCCGTAATAGCACTGGCATTATACAGGATTGCCCCAAAATAGTGTCTAAAATCATTCTATTTAATTAAACTTGTGGTTTAATTTGTGGCCGGCAATATTCATTTAACTTTAAAAATCAAAGATATGCCACTGGAAAAGAAGATCCGGGAACTTAAGGAGAAACGCGAGAAGATACTCCTCGGCGGCGGAGAGCAGGCCATTGAGAAGCAGAAAGCTCTCGGCAAGCGTACTGCCCGTGAACGTATTCTGTCTCTGCTTGATGAGGGTTCCTTCAGTGAGTATGACCTTTTTGTCGAGCATGATGCAAGGGATTTTGACATGGATAAGAAGAGCCTCCCGAGCGACGGGGTGGTGATAGGCACAGGAACAGTTTATGGTGCCCCTGTGGCAATTTTTGCACAGGATTTTACTGTGGCAGGAGGATCGCTCGGACTTATGCATTCGAGAAAGATCACAAAGATAATGGACCATGCCCTGAAAATGAAAATACCCCTGATAGGAATAAACGATTCCGGAGGAGCCAGGATTCAGGAAGGCGTCAACTCCCTGGCAGGATATGGTGAGATATTCTTCAGAAACACCATCTCGAGCGGGGTAATACCACAACTGTCGGTAATCCTGGGACCATGTGCCGGAGGAGCTGTTTACTCACCTGCCCTTACCGATTTCGTTTTTGTGGTCGAAAACATATCCAAGATGTTCATAACAGGCCCCGAGGTAATAAGGACGGTTCTGGGGGAGGAGATCTCAATGGAAGATCTCGGCGGTGCTAAGGTTCACAGTGAGATAACCGGGAACGCTCATTTCTATGCGAAAACAGAGGAGGAGTGTTTTGAGCAGATTAAAAAACTGATCACTTTCATTCCCTGGAACAACAGCCGTAAGGCGAAAATGTTTGACCCCGGAGAACCTGATCAGGAATACCGGATAGATAAAATCGTCCCTGATGACCCAACTCTTCCTTATGATGTCAGGGACGTTATACGGGCAATAGTGGATAAATCGGATTTCTTCGAGATAATGGAGCATTATGCCCGTAATATCGTGATCGGGTTTGGCAGGATGGGAGGCAGGACAATAGGATTTGTTGCCAATCAGCCCCTTGAAATGGCAGGCGTCCTTGATGTGGATTCATCAGACAAGGCTGCAAGGTTCATACGGTACTGCGATTCATTCAATGTTCCGATTATAACGCTGGTTGATCTTCCGGGCTATCTTCCGGGTGTTGATCAGGAGCATGCCGGTGTGATCAGGCACGGAGCCAAAGTGCTGTACGCATACAGTGAAGCCACAGTGCCGAAACTGACAGTGATACTCAGGAAAGCATACGGCGGCGGTTACATTGCCATGGGTTCAAGACATCTGCGGGCCGACTTTGTTTTTGCATGGCCGACGGCAGAGATTGCCGTGATGGGTCCGGAAGGGGCTGCTAATATCATCTTCAGGAAGGAGATATTATCATCAGACGATCCGGACGGGACAAGAAAACAGAAAGTCGAAGAGTATAAGGCTAAGTTCGCAAATCCCTATGTGGCAGCCTCAAGAGGATATATTGATGCAGTAATTGAACCCGGTGAGACAAGGAAATTCCTGCTGCACGGTATAGAAATATCTGACAACAAAGATGTAACAATGCCGTCAAAGAAACATGGGCTGCCTCCATTCTGACCTTTGCCAGGGTCTGATTAAAGAAACAAATTATGGAAAAAACTGAAAATCCCGGCTTACTCAATATTGATACCACCCTTTATAAAACGAATATAAGCGGTAAATTTGCTGCCAGAAAGCCATACAGGCCTGCTGATCCCAGGATAATCTCCAGCTTTATACCGGGAACCATACTCGAGATTTTGGTCGAAACGGGACAGGAGGTGAGGGAAGGTGACGATCTGATCATCCTCGACGCCATGAAGATGCAGAATATCCTTAAGAGTAAGGTTAACGGAAAAATAAAATGTATTGCTGTCAGTAAAGGAGAGAAGGTGTCCAAAGGGAGGCTCCTCCTGGAGATGGAGTGATTACATCAAACCCCTGTAGATAATATATTTTGTTATCTCCCCCGGCAAATCGGGCTCACGGTCAAAAATTCCATAAACGGTGGAACCACTGCCCGACATGGAACTGAAGAGTGCTCCGGAATCGTACAGGACCTGCTTAAATTCACGTGTTAACGGATGTTTCCTGAAAACATACTCCTCGAAATCATTATAAATAAGATCTTTCCATTCAGCGACCGGACGATTATAGAGATAAATCAGGCTTTCTGAAGGTATTGCAGGCTTGCAGTTATCATAAGCCTCCTTCGTATTGATACCCATGCCGTGATTGAGGAGTATAATAAAATATTCCTTATTTAAAGGCATTACCGGTATCAGTATCTCTCCTCTGCCCGTAGCATATGAGGGAACCGGATTGATGAAGAAGGGACAGTCGCTTCCCAGTTCCAGAGCAATAGTTCTGAGTTCGGAGGGATGGAGCAGGAGTCTGAATTGCCGGTTAAGGGTCATCAGAGTGCATGCAGCATCTGATGATCCTCCCCCAAGACCGGCACCCGCAGGGATAACCTTGTGCAGGTGAATATTCAGGGCAGGAATATTATGTTTCTGGCGCAAAGCCCCAATAGCCCTTATCACCAGGTTGTCAGTGGTTCCGACACCAGGATTGATGCCGGTAACTGTTATGGTGTCATCAGTCGTTTCATCTTCAGCCCCAACAATCTCAAGGGCATCGCTGAGATCAACAGGATGGAATATGGTCTCAATATTATGATAGCCATCGCCACGCTTTCCTGTGATCCGCAGGCCGATATTGATCTTGGCTTTCGGGAAACCAATCATTTTAATTCCTTACATATTAAAAACCTCAGGCCTCAAAGATAACAGGATAATTCTCCCTTTCTGGTTTTCAACAAGTTTTTAACATCACTTTGTTTGTAATAAAAGAGGATCCTGATTGATTATTGAATTCCCTTATTCATACCTTTGGAGGTACTGCGGTTGCAGTTTTGGATCTTCTATTTATCTATAAATCACCTATATAGGATTGATGGCAAAACAAAAAACCAGCTCGCGGCAGGTTATTGCCGCTCTTCCGGATTTTGGGAAAGTACCACCTCAGGCTATTGACATGGAGGAGGCAGTATTGGGGGCAATTATGCTTGAGAAAGAGGCAGTGATCACAATTCTTGATATACTGAGGCCCGAGAGCTTTTACAAGGAGGCTCATCAGCGGATTTTCAAGTCGATCTCGGATCTGTCCTCGAAGGAGTATCCGGTTGACCTTTATACGGTTACCGATGATCTGAGGGCTCATAACGAACTGGACAGCGTGGGTGGGCCTGTTTATCTCACCCAGCTCACGTCAAAGGTGGTGTCGGCAGCCAACGTTGATTATCATGCACGTATCGTGGCCCAGAAATACATTCAGCGTGAGCTGATAAGGGTTTCCACCGAGATACAGAACAGATCTTTCGATGATACCTACGATGTTACTGAACTTCTTGATTATTCCGAAAATGCTCTCTTCCAGATAGCTGAAGGCAATATTAAAAGGGAGGTCTCTCCGATAAATATTGTACTGAAAGAGGCTATAAGGGAGATAGAAGAGGCAGGCAAGAGAGAGGACGCTCTTGTTGGTATACCTTCGGGATTCACAAAGCTTGACAGGCTTACCTCGGGCTGGCAGAAATCGGAACTTATAATAATTGCGGCCCGTCCCTCGATGGGAAAAACCGCCTTTGCACTCTCTATGGCCCGTAATATGGCTATTGATCATGGAAAACGAGTAGCCATTTTCTCCTGCGAAATGTCATCTATCCAGCTTGTAAACAGACTGATTATTGCAGAAACAGATATCCCTGGAGACAAGATCAAGAATGGCCGCCTTTCCGAAGAGGAGTGGAAACAGCTTGACACAAGGATAAAAAAGCTGGTACAGGCTCCTGTATTTATAGACGATACTCCTGCAATCTCAATTTTTGAGTTAAGGGCAAAATGCCGTCGTCTGGTCGCCCAGCATAAGCTCGATATAGTGATCGTTGACTATCTCCAGCTGATGTCGGGGCCTGAAAATGCCGGCAGCCGCGAGCAGGAGGTCAGTAACATCTCGCGGTCGTTAAAGAGTATAGCCAAGGAGCTTAATGTTCCGATTCTGGCCCTGTCACAGCTTAACAGGTCGGTCGAGATGCGTGGTGGCACCAAGCGTCCCCTGCTTTCTGACCTGCGCGAATCGGGGGCAATAGAGCAGGATGCCGATATGGTCGTTTTTATTCACAGGCAGGATAAATTCGGTATACCAACCTTCGAAGACGGTACCTCAACAAAAGGGATTGCTGAAATAATACTGGCAAAGAACCGTAACGGACCTGTGGATGATGTGAGGCTGCGATTCCGTGAGGAGAGGGCGCAGTTTGTTGATATTGACGATTTTGAAATAGACCTTAGCCCGGAATTCAGGGAATCGGCACAGAGTATAACCATCGGCTCCAAGATGAATCACGATAAGCTGAGAAGACCCGGAGGAGGATTTGATGCGGAAAATGATATCGATAATGAGCCTCCGTTTGCCTGATTGCCGTTTCAGTGAATATTTTTAAATATTCAGGATTATCTTAAAACCGATACTCCTGAATTTCAGATTGTCAAACCCTGCCCAGATCCCTGCCTCTCCAACAAGGAAGATTTCACTCATTGTATAGCCTAACTCGGTATATGCCGGCCGGTATCGTGTGCCCAGAAAAGAGAGAGTGAGATTTTCCCTCATCAGGGTGTTGCTGAGCCCCGGAATAAGCTTAAACACCAGATAGGGAGTCGTGTATCTCATATGAATTTCTCCGAACAATTCGGGAGTGCTGAGTGAATAGTAGGCCGGCAACCGGAAAATATCCTGATAGTTGTCAAGCAGCAGGGGAAGCGGTTGGGAATTGAAATGGAAGAAATCATACCATGTTACATTCCTGTTGTCTGCAAACACTCCTGTCCTGATCCTCCATGAAAAGGTTGTAAAAGCACCTGTTTCACGCCTGCGGTTTATTTCGAGCCTGAACATGTCAAAATGACTGTTATTCTCTTCAGGGTCGGATAATCCGTTTATCCCGTGCTGCCATGTTAATCTGAAGGTCGGCCAGTCTGAGCCTGCGGGTATCTTCCTCCCGCCTGACACCCGGTATCTTTGCCGTGGCGTATAGGTGACACTGGCAGTAAGCATTCCGTGTTTCTGGTCCCTCAGCCAGTGCAGAGGATCAGATGCAGGATCAAGATATTCGTTTACAGGCATGTTTAAAGAATAGTCACGTGCTGAGGAAGAGAGTGAAAAGGAAGTTGTGTTTTCAAGTACTCTCCGGTCCTCAAAACCAGCTGAAAGCTCCAGATTAAGTCCATTGGTAACTGCAGTGGTGTAACCTGCGGTAATGTATCTGCCTTCATATAGTTTAAGATAATTATTTTTGAATATGAGAGATGTGATGCTGTTGAGAAAGGGATTTATTCCGCCATTGTTATTAAGATCCCTGCTTGTAACACCTCCCCTGATATAGATCTGTTGCTGGTTCAGGCCGCTGAAGGAATAATTCGTGTTCAGGCTCCAGAGCAGTGCCTTCCTGCTGAAGGCCCACCTGAGATCAGGATAGAGGGAAAGGGTTCCCTTATCTTCCCATCTCCTGGAGATCCTGAAATCAGTTCCGTAGACGAGGCCATCAACAGTGTTGAAGGATAATTTCTGCAGGTTGACAAGGCCTCCGTTTGTGAATCTTAAACCGTTCTGATTACTCCATGTATGTCCTATAACTATTCTCCTGAGAGTAACAGTACCCTTTCCTGATTCTCTCCCTCTCCGGAGAGTATCATTTCGTGTTACCAACCCCTCCCTGGAAGCGGCTTTCAGGCTGTCACTTCGTGAGATGCTCTGCTGTTCAATCTCCGAGAGCGGAACAGGCCTGATCCCGGCCCACCATGCACTGTCGCGTTTTACCGAGTCCCTGTGAAAGATATAAGTTGTTCTGTCTGTTATCTCAAGGTTTTTTCTTATCGTGTCGTCGATACTCTCTTGCGATTCCTTATCCATAAGCCTCGAAAGCCTCACCATGTCGCGGTTGGTGAGCTCCTCTTTCTGAAGGATCCTCTCAATATCCTGCCTGGTTTTTGAGGAAACAGTGTCCGGATCGATATTTCTTATCCTTATATCAGAAGCGATACCCGAAGGTTTGGGAAGAGAAAGGTTAGGGATCACTTCCCTGTACTTGACGGAGCTTCCATAGCTGACATCGGCCCTGAATCCAAGAATACCTATATTAATGTCAAACTTAAAGCTTACCGGCATCCATATCTCCTGTTCAACAGGTATATAGAGCTGCTGCATCCTTATCCTGCCCACAATATTCTCGTTCGTCAGATCAACGCTGTGGAGGCACCAGAGATCCTCAATAATATAAATAGTGCCCCCGAAAAGCTGCTGACTTTTTCTTTTGGGTTTTACTTCGATCTTGTTTATGATATAGTTGCCCTGAGGAGAGGACCCCAGATAGCTATAGTTATAGTGTGAAAAAGCTTCGGGAGAGAGGGGTGAGATTGCTACGTCGGCAATAATTGGCTGATAGAGGCTGGCCTGTATGTAATCCATCGGGGAGATCTCATTACCCTCGTCAGGGAATGTTGAATTGACAGAGATCACTTTCTGCACATACTTATCCGGTGCAGTATATTCTATTTCATTAAATGACTCCATGAAGTAGGAGTCTCCCTCCTTAATCCTGTTACTGCTGACCGTAGTGCCTGATGAACTGCTTCTCGCCTCCATTTTTATGGCTCTCTCCATTATTCTGGGTATCCTGTTTATCAGCAGGTTGCCTTTAAGATAGACGTCTGCCTTATAGGAGCTTACATGATTCAGGTAATAGGGAGCCATTCCTATGGCCCTCCTCATGATACTATAAGCCGGGTTCTCTCCCGAAGCGGTTATCCGGACCTCGGGTATTTCATAAAATTGTTCGGGAAGGACGAAGTCGCGGATCACAGTGTCTTCATCAAGAGTAATATCGGCGAAGACCGGTTCATAGCCAAGGCTCTGGCAAATGAGCAGGTATTTCCCGGGAGGCAGTTTCAATTCATAGTCACCCCGTATGTTCGCCGTGGTTCCCAGCCTGAGCTCCTGTATATATACGGTTGCATAGGGAACGGGTAAACCCGATCTGTCAGTTACCTTCCCCTTTATCACCTGAGCCCCTGAGGAGAGGGGCAGTAATACAAGGAGGAGGGACAGGATCAGCGGATGCTTCATCTTGGTAATCAATAGGCAAATAAGGTGTTCAGTGTTGCGGGTTCTTTCTCTTCTTTCCGGCGATTACGATAACCAGTTCACCCTTTGGCGGTTTGCTTCTGTAATACTCTGTTAAAAATGAGAGTGGCCCCCTGATAGTCTCTTCATGTATCTTTGTCAGTTCCCTTGATATGCTGGCCTCCCTGTCGGATCCGAACCAGGATGTCATCTCATCAAGTGTACTTACAAGCTTATAGGGCGACTCAAAAAAAATCATCGTCCTTTCTTCCTGTTGCAGCTGCTCGAACCGTTTTCTCCGTCCTTTTCTGGGAGGAAGGAATCCTTCGAAGCAAAACCGTTCTGAAGGCAGTCCCGAATTGACCAGCGCCGGTATCATGGCTGTAGGGCCGGGCAGCGTTTCGACAGGGATCCCATTCCTGATACACTCCCTTACAAGCAGAAAACCCGGATCCGATATGCCGGGTGTGCCTGCATCCGTAATCAGTGCCATCTTTACACCTGACCGGATCCTTGCACAAACTGATTCCACACTCCTGTGCTCATTGAACATATGATGCGACTCAAGGGGAGCAGAGATCTTATAATGGGAAAGGAGCTTTCTTGCCTGGCGGGTATCTTCGGTGAGGACTATGTCAGCGTCTGCAAGCGCCTCAAGAGCCCTGTGAGTAATATCCTTTAGATTGCCGATGGGGGTCGGGACAAGGATAAGCTTACTCATGTCCGGGAAATTTGCGTTTTATTATATCGAGAAGCTGCTTTACGGCCTCATTCTCTTCTTCATCTCCCTTGTAACCCATGATGAGTTTTCTGGCTTCGGGAAGGCTTCCGGTATGATCGAGCTGGGCAATCGCCCGGGAATAGGACTCCTTGTTGCCGTTAAATATCTCCCTGATAAATAGAAACTTATCGTTAATTCCTATCGCATCCGACAGATTGATAAGCGGTTTTGATTTAAGGTACTCTGCCATGTCGTCACCGGTCCGGGAACTGCCAAGCTGTTCGTTGAAGCAGGATGAAAGATGGCTGTATTTATCAGCAATGATCGCAGATTCCAGACTTTTTTTTACCGGAGCCCTTCCAGCCTCACCCATCCCCGTTATATCATCTTCCACTGGTACGGAAGTTCCTCCGGTGACCTGACTATCATTATGAATGCCAGCCGTACTCTCAGCCGCTACACCATTATTACCGGCTGGTTTTCCCACATCGTGTCCATGCGGTGTCGCTCCTGTCTGAAGCTCTTCCCCGGCCACTGAAGCTGTACCTGTATCAGCCTGACCTGAAGGCCTGTTTACTCCTCTGTTCCCTGGGGCACCGTCAGTCTTAATGCCCTTTAAAAAGGCTATAACTTCGGCAGCGCTCTTACATTTTGCTTTGGCCAGTTCAATCTGGAAGGCCGGCACATCAGGGTATCTCTTCAGATCATCTATAATTTCCTGTGCATCCCTCAGATCTTTTATAATAATGTCGATGGCCCCGTTGAAATCCATAATTTTACTTATTTAAACAAACCAAATTCTTTACTTTGCAAAAATAACGAAATAAGAGGGTCGTTATTGGATATTACTTTAATTTGTTTCAGTCAACACATCCTAAAAAGATGGATTTTCAGGAGAACCCGGTTAGGGCTGCCGGACGGAGAGGTTCGGTGGAGGTTATAGCAGGGTGTATGTTCTCCGGCAAGACCGAGGAGCTTATTAGAAGACTCAGGAGGGCTCAGCTGGCCGGGCTAAGAGTTGAGATATTCAAACCCGCTGTCGATAACAGATTTTCGGAGACACGGATCGTATCACATGATGACAGGTCAATAGTCTCAACACCCGTCGACAATGCCTCCTCAATACTACTTTTGTCGGGAGATGTTGATGTAGTGGGAATTGATGAGGCACAGTTTTTCGGGAATGCGCTGATTGGAGTATGCAACAGCTTGGCAGACAATGGCATAAGAGTGGTTGTCGCCGGGCTGGACATGGATTTTCACGGTGAACCTTTTGGAAGTATGCCGGAGTTAATGGCAATTGCCGAATATGTGACCAAAGCGCATGCCATCTGTGTCAGATGCGGCAGTCTGGCGCACTATTCATTCAGGAAGTCGGAAGAGTCGAAAGTCGTTCTTCTTGGTTCAGGAAACCTGTATGAGCCCCTTTGCCGGGAATGTTACAACAAAACACAAAAAAAGTGAACTGTGATTGTCACCGTATCTGAAATAGCAATTATTACAGGGGGTACTATTGCCGGCGATCCTGATCTGACTGTTTCAGAGATAATTACTGACAGCAGGAACCTGAACTACTCTGACGATCTGGCTTTTATTGCAATAAAGGGATTGCATCACGACGGTCACTCCTTTATCGGACACCTCTATTCCCGGGGGATAAGGATTTTTATCGTAAGCAATTTGCCTGATAAATCAGAAAAAATGGCCGGATCGGCTTTTGTTATTACGGCTGATACGGTCGATGCCCTTCATAAACTGGCAGGATATGCACGAAAGCAATTCGCGAACACGGTTATCGGAATAACCGGAAGTGCGGGCAAGACTGTTGTGAAAGAGTGGCTTGCAGATATCATCGGCGTTTCTGTTCCGGTTGTCAGAAGCCCGAAAAGCTATAATTCTCAGATCGGGGTGCCACTTTCCCTGCTAAGGCTTGACAATAAATATGAATATGGAATTTTCGAAGCCGGTATTTCAAAGCCGGGTGAGATGGCAAGGCTGGCAGTGATCATGGAACCGGATGTGGGGGTAATTACCAATATAGGTGATGCTCACGATGAGAATTTTCCCGACAAAGAGGCTAAAGCCTCAGAAAAACTTAAGTTATTTGCCGGGGCTTCATCAATAGTATACTGTACTGATCATGATCTGATCAGGAAGGCGATACTTAATGATAGTTGTCTCAGGTCGAAGAGATTGACAGGATGGTCATACAGCAATGCCGGAGCAGACATATTTGTCAGAAAAATGTCGGCAGATAATGGGAGTACTCATGCCGAAGTAATTTACCGGGACAAAGAATACAGGTTCACCATACCGTTCAGCGACAGGGCTTCGGTTGAAAATGCCACAACGGTTATCGCTGTTTGTCTCGCTATTGGACTTGATCCGGATATTATCAGCGAAGGAATTCCCGGACTTGTTTCCGTTGCCATGAGGATGGAGATGAAAAGCGGCATAAACAACTGTCATCTGATAGAGGATTATTATAATTCTGATCCCGGATCGCTGGGTATGGCTCTCGAATACCTGAAAAGCCAGCAGAACCGTAAGACTACTCTTATTCTCTCTGACTTTGTCCAGAGTGGTCGTAACGAGTCAGAGCTCTACTCCGAAGTCGCGGATCTGGTAAGACGCGCAGGGATAGAGAGGTTCACGGGTATCGGCGAAGCTCTGAGCAGGAACGGTCGGGCCTTCGGCGATAATGCCAGATTCTTCTGGTCGACCGATGAATTCATTCAGCGATTTAATCCTTCAGATTACAGGGATGAGACAATACTGCTGAAAGGTGCACGGATCTATGAATTCGAGAAAATCGGAGGTCTCCTCGAGCAGCAGATTCACTCCACACTGCTTGAAATAAATCTTGATGCGATTCTCCACAACCTTAATGAATTCAGGAAAATTATCAAAAAAGGTACACGCATCATGGCAATGGTGAAGGCTTTCGCATACGGTGCCGGAGCATCAGAGATAGCAGGCCTGCTCGAATATCACCGTGTAAGTTGTTTTGCCGTGGCATGCGCCGAGGAGGGTGTTGAGCTCAGAAAATCAGGGATTGCCCTTCCTGTAATTGTAATGAATCCCGACCCGGCGGCCTTTGAGCAGATGATAAGAAATAACCTTGAACCGGAATTATATAGTTTCACCTCATTTCATAAGTTTTTGCGTACGGCCATAAAGCATGGACTGATAAGTTACCCGGTTCATATCAAGATAGACAGCGGAATGCACAGGCTTGGTTTCATGCCTGATGATATTGAAGAGCTGACACCCCTCATAGCAAATAGTGAACATATAAGGGTTATTTCGGTATTCTCCCATCTGGCGGCCAGTGAAGATCCCTCGCTTGATTCATTTACCCGGAAACAGGCCCGGGTCTTCCTTGATTCGGCGGAGAGGATAAAGAAAGCTGCCGGCTATCCGGTCCTTATACATCTTCTCAATAGTTCAGGTATAGTGAGATTTCCTGAGTATCATTTCGATATGGTGCGTCCCGGTATCGGGCTCTACGGCGCCGGGCCCTCCAACGGTCTCGACCTCAAGCCTGCAGGGTCTTTCACGACAAGGATAAGTCAGTTAAAGAGGATACCTGCCGGAGAACCGGTTGGGTATAATTGCTCCGATATTTCCGATTCAGAAAGGATAATAGCAATACTTCCGGTCGGTTACGCCGACGGACTGAGCAGAAAGCTGGGGAACAGGAGGGGAACCCTCTTTATCAGGGGTGAGAGAGCTCCGCTGACAGGCAGTATATGCATGGATATGTGTATGGCAGACGTTACGGGGCTTGGCGCGGAGGAAGGTGATCAGGCAGAGATATTCGGCAGTAATATCAGCATAGAAGAGGTCGCTTCATTATGCGATACAATACCATATGAAATACTTACATCAATCCCTTCGCGGGTGAAGAGGGTTTTTTACAGGGAATAACCTTTGGGATTGACGGAGGGAGCCGTTTCAGAATCTTGCAACAATAGGCATTCTTCTTCCGGCCCCGAACGCTTTCGATGATATCCTCAGCACAGGCGGGGCCTGATATCTCTTATATTCATTTGAATTGATCATGCTGAGTACTCTTTCAACGACTTCTCTCTCACTGTTACTCACTTCTATCCTTGCCGGGGATCGCTGCAGCTCAATATACTGATAAAGGATCGAGTCGAGTAAACCGTAATCCGGAAGGGAATCGGTATCGAGCTGGCCGGGCCTCAGCTCTGCGGAAGGGGGCTTTTTAATTATATTTTGTGGTATGATTTCCCCGTTCCTGTTTATATATTCCGCCAGCCGGTACACATCGGTCTTGTATACATCACCAATAACCGATAATCCTCCGGCCATGTCTCCGTAAAGTGTTCCGTATCCCACTGCAGCCTCACTCTTGTTGGATGTGTTAAGCAGTATATAGTTGAATTTGTTGGCGAAAGCCATCAGGATCACCGCCCTCACCCTCGCCTGAATATTCTCTTCGGTAACATCTCTCTCTCTTCCCATGAAATATGGAGCCAGGATATCCTCGAATGCCCTGAAGGCTTTCTCAATATCAATAATTTCATAGTTTATTCCAAGTCTGCCGGCCAGGGTTACGGAGTCGGTTACCGAATGTTCCGAGGAGTGTCTCGAGGGCAGAAGGAGAGCTTTCACATGCTCTTTGCCGAGCGCTTCAACCGCCAGACAGAGGGTGACTGCAGAGTCAAGTCCGCCTGAGAGTCCCAGAACGGCATCCCCGAAGCCAAGCTTTCCGAAATAATCCTGAATTCCGGTGATCAGGGCTTTACGTATGAGTGAAATAACATCCGGTTCAGGCTTCTCTTCCTGATCATTCCCGGAGATTGCATCACTCAGGGGAAAGGTGAAGACACTCTCTTCAAACCATGGCAGCCGGTGTACAATCTCTCCCCTGTTGCTGAAGACCGCTGATGCCCCGTCGAAGATCAACTCGCTGTTTGCTCCTGTCTGATTTACCAGGATCACCGGTTTCCCGTATCTGAGCGCCTTTGATCTGAAAATATTCTCTTTTGATTTAATCTTCGAGTATGAAAAGGGTGATGCGGAAATATTGATTATGATATCAGGATTCTGTCTGGCAAGCTCTTCCATGGGAGAGACCCTGTAGAGTCTCGATTTCTCAAATTCGTTGTCAAAAGGTTGTTCGTCCCACAGATCCTCGCATATTGTTACGGCCAGCTTCAGACCCCTGTATTCGAACACCCTGAACACGGTTTCGGGTTCGAAATACCTGTACTCATCAAAGATGTCATAAGTAGGAAGGAGAGCCTTATTGGCCGAGAATATTACCTTACCTTCCGAGAGCAGCAGAGCAGAATTGAAGAGTTTTTTGCCTTCAGGCCTGTGGTTGATTACGGGAGCTCCCACAAGGGCCGCAATACCTTTACACTCTCCGGCTATCTCCCTGACGATCCTGTCGGAATTCTCAATAAAATCGAGCCTGTCAAGCAGATCCAGCGGCGGGTAACCCACCACCGAGAGCTCCGAAAAAATTATGAGATCTGAGCCATCATCCTTCGCTTTCTTAATGGCAAGGCTGATAAGTTCTTTATTTCTGGTGAAATTCCCGACATGATAGTTAAGCTGGGCCAGAGTTATTTTCATACACCTCAGAATTTAACACCGAAAATGAATTTCAGGAATTTGTGTGCGACCCTGTCGTTTGCCTGTGTGCCCACATCTTTGGTTATATCGGGAAAGTTGTTTTCAAACCCAAGTCCGAGCACAGCTGCTGTTGAGCCTCCCAGGGGATACTCTATCCCTGCATGAAGGTGCCAGCCAAAATTGAACCTTTTTATCTCAGCCATAGCTCCTTCTCCCTTGATGTCGAGAGATGGTATATCGACCCTGCCCCTTACAACTATCTTCGGATCGATCCCTATTTCACCAAATGCAATCAGGTTATTATAGCCGATTTCATTGGTATAGAACTTTAAGCCTGCCGGAATTGCAAGGTATTGAATACGGTAAACTATAGGATCGCCTGAAGCTACAACCGAGGTGTAATTGGCAAACTTGAAAAGAGTCGGATCACTGCTCACCAGCCTTCCACCGGAATTTATAATACCCAGTCCCGCAGTAGCAGATATTTTATTGGTGAAATACCTTTCCGCGCTCACAACTATGATCATTCCTGCCCTGGATCCCTGATTGACCACTTCAGTAATATCAGTTGAAAACCAGGATATTGCAGGAACGATGTAACCGCCAAATCTGTATTCCTGAGCCGTTGAAGCCTTAACAAAAAGCATCATCATGGCTGTTGCGAACAAAGCATGTCTGAAACGGGCTAAAGAAACTTTTGGTATCATGACACTTAAATTTTGAGATTAATACTCGCAACCGGATAATCTTTTTCTGTTTCAAATGTAAAATTAAAAAATATTGGCACAACTTGCCACATGCGGGAGTGTTGTTATACAATTTAAAAGTATATATTTTTGTTTAATCTTTTAATGATGTAATTCATGCGCAGGATAATACATGTTTCTGTTTTACTTCTGTTGTTTCTGCATTTAATATCATGTAAACGAAACCCTTACAGAATTGATATTTCCTCTGTTGATCTTAATATTGAGATTTTAAGGTTTGAGGAGGAGCTGTTCCCGATCAGTCCTGATGAGATAATGGAGAGGATACCCGGACTGAAGGAGAAATACGGGAGTTTTCTTCAGCTCTTCAGTTATGTAATAAATGCAGGTGATATAAATGACCCTTTGTTTGCCGAATACCTTGTTGAATTCTGCACCGACAGGCAAAACAATGAGGTATACAACTCAGTAATGGAGAAGTTCAGCGACATAAGTAATATTGAGGAAGAGCTCGGGAGGGCTTTTCGCCATTATGTGTGGTATTTCCCCGGCAAAACCGTGCCATCGGTATTCACATGCATCACCGGATTTAATTCCAGTATCATTACAGGCGATTCAGTTCTTGCGATAGGACTCGACAGGTATCTGGGCGCTGATTGCGAATATTATCCCCTTCTGCAGATCTACAAATATGTTGCAGCCAGAATGACACCGGAAAATATTGTGCCTGACTGCATGTATGGCTGGGGTGTTTCGGAATGGGATTTCGATGAGATGAATTATGCCGGTGAGAATGTAATTACCAGAATGATTCATGAGGGTAAAATAAGGTACTTCATGAGATGCATGATGCCGGAACTGCCTGATGAGATGATATTCGGGTTTACGGCAGACCAGATGAAATTCTGCAGGAATAATGAAGCCCTGATGTGGCAATACCTGATGACCCATGATCTTCTCTTCAGGACGGACTATCTTACCATAAGGAAACTGACCGGAGAGGCTCCGTTTACCAGTTACTTCACAAATGAATCACCGGGCAGGGCAGCAGTATGGACCGGTTTCAGGATTATTGAATCATACATGCAGAAGAATCCGGGAAGAGCTCTGGAAGAGATGATGAATGATGTTGATGTGCAGACGTTACTGGAAAAAGCAAGGTACAATCCCCAATAAGAAAGAGAGTGTCTCAAAAGCCGGCATCCTGTCGGTTAGTCCCTAAATTCCGTAAACGCGGGAATTAATCATGGCAGGGTTTAAAAACCCTTGTTATGTCAAATGACATTAACTTCAGGGGGCAGGGGGCAAAAATATTGGCATATGAGACACTCTCTTTAATCCTGATTTGCAGAACTATTCGGGATGGATAGCCTCAACGGGGCAAACATCAGCGCATGCACCACAATCAGTGCATATATCAGGATCAATTTTATAGATATCACCCTCTGATATTGCTTCCACCGGACACTCGTCAATGCATGTTCCGCAAGCAGTACAATCATCATTAATTTTGTAAGCCATTTCTATGTTGTTTTAGTTACTGAATTACATAAACTGTGCAAAAATATCTTTATTTTTCAAATTGAAAAAAGATCTTTATCATTATTGGGATTATTAAACTCCTGTTCAGACTCATCTGACAGGAAGCTTATGACAAGCCATGAAATATTTGCCATACCGGTCACCAATCCCTCCTCATCAATATCGAAAACGGATGAATGCAGCATGCCGGGTTTTGCGTCCCTCTTTCTTATTCCTGTCCTGAAATAAAGCGAGGGGGCTGCCTGTGAGTAGAATGAGAAATCATCCGAACTCATTCTCAGTTCTTTATAGATCTCAACTCTATCTCTGCCCAGCAGATCTCCACTGAGCCTGACAGCTTTCTCTGTCAGGTCCCGGTCATTGACAAGTGCCGGATAGCCCTCTTCAATTCTGACTCCGATATTAACCATGTATTCGTCAGCTGTTTCGGCAGCGATTCTTTTTATCAGGTGTTTGTTTTCCTCCCTTATTATCTCATCGAAAGTTCTCAGGGTACCTGCTATTTCAACTTTTGCCGGGATCACATTTGTTGCACCTTCACCGGTTATCCTGCCGATTCCCAGAAGGGCTGAGGCTGATCCTGCATTGCTGTTGTATCTGATTGCCTCTTTAAGTCTTACAACAAGCTTTGAAGCGACAAAGATCTGGTCGGTTGTGAGGTGAGGGAGTGCGGCATGGCCCCCTTTACCGGCAACCGTAATGTATATCTCATCGCATGATGCCATGTAGGGTCCCGGTTTGTATCCAACCCTGCCTGTTTCGAGTTCGGGAAGAATATGCTGGGCGATAAAGATTGAGGGTTGAGGATTGTCCAGTTCTCCTGATTCCAGCATCAGTCTGGCGCCTCCCGGTGATTTTTCTTCACCAGGCTGGAAGATAAGGAGCACCGTTCCTCCAAAATGGTCGCGGATGTTGTTCAGAAGCCTTCCGGTTGCCAGAAGCATTGCCATATGGGCGTCGTGCCCGCATGCATGCATAATGCCGCGATTGAGACTGGCAAAGTCGAGCCCCGTCTCCTCAGTCACCGGAAGGGCATCCATTTCAGCCCTTACTCCAATAACTACCTTTCCTGAGAGATTACCGTCAATTCTTCCGATAATACCAGTACCTGCGATCCTCTGTCTGAAATTTATTCCATGCTGATGAAGATACCCGGATATGTATGAAGCGGTTTCATGCTCCTTGTATGACAGTTCAGGATATTTATGGAAGTGACGCCTTAACTGCCTTACTTCCTCTTTCAGTAATGATGATTGCTGGATTATCAGTTTTTTGATATCTGTCATTGGATGGTAAATAGGAGATTATCTCTAAAAGTCGAGACTGAATGAGAGATAAAATATTCTTGGGAGAATATAATCGTTTTCCACGCCCCAGGCCCAGTCGGCCCTGACAAAATATCCGAAGAGCTGGGCTCTCAGTCCTGCGCCGAATCCCGCGACGATCGGCTTTTTGTTTGTGTCGAGAGTAACCTCGACAGGTCCGTTGATAATCGTTTCTGTATCATAGGCATTCTCTCCTGACCAGGGGCTTCTCCCTTCCCATGCTGTTCCTATATCGCCGAATCCAACCACCTGGAGGCTGTTGAGGAAATTGGACTTAAGAGGATGGCCGGCAAAATACCTGACGAACGGCCATCTGATCTCACTGTTGAAAAGTGCAAACCGGCTGCCGTTACGAACGTTCTGGGTGAATCCTCTCATGTTGGTTGCAAGTGCCTGAAAGCCATAATTAACACTGTTGCTTACAGCGATGGAGTTGTCGAACATTGGTACTTTGCTGAAAAGATAGCCCATCCAGTTGTCAACGCCACCCATGTAATAAACAAGCTTTGTAGGGCCGTATGACGCGCTTGCCGCAAAACGGTTTGCCCAGATCAGTTCACGGTGAATTCTCGTATAGTTCCTGAAATCAACACCTATAACGACCATGTCAGATTTCTTATTAGTGAGTTGCCGGTAATATTCGCCAAATATCTTGTATCTGGTCCCGAAATAAATATTGACAGCTCTTTTGCGGGTATTGTCATAAATAACTTCACCCTTGAGACTAAACCAGTGTCTTGAAATGTTATCGCTGGTAAGAGATACCAGATCGGTGGCAAGATAAACGTGCCGGTCGTACCTGTAACTCAGGGTACCCTTAAGGGCAAGTACCGGGGTTAAGGGCCTGGCGTATGACAGATGGACATTATGAGTATGTGTCCTGAAATAGTCGAAACCGTCGGAGCTGAAGAATGCCTGCCGATGGAAGATAAGTTGCTTGTCAAATTTGCCCTTCAGGTTCTCGGCGCTGATCAGGTATTCATTGCTGTCGAAATTACCAGAGAACCTGAATCCTGCAGTCAGCCTGTAATCTTCAAAAAGATCAAGTATTCCGAACTTGGTAAGCATATTGAGCCCTGGGTTAAAGTAAGGCGCACCTCCGTTGAAGACCTGGTAGGCATTATTGAGGAAGCTGAAATCGACCTGGTTGGCAATATAATTATTATAGAAAGATGTTTCATAAATCCTTATCAGAGGCAACTTCAGAGTGCCGGTATCAAGGTCTATGTCCATGTAGTCCTTGCGCCAGAGCTGGTCGTAGTAGTTCTGCTTCTCTTTTTCGAATATATAGTGGTTGATGTCGATCGGTTCGTCAGTTATATAATATTCATACAGAGGCTTAGTAAGCGTATCGCGTCTCCGTTTATCCTCTGCAATAAGCCATTGTCTTATCTGTTCAATACTGTCGGCCCTGTGCAGAAACTGGTTCCTTTCATCTCTGAACCGGGTCATTGTTAAATCTCCTGGTTGCTCCGTAACATTTTGCCCAAGATCACCTTCCCTCAGCTGATATTTCCCTTCATTGAAAACAATCTCACCATAGGCAGAGGATGCATCGGCTACAGACTGGTCCAGGATATTACGGTCGTAATCGGATGCAGGGAGGGATTTAATGAAATACCTGTAATGAGTGATGGTGTCAATATGGCTTATGGTGCTGTCGAATGAGGCGGTGTACCTGTTAAGGATACCATTGCTGTCGCCTACATAGGAGAAGATGTTCCTGCCGGCGCCCGTTGGCTGGTACCTGCTTGAAAATCTGCCCTCAGGAAGCCTTATGAGCAGGTTGCTTCTGGTATTTATATTATAAAGGAAGAGGTCAAAGGTATGTGAAAGCCTTTCAAAGGGACTTCCGGTATTAGTCAGTGTGTCATTTAACCTGTTTGAGGTGAACATTATCATATCAGGCGTATCCCTGAGCCATACCGGATGAAGATCATCAGCGACATCTCTTGTTATCTGCTCATTGGTGCCTGAGGCGATGGTATGGATGTAAATATCGGTGATACCGTCTTTAACTGCAGAAAAGAGGAGGCGTGTACCGTCGGGAGAGTATGAGAAATCGAGTATCTTGTCGAAATAAAGAAGATTTCTCTCTTCTGTACTCTTCTCCTCAGCCCTGTGGAAATACATTACCAGTCCGGCTTTCTCCTCATTGATATATGTCAGTATTCTGCTGCTCGGGTGCCATGCCAGGACAGGATATGTGTTGTCTGTTTTCTGCTCAAATCGCGGTTCTGCCCTGAAGATCACCCTTTGTTTTTCAGTTGCCCTGTCATAAACCCATATCTTTTTTCTGCCCCAGTCGTTTGTAACATATGCAAGATAAGCACCATCGGGACTGATCCTTACATGCTGGAACATCTGCTCCCTGCGCGATTTACGGATCACATTTCCATCATTGCCGGGACGGCCACTGTCGTCACTATACTCCTCAGTGTAATATTCGCGCCATTCTTTCAGTAATTCCTTAAGCTTTTTCCCTGTTACATACAGGAATCCGTCGTCGATATTTTTATAGATCTTGGTGAGATAAATTATGTTGGGTATAATGGCATCTCCATATTCACGTCCGATGAACCTCCAGAACGACTGGCCCGCATATATGGCATCATCGTACTCGAGATGGTTAATTTTGTGATATTTACCGTTGCTCAGGCCATCCCTCACCCTGTTGTCAAGATCGAAATCCCATCCGAAAGCAACATAGTTGACGAGCCCTTTGAGGTACCAGTCAGGCGTTTGTATAACAGATGAGCTTGAAATCCTGTCCTTCATGTCGGCACTGTAGAGCATCTCGTTAACCATGGCCTCAGCTATTGATGCTGCAATCTGTTTCTGAAAATCAACATGATCGCCTTCATAATAGACCATCACCTTGTTTTTGATGATCCT
Source organism: uncultured Rikenellaceae bacterium (assembly GCA_964633195.1). Taxonomy (GTDB): domain Bacteria; phylum Bacteroidota; class Bacteroidia; order Bacteroidales; family VadinHA17; genus LD21. Next base: position 38,008 of record CAZWFL010000015.1, on the reverse strand, counting down.
GCTGAATCCACCGGTGTTATAAGTATCCTCATCGAAGGTTACAAGGCCAATATTTGACTGCCTGAACTCTGCCTGCTTATTGTAGATAATGAAAATGAGTCTTTTCTCGAGAGTGTAATCGAAATATTCCTCAATCTCATTCAGCTTCTTCATTGCAAAATCAGAAGTGAATTGCGCAAGTTCCCTGCCGTACTCATTGAAATAGCAATCGAAATCATCAAATCTGTAGAAAGACCAGTAATAATCGTAATACTGAACTTTATTCTTCCCAAACGGCATCTGATGTCCATTATAGAACTGAGCCACTGCCTCCGGCCAGAGAGAGCATCCTATAATTATGATTATCAGACATTTGGTGATTTTCATACTTCTTATTATAAACTGACAGGCCGGATTGTGATCTGCAAATTCTGTTCCAAACAAACGGTGCCAGGGAGCAAAACTAAAATAATATAACTTAAGTTTTAAAAAAAAACCAAACTTTATTACTTTTGTTCACTTTATATAACAACTCTTTTTGGTCTGATTTTTGTGTGTTGTAATGAAACTATTTTTAGAATTGGATCGTTATACTGATAATATTAAATTGTAATCATTAAACTGAAATAAATTAATCTGTATGAAAAGAGCTTTTATGGTTGCGGTACTGGCATCATTTGTATTGAGTGGAATGGGACAGCCAAAGGTACAACTATCATCATCGGAGTACAATTTCGGAAAATTCAAAGAGGAAGCAGGCAGGCAGACATATGATTTTACAGTGAAGAACGATGGCAACATGCCGCTTGTTATCCAGAATATTGTTGCATCGTGCGGGTGCACAACTCCAGAGTGGACAAAGTCTCCGATCCCTCCGGGGGCTACCGGCAAGATAACCGCAATATATGATCCGGCTAACAGACCCGGCGCTTTCAGCAAGACTCTGGCTGTTTATTCAAATGCAAAGCCCCAGGTAGTTGTTCTTACAATAAAGGGTGAAGTGGTTCCACGTGAGAAGACAGTAGAAGAGATTTATACCTTTCCTGTCGGACCGGTGAGGTTCGAGAGCAACCATCTTGCATTCACCAATGTCAAAAAGACTGAAAAGAAGATAAGAGTAATGCAGATTATAAATACATCCAATGCACCTGCTAAGATTGAATTCGAAAATATTCCACCTCACCTGGCGCTTAAAGCGAATCCGGAAACTCTTAAACCCGGGCAGAAAGGCATCGTTGAGGGCACATATGATGCAGTTAAGAATCAGAACTGGGGAACTGTAAGCGATCTGATCAGGGTCAAGGTGAACGGGGAAGTTAATCCCAAAGTATATTATTATGTTTCTGCCAATCTGGTTGAGGATTTTTCGAAGCTTTCAAAGGAGGATCTGGTAAATGCACCGGTCTTCAATGTTGCCAGCACCAATGTAGATCTTGGCAAAATGCCGGATGCAACCTCGAAGGAAGTTGAGTTCAAATTCACTAACGGAGGGAAAAACGATCTGATAATAAGGCATATAAGATCAACATGCGGATGCACTGCAGTTCAGCAGGGAGTGAAGGATGTTCCCATAAAAGCGGGTGAATCCAGTTCCATTAAGGCAGTCTTTAATTCCGGCAGCTTTAAGGGCAAGACAACCAAGGCAATTTATGTCTACACAAATGATCCCAGGAAATCAGAGGTTGTCCTGATGCTTACCGCCGAGGTGGTTCCCGGAATGGCTTCACAATAGTCTACAGACACTTTTCCTGAAACTTAAAATATTGATCGTCAGTGGTAAGATAATATTGCCCTGCTATTGCCTTTATGTTATCTTTGCAGGTGCTTATCAGATCCGATGGAGCAGAAAAAGAAATACCAAAGTGCGCTCAGGGTAAACGGTGGAGTCTCTTCTCCTCCCAATATCAACCCCTTTATACTTAAAGGCAGAGGGAGTAAAACGCGTAAGAAATATTCACTCGGCGAGTACGTTGATGGAATACTCACCGGTAACAGAACCATACTCAGTCAGGCTATAACATTAACGGAAAGCTCCCTGCCGGAGCATTATGAACTTGCCCAGTCGGTAATAGAAAGGTGTCTGCCTTATAGCGCCAGGTCGGTGAGGATAGGTATAACCGGTGTTCCGGGAGTCGGGAAAAGCACCTTTATCGATGAATTCGGGATGCTGGTGCTGGGCGAGGGAAGGAAGCTCGCAGTCCTGGCAATTGATCCGAGCAGTGACAGGACAAAAGGGAGTATTCTTGGGGATAAAACAAGGATGGAGCGGCTGAGTCTTCATCCTGATGCTTTCATCCGGCCTTCACCATCGGCCGGGAGGCTGGGCGGGGTTGCGCGTAAAACCCGGGAGTCCATTATCCTTTGCGAAGCAGCAGGTTTCAATACAATTATAGTTGAGACTGTCGGTGTCGGACAGTCAGAAACATCGGTCCATACCATGGTCGATTTTTTTCTGCTTTTGATGCTTGCCGGTGCGGGTGATGAATTGCAGGGCATTAAGCGGGGGATAATGGAAATGGCAGATGCGATAGCCATTACCAAGGCTGATGGGCAGAACAGTGCAAATGCCGAAAACGCGAAAATCCTGTTTCAAAATGCACTGAATATGTTCCCGGCACCTGAATCAGGATGGAGCCCCCGGGTAATGACCTGTTCCTCACAAAAAGGAGCAGGGATAAAGGAGGTTTGGGTCACTATTAATGATTACATGGAATTTGCCTCCGGATCGGGCTATCTTGAAAAGATGAGAAAAAAGCAGGCTGTTGAAAGAATGCATGACACTATTCTGGAATATCTGAACAATTCATTCTACAACAACAGTGAAGTCAGACGTCTGCTGCCGCAAATCGAAGAGAATCTGAATGACAGCGCAATAACATCCTATAAGGCCGCAATAAAATTAATTGATAAATACAACAAAAATATTTGCGAGTGACAATATTTAATATATTTGCGCGGCAATAAAATCTGTTAAAACACTCAAATTCACTAATTATGAGAAAATTATTCTTACTGTTGTCAGTAGTTATCATAATAACTGCCTGTTCCACGGAACCACGATATACAATAAAAGGCGATATAGAAGGGGCCGACAGTGTTACCTTCTATCTTCAGAAGAGGGAAGCCGGAGGCCTGGTAACGCTTGATTCGGCACTGGCAAAAAACGGATCATTCAGGATTAAGGGAGGCGCGGTTGATTTTCCTCAGATGGTAATGCTGGTTGCCAGGGAGACAATGGGCAGGATTTCATTTTATATTGAGAACAGTAATATTACCATAGCAGGTAAGCTTGATTCGATTGCTGACTCAAAGATCACCGGTTCGAAGACTCATGATGAATACACCTTGTTTATGGAGTCAAACAAACCTTTGAACGATCAATATTCCGGTATTTACAATGAATACCAGATCGCCAGTCAGGAAAAGAATGAAGAAAGGATGGCGGAGCTTCAGAAACAGGCGGAAAATATCCAGGAGCAGATGAAAGCACTTCAGTTGGATTTCATCAGGAGCAATCCTTCATCCTATTTTGCTCCTTCATTGCTGCAGGGACTTAGCTACGAGCTCGATGCACAGGAGATTGAATCCTATATATCGGGCATGGATACAAACGTTGCAAATATTCCCATAATGCTGAGTCTGAAGGAGAGAGTTGAGCAGATGAAGTCTGTTTCGGTGGGGCAGAAAGCTCCTGATTTTACATTGAACGACGTTGACGGAAACCCCGTTACCCTTTATTCGAAGGTAGGCCCCAGGCTGCTTTTACTCGATTTCTGGGCCGCATGGTGCGGACCGTGCCGGCAGGAGAATCCTCATGTCGTTAAGGTCTATAATGAATTTAATAAAAAAGGTTTTGACGTGTTCGGAGTCTCTCTCGACAGGACAAGGGAAGACTGGGTAAAGGCCATTGCTGATGATAAGCTTACATGGACGCATGTTTCAGACCTTCAGTACTGGAACAGTGCAGCCGCCAGAATGTATGCGGTGAATTCAATACCGGCAAACTTCCTTCTCGATGAGAACGGAACCATAGTAGCAAGAAATCTGCGGGGGGATGCCCTTTATAATAAGGTGAACGAGGTACTCGGAGAAGTAAGGTAAGATAGTTTTATATCTCCTCGTTTTTAAAATCTTCTCCCTTTTGTATCTCTTCAAGAATAAACCCGGTACCTCTTACGGTCCTGATATCGATGTTCTTGTCGTCGGAAAGATATTTTCTCAGCCTTGATATAAAGACATCCATGCTTCTGCCGAGGAAATAATCATCCTCACCCCATATCTCGGTAAGAATATCTTCTCTTGCCAGGATTTTATTCTTATTGACGATAAAATATTTCAGCAGCTGAGCCTCTTTCAGTGTAAGCTTCTCTTTCCTGTTCCCGCTGATCAGCTCAAGTGTGTTGAATTTAAGCAATGTTGAGGAGATACGGAACTCATCGTTTGAGGATGAATAGGCTCTCTTCAGAATGTTATTTATTCTGAGGATAAGTACCTCCGGATCAAAAGGCTTTGTAATATAATCATCAGCTCCGATCTTAAGGCCCCTGACAATATCCTCCTTCATGCTTTTTGCCGTAAGAAAAATAACAGGTATATCAGGATGCGATTTCTTAATTTTCTCTCCAAGGGTAAAACCATCCATTTCGGGCATCATTACATCGAGAACACAAAGGTCGGGCCTCTCCTTCTCAAACAGCTCCCATGCCTCTCTGCCGTCCCTTGCCAGGCTGACTTCAAATCCACTGATGCTTATATATTGTGACAGTATGTTCCCGAAATCCCTGTCATCTTCTGCCAATAATACTTTCATTTGTAAATAATATTAATATGGAATAGTTACCGTAAATATACTCCCTTTTCCCGGTTTGCTGCTCAGGGTAACGTCCCCTCCGTGAGCCACGGCTATTTTTTTCACGTAATAGAGTCCGAGTCCCAGTCCTTTGTACTTATGTATGTTGCCCGAAGAGGCTCTGTAAAACTTATCAAAAACATGTTTCTGATCATTCCTGCTGATGCCGATACCATTATCAGAGATTCTGATGGTTAAATTACTATTCTCCCTGGATCCTTCGACCTCTATAACGGGATCTTTGTCGCAATACTTGACTGCATTGGAGAGCAGGTTATTAATAAGTGTGGTAAAGTAAATCACATCGATATCTGCCGTAACTCCGTCAAAATTATATTTCTGTCTGAGCGAAGTACAATTGCCACAACCTGTTTTAAAGCTGTCCACAATATCGGTCATCAGCTCTTCCACCGTTACTTTCTTTTTGTCAAGCTGGAACTCTGTTCTTTCCCACATGCTTATCTCCAGGATCATGTTAATAAGCTGATTGAGATTAACACTCTGTTTTCCGATCAGCTTCGCTGTTTCAAGAATCTTGTTTTCGTCGGTCCTTATCCTTTCCATCTCAAGCGTTCTTCCGGCCACAGTAATCGTTGACAGCGGTGTTTTAAGCTCATGGGTCATGTTATTGATAAAATCGGTCTTGAGGTCTGACAATCTCTTTTCTTCCATCAGGTTACGGTAGGTTGTCATAAAGAGTATCACCACAATCAGAATACTTATGATGCTAAGAGCGAGCGAAGCTGATGTCTCTTTCAGTATCACTTTCTGCTTATCGGAGAAGTCGATATAGTATTCGAAATCGAGCCGGTAATGATTGTTCTCGTACCGGGTCCCTTTTACCAGTATTTCTGAGGAGCTCCTGCGGCTCATCTCCGGAGGCGGTCCTGCCCCCGGTACTGCTTCCGGTCCTGCTCCTTGTACAGATCTCTGCCCGGCTTCCTGACCTGATGTCTGTCCAGGTGGTCTCATCAATCTCCTGTTTACGAACTCGTCACTCAGATAAATCGGGATCCTGGTCTCAAAATCGATCAGCTCGAAATAGTTGATTATGATTTTATGTTTGAAATCCTTTTCGATTCCCTGCCTTTCGAAATAAGCCGACAAAAACATCGACAGGTCCTGCTCTTCATTCAATATGTCGGTTACAAATTCAATTATGTCTTTTTTCTTTTCATTGAGGAGAGCTTCGTCGGTGATCGCAACAATATCTCTGACGACCTGCTGGGAAAACATGCTGAGGATATACCTGGCCGTGTCGAAGCCGTCTGTTCCCCAGCGTCTGTCCATGGTTGCCAGCGCATCCTGTGAAAAGAGCCTGTAGCGGAGATTGAACATCTCGTCTTTCTGTTGCCAGACGCCTCTGATGATGATAATCTGCACAGAGATCAATATTATTATCGAAATTATCCCCAGAAGCAGGACCGTGTTTCTTTTTTTCATTACTCATGGTTTACACTTTCAAATTTATTCATTTTAATAATAGGAATGAACAGGAGGATAAACATTAACCTTACGTTAACCCTGCATTAACAGAAAAACCGGCTTATGGGCACTATCTTTGAATCAGTAAAGAAAAGATCTTTAAACCAGAAAAAAGAGGCAGTCATGAAAAAGAATTTACTATTATTAACAGCAACTGTGATGCTCATTTCAATCGCATCTCTTCAACCGGCACGCTCTCAGGAAAGGACCCGGGAGGATCGTGAAAGGGAGTTGAGGGAGCTGAAAGAATTTGAGGTCCAGAAAAAGATGCAGGAGAAAGAGGTACAGGAGGCAGTTACAGAAGCAGAGGATGCTGCATCGAGGGTTAATGAGCTGATGAGAGTCTACAGGGGAACGGGAAGGTCGTTTAACTTTTCAGATCCTGTTGTCGTAACAACACCCGGAGGTGTTGAGTTTATGCACGGTTTTCCTTTCGGCAGCGACTCTGAGAGGACCACATGGGATTTCTCGAGAGTAGTAAAGGGTTCAACTTTTTCCAAAAGTTATTCTTTCGACGTTGAGAAGAGTGCAAAGTCGGTCGTAATGTCAGTCAATGGCGACTGCAAATCGGGAGAGATCCGTGTTGGCATAATAATGCCCGGGGGCAAAACCTATTCGGACATAGTGATAGATGAATTCGGAAACCTCAACTGGAGAAAATCATTTAACATCAGCGAGGAGGAGAATCAGGACAAGGCCGGCGAATGGACATTCAGGGTAAGCGCTAAAAATGCCACCGGTCAATTCAGGATTTCGCTTCAGAGTTACTGATAATGTTATTCCGAATGGGCTGAAGCTCTTCCCCCCTTTACGCTTTCAACCCGTACGGTGAATTTATTGCCGCCCCTTACCAGCCATTTAAGCTTAACGCTCTGGTAGCCGGCAATATTTTCAATTTCAAGCCTCTGCGGATTCTCTTTCTGCTCACGGGTAATATTCCTGTCAGCATCGAGCACGATCATACCTGCAACGACACTACCCCCTTCGATATGGCAATAGACAGGCGGGTCAATCTTATATCGCAAATTGGTTCCCGAGTGTGTCGGCATCAGCTGGCGGTTTGACACTGTTGCCGTTACCTCTTTTAATCCGTTGCCGATGTTCTTTACCTTAACATCCCAGACTTCCAGTTTGGGTGTAACCCATGCATTATAAATACAAAAAGCAGCATTTCTGTGCGCATCTGTTTCAAGAAGAAAACCGGGGTGTGTTCTGCCGAAGTTCTTGCTGAATCCGCCTACCTCAATTTTACCGTAGACCGGATGGTCAACCCCCTGCCATGGGATGAAGGCATCCTCAAAAAGAAGGAGCCTGTCGAATTCGTACTGATCGGTGTTTGCAGTGTCGTAGAACATCAGATAGCTTGTCCATAGTTCGTTGGAGAAGACGTACGATCCCATTGCCCCGTACCACCAGTCAACCTCACCGCCATATACAGTGTACAAATCTTTCCAAATAGTAAGGAACCTGTAACCGGGAATGATTGTTTCCCCTTTTTTACCTATGGAGTTTATTACCTCTTCGTCAGCCCGGCTGTATACTTCTGCTCCTCCTCCCTGTATGGAAGGCCCCCTCAGGATCATACCCCCCGAGTTGTGAAATGATTGTGCTCCGGTTATGTTCCTGTGTCTGAATCCGAAATCCCTCACTGCCTGGTTTTCGGGGAAATAGAAGGGGTATTTGCCAGCTCCGGACTGCACATAGGAAGGCTGCCAGTTAAAGCCCCAGTCGCGGTTGGGGTCATACCCTCCGGGGCCGTCTTCGTTTACAAGACCGTCACCGTCGTTGTCTATCCCTTCCAGTCCAAGTAATTCATAATCACCCTTTTCGCCGGGAGTGACCCGAACCATTCTTCGCGGGTCCTTCGGATCAGCCCGGTATTGACCCTCGGGGTTCTTTCTTCTCATCTGACTGATAATCCCATCGTTATTCAGGTCGTCATAGCCATCCTCATCGTAAAGGCCATCACGGTCATTGTCAACCGGCACAAGACCCGACCTCGGGGAGCTGGCTGTGTTGGGTTCATTCATGTAATATTCCCGGGCATCAGGATTTATTGTGGGTAATATATAGAATACCTTGTCTTTCAACAGCTGGTTTATGAACTGATTCTCTTCGAACATCTCGCAGAGATACCATGCGGTATAAAGCGCCATTTCAGTCCCCTGTATCTCGTTTGAATGGATGTTGCCGTCGATATAGAAACCGGGTTTAAAGTCGGGATTCTGATTCTTTTTGTATGAGATCGTAAGGGCTATTATATCCCTTCCCTGGTATGACTTCCCTGCAGATTCCATGGTAACGAGATCGGGATATGCCCTGGCCAGCCTTCTGCATATGTCGGTGATTCCTTCATAGGTATAATACTTGTTCCAGGTTGTCTGTACCTTAGGGTTTACCGGTGAACCTGCAGCCTTGAAGAACATTTCGGCGTTCTGCGCCATGCTGCTTACGGATATGAAGATAAATACAAGCGATGTAATGATTGTTATTATTCGGTTTTCCATGATAATCGGTTTTGCGATATTTTATTTCAGGTTTATTGCTGTGGTGATAGTGCCAACATTAATTGCTCCGGCCTTTATGGTTATGTTCCCTTTTCCTGATATCAGCCAGGAGAACTCCTCAGACTGATCGCCCGTCAGTCTAGGTATCCTCTGCACCTTCTGGCCGCTGAGCAGGGTCTGTCCCTTTGAAGGTTCAACAGTGATCCTCATGATCCTGGTCCAGATATTATTATCACCCACCTCGGCGCATGTCGCAAATATGCCCTTATTGCGAACCTTAAGCGAGATTCTGTAAATTCCGTCTCCGGGACTTTCACTTTTAACATCGAGAAACTCCAGTTCGGGATGCATTGCAGCTACAGCTTTTATGAAACGGTAATTGGCACTGATGAGGGCAGGGAGGGAGTCGGCCGGAGGATTGATCATAACAAAGGGCTTAATACCTCCGACTTCGGCCTTTTTCCCGGGGAAATCGGGGTGTATGATCTCTGTCCAGGGGACAAAAACATCGTTCATCTTATTCTTATCGGCGAATCTGAGGAAGGCGGCTTCGGAGCTCACTCCTTTTTCGGCGGGGTACCACCATGCAGGTGTGCTGAAGCTGTATCTTCCGTAGTGGTAATATGCCCACTCCATGAAGTTACCCCTGCTGGTAACAACCGGTGGAGCACCTTTCACACCTGTTATCTCATGGTATTTGTCTGATACAAGCTTGTTGATGACTTCGTCGCTTTTCATTATGCCTGTAATGATTCTTCCCTGTGCCGGCCTTTCGGGCGACTTCAGGGGCTGACCGAGATTATCCTGGGGGCCGAAAGCAATGGTCAAATAAATATTGAACCTGTTAAAAAGGAAATCTGCAACTGCTTTTGTTTCAGGCTCAGAGACTGCGTGCAGGCCGGCATTGGGTCCGAATTCCTGATAGTTATAGGAGAAGTTCCTGTTGAAATTGACCCCTCCCTCACCATCTTCATTGAATTTGCCATCTCCATCATTATCGGTGCCTTCTGAGATAACCAGCCATCTCCCTGACTCACCCTTTGAGAGATCCGCTTCCCTCATAATCCTTCCGTCCTCATTACTCTCAATAAATGAACCCGCAGGGTCCAATATACGGACAAGGGTTATGTATCCGTCTTTGTTCAGGTCCTCGAAGGGGTCTTCATTTAACCTGAAATCTCTGTCATCGTCAGTGGGGCGTGCATTTACAGTTCTTTCATACTTAAGTGAAGCAAAGAACTGTTCCGTTGCATCGGGGCTTACATCAGGCATCACATAGAATGTGACCCTGTCAAGAAGATCTTTCACCTCCGGCTCCCTGCTATCCTTAAGGAGAGATGCTGCAAAACCCAGAGCAAGCTCCCTGCCAAGTATATGATTGCCTTCAACACCTCCCGTCACTGCTATTCCGGGCCTGGCATCCCTGTCACCCGCACCTATTGAGATAAGCCAGATATCCTTGCCTCCGGCTGTTTTTACCAGCGACTGCACGCTGCATAGCGCCGGATACTCCGAGGCCATAGCCTTTACTTTGCTGGTCAGCTCGCTGTGATTGTTATACTGCCCGTTAAGGTTAACGTTTATCAGTGCTCCGGCGGCAATAAGCACCGGGATCAGGATTCTTGAGTAAATTTTCATTATAGATTCACAATAATTTGAATGATTAATCTGCCTTTAGGTCAGACCGGTTGCTGAATCGGAAAAGTGAACAACAGCCTGGCTGATTCAACTCTGAAGAGACCGCTTTACCCGCTCTGTTCATTGATTCAGTAAACCTGGTAATTATAAGGTTTCAAAAATAGCTTATATTATTTTATTTGCAACACTTAACCCTTTTTCTGTGTTATATGTTAAATTTGTATCAGTTATGAAGAAGAGAGACTCATTGGCGCTATTTCTTTTTGTGATAACATCGGTTCTGCTTATCGCATGCGGCAGGAAGGGATCCTCATTACCTGATCCTGTTATTAGTGTAAGCATAGCGCCATTCAGGTATTTTGTTGAACAGATTGCCGGTGATGATTTTTCTGTAAATGTGATGGTTCCTCCGGGAGCGGACCCCCATATTTATGAGCCCTATCCGCAGCAGATGAATAATCTGAGAAGGTCGGTGGCATATATAAGCAATGGTTTTCTGGGCTTTGAAATGATGTGGCTCGAGCGTTTCTATGAGGCCAATCCCGTTATGAGGAGGCTCTCGCTTGGAGAAAAGATTGATCCTATTGAGTCTGATCATGACCATGAAGGCGGCCATACTGAGGGGGCAGATCCTCATTACTGGCTCTCTCCCAGGTCGGCACTGGTCATTGCTTCCTCCATCAGGGATCTTCTGGCGGAACTTAATCCTGACAGGGCCGGGCAGTATGAACTGAATTATACAAAGCTATTGGCAGGAATTGAGGAGGTTGACAGAATGGCCACCGGACTTTTCGCTGATATTTCTGACAGGGCATTTATGATCTTCCATCCTGCCCTGGGTTACCTGGCGAGGGATTACGCCCTTGAGGAGATAGCACTTGAACACGAGGGGAAAGAACCTTCACCAGCCAGAATGAAGGAGCTTATCGACAGAGCTTTGAGTGAGAATATAAGGGTGATATTTGTCCAGAAAGAGCATGACATAAGGAATGCCAGGGCATTAGCTTCCGAGACAGGGGCTGAAGTGGTAGTAATTGACCCTCTCTCAGAAGATTGGCACACTGCAGTAACAGATATTGTGTCCGCCCTGCATAATAGCTTTGCTAAATGAATAATTAAGGGGAATGTCTCAATTATTTGAAATCGTCTCTTTAGCGGCTGCCTATAATGGCAATATTGTGCTTGAGGAAATTAATTTCAGTGTAAATGAGAATGATTTCATAGGTGTGATAGGCCCCAACGGGGGAGGCAAAACCACCCTTCTGAGAGTAATACTGGGACTGGTAAAACCCTTAAAAGGTTCGGTAATATTCAATACTGAACTACTGACCAGTAAACAAATAGGATATCTGCCTCAGTTACAGACCGGCGACCTGACTTATCCTGTTACTGTAATGGATGTGCTGCTTTCAGGTCTCATGATCCGCAAGGGTTTATTTGCCCCGATGACAGGGCCTGACCGTAAAAAGGCTTCTGAAGTGATTGAAGAGCTTGGACTTGCGGGGATGAGAGATACACACATGAATGAGTTGTCGGGAGGAGAACTTCAGCGGGTATTGCTGGGAAGGGCCGTCATAGGTGATCCTAAACTTCTGTTGCTTGATGAACCGGGTAATTTTGTGGACACCAATTTCGAGAATGATTTTTATGGCAAACTGTGTGAGCTGAATAACCGGATGGCTATACTCATGGTTTCGCATGATATAGGTACTATTTCTGCTTACGTGAAGTCGTTTGCATGTGTAAACCGGACACTGCATTATCATCCTTCATCTGAAATAACCAATGAACAGCTTCTGGCGTATGGTTGCCCTATTCAGCTCATAACACACGGAGATGTACCCCATACAGTTCTGAAACATCATTAACAGTGACAGAGAGTATTTTTCAATACGGATTTATTATCAAGTCGCTTCTTGGCGCACTCTTTGCCAGTATAACGGCCGGGCTGGCAGGTACCTATATTGTCACCAGGAGGATGGTGTTCCTTAGCGGGGGCATTACCCATGCATCGTTCGGGGGGATAGGAATAGGGTATTTTGCAGGATTCAGCCCTGTTGCCGGTGCGGCACTCTTCGGTATATTGTCGGCTCTGGGTATCGAGTATCTCTCAGTAAGGCAGAAGATACGGGAGGATTCAGCAATAGGTATCCTTTGGGCTTTCGGTATGGCTGTCGGTATTATATTTATCTGGCTCACTCCGGGTTACGCTCCAAACCTGATGGGTTACCTGTTCGGGAGCCTTCTTACGGTAACAAATGCTGAAATTGCAGCACTCGGAATACTATCTTTAATACTGATCTTTTATTTTATTATCTTTTACAGGACAATAATTTACATCTCATTCGACGAAGAGTTTGCCAGGACATACTCTCCGTACGTTAATACTATTAAATACATTACAACAAGCCTGATTGCCCTTACCATTGTGTTGAATATCAGAATGGCGGGGGTGGTACTGGTAATATCACTTCTGACAATTCCGCCGAATATTGCAATGCTTCTTACCAGATCATACCGCAGGATTATCCTGTGGGCGGTTATGGCAGGCTTCGCAGGAACGGCAACTGGCTATGCCGTCTCATATTTTGCCGGAATACCGGTGGGAGCAACAATTATTTTTACGCTTGTCATTATATGGGTTATCGTTAAGGTTATGGTCAGGTTCGCCGGGAAGGGGCCGTCAAAGGATCTGAGAATACCGGTCAGGAACAGATAATTATTAATGCAAAAAAGATATAACTATGGATTTTGATCTTATCGTTATAGGAAGTGGCCCGGGAGGCTATGTGGCTGCAATCAGGGCAGCGCACCTTAAAATGAAGGTTGCCGTGGTCGAAAGAGAGGAGCTTGGAGGTGTCTGCCTGAACTGGGGCTGCATACCGACCAAATCGCTGCTTAAGAGTGCCAGGGTGTTCGATTATCTTACCCATGCATCCGATTATGGTATTATTGCCGGGGGAGAGATTAAGGCTGATTTCAGTGCCATTGTTGCCCGCAGCCGGAATGTTGCAGGGGGAATGAGTAAGGGTGTGCAGTTCCTTTTCCGTAAAAATAATATTACACATATTAAAGGTTTCGGTCGGCTGACAGGAAATAACGGTGTCGAAGTGGAAGACGATGAAGGAAAGAAGACCAGTTATTCTGCAGGAAACATTATAGTTGCAACCGGTGCGCGGCCGAAAGAACTCCCGGGCCTGAAGCAGGACGGCAGGACCATTATCGGGTACAGGGAAGCAATGACCCTTGCGGAGCAGCCTGCTTCGATGGTCGTTGTCGGGTCGGGAGCCATCGGATGTGAATTCGCCGATTTCTACCGGACAATAGGAACAGATGTGACCCTGGTTGAGTTTTTACCACGTATAGTGCCGAATGAGGATGAAGAGGTCTCCAAACAGCTTGAGAGAGCTTTTAAAAAGCGCGGAATTAAGGTATTAACAGGTTCATCGGTCGAGTCAGCCGACCTTTCGGGGGACAAATGCATTGTAACAGTAAAAACCCCGAAAGGAACGGAGACTATTGAATGCGAAGTGGTCCTCTCTGCTGTGGGAGTGGTTCCGAACACAGCCGGTATCGGACTTGAACAGGCAGGTGTTAAGACCGAAAACGGTAAAATTGTTGTAGACGAATTCTACAGGTCATCAGCAGAGTGCATACATGCCATTGGTGATGTAGTTCACGGGCCGGCTCTTGCTCATGTAGCATCAGCAGAAGGCATCGTATGCACGGAGAAACTGGCAGGACTTAACCCCGATCCGGTTGACTATAAAAACATTCCGGCATGCACATATACCAACCCGGAGATAGCATCGTGCGGTCTCACTGAAAGTGCTGCAAAAGAGGCGGGTTATGACATAATGGTTGGTAAATTTCCTTTCACCGCCTCCGGTAAAGCAAATGCATCAGGCTCCAGGGACGGTTTTGTCAAGCTCATCTTTGACTCGGTTTACGGAGAGGTGCTGGGGGCACATATGATAGGTGACGGGGTTACAGAACTGATATCGGAAATAATTGTTGCAAGAAAACTGGAAACCACGGCTTATGAACTGATTAAATCGATCCATCCTCATCCTACTATGTCAGAGGCAATTATGGAGGCTGCAGCTGCTGCCATGGATGAAGTTATTCATTTGTGATATCCGAAACGCAACCATTATAGAATAAATAGCATCATACTTTATGATGATGCTGGGAATTTTATAAATTTTTTATATCTTTATAGGTTGTATCAGGTTTCAAACCTTGTCAGACTTAAAAGATATAATAAAAGGTTGCCTGGCCGGCAACAGAAGAGATCAGGAACTTCTGTACCGGCGTCATGCTTCCAGGCTATATGCGGTTTGCCTTCAATACTCCGGTAATGATGAGGAAGCCAGGGATATTCTTCAGGAAGGCTTCATAAAAATTTATGAAAATCTTGTGCATTACAAACATGAAGGTTCTTTTGAAGGCTGGATGCGCCGTATTATAGTCAATACCGCCCTTGAGAAATTCCGGAACAGGAACACCCTCTACAGGGTCGATGATATTGAAATGATAACGGAATCGGAAGCAGAGCTCTTCAGTGATGATTATCCGGGTCTGGAGGCAACGGATCTGCTCAACATCATAAGAGAACTGCCGCCGAAGTACAGGGTGATTTTCAACCTTTTTGCCATCGAAGGGTATTCCCACAGGGAGATAAGTAAAATGATCAATATCTCCGAAGGAACATCAAAATCAAATCTGTCGAGGGCAAGAGTGATCCTTCAGAGAAAAGTGAACTTATTTACAGGACTTAATAAACAGATCGTTAATGGATAACAGCGGAGCAAATATTGACCTACTGTTCAGGAACGGACTAAAAGATCTGGAAGTTTTACCTCCTCAGGGAGTTTGGACAAATATAAAACCTGTTATCAGAAGAAAGACCAGGCCTTTTGTACTGCTGAGGAGTGCTGCAATGATAGCAGTGGTAGTCTCACTTGCCGTGCTGGCTTATCAGTACAGCAGACAACTGGTGGTGCCGTCAGATAACCAGGTTATTGCGATAAGCGAACCGGAATCCCCTGTATTAAATGTTAATCCTCTCACTGCTGTTATTGCTTCAAGTGAAAACAGGCCCATCAATATACCGGTCAGACATGAAGTTATTGTAGCTGAAGAGAGCACACCCGTTATGGCTGATGTGCAGAAGGAGGAGGCCAATATATACCTGCCTGTTGTGAGTAATATTTCTATTGATAGTGATGCTTCTCTTCCTGAACCTGTTCTTGCCCTTTACAGGGGAAGAGTATTGGAATTTCCGGCTTCGGAAGATCTCAAGAGTGAATACCTGACAGATGATAATGAAAGCGTCCGCACTCAACGCTGGTCCCTTTCAGCCCTCGCAACGCCAACATATTACAAAGGAATCAGTTTCGCTGCCGACGAAGTTACACGACAGCTGATGGCCTCTGAACAGGCACGCGTTTCATATTCGGGAGGTGTTTCATTTTCTTACCAGCTGGGCAGGAAACTCAGCATACAATCAGGGATCTATTATTCATCAATAGGACATGAGGTTGGAGGCATTAGCGCTTACGGCGGATTCCGGCAATTTGATTATACAAAGGGAGATCCCAATTTCAGGGTGCTCACCTCAAGCGGAACCATCTATACCAATAACTCGGACATTTACCTTCTCGACAGAAGCGGAGAGCGAGTACTTACCAGGTATACTGCTGATGTTTTCGATCCGGTTAAGTCAGATCTTCAGTACCTTAATGGCTCACTGCAGCAGAATTTCAGTTATATTGAGATGCCATTTTTCCTGAGATATAAAGTGTTCAACAGGGGAATTGACCTGAACCTTATCGGGGGATTATCCTATAACCTGCTGATAAACAATTCTGTATATGCATCATCAGAAGGAAGCAGGTTTATGGTTGGCAGAACAGAAGGACTTAATCCATTTACCATAAGCAGCTCCCTGGGTATGGGTATGGAGTATAGTATATCAGACAAAGTGTCCCTGAACCTTGAACCAACATTCAGGTATTATCTGAACCCGTTTACGCAAATACCCGGGCTAAAGACACATCCCTACTCGTTCGGGGTATTCTCCGGATTATCATATAAATTCTGATACAGCCTCACAGCTGTTTTATCCTCAATTTAAGTATTGCTCTTCTGGTTTTCAGCCGCAAAAGTATTACCTTTGCATTTTGTTTTTTATGAGTATCCGGATTCAATAATAAGCTTCCATTGATTTTAACTCCGCGGAACGGAGGAGCTCGGCGAAGCCAAAATCAATTACTCCCTTCTTCGCTTTCGCATAGCTTCCGCGAAGCAAAGTAGGGCTGGGGCAAATAATTGATTTTCTGGTATAATTGGATTCAATAGTATTGTTAATCTCTGGTAATATTATTTAAAAGGTAGATTATGACAAAGGCAGGGAAAAGATCTGTATTCGCATCAGTGATATTGGTTAAGCTGGCAGTAGTGATTTATCTGATCACTTCCAGCACAAAAGGATTCGGGGAAACAATGGAGGTTGAAACCACAGGTGATCCTGTATTTGCCAACCGGCCTTACATTTTGCCGGATTATGTCACTTTTGCAGGAGAGAGGATGCCCCTGGAATTTTTCGACACGCGCGAAAGTCTTGACCGGGAGCTTCTCACCAGTGCATACAGGCACTCTTCAACAATTATGATAATTAAGAGGGCAAACAGGTATCTGCCGGTTATTGAGAAGATCCTTGAAGAGAACGGTATACCGGATGACTTCAAGTACCTGGTAGCTGCAGAGAGTGAATTCGCCAATGCAGTATCGCCCAGAGGGGCGACGGGGTTCTGGCAGATAATGGCTGCCACCGGCAGGGAGGCCGGCCTTGAGATCAATGCCGAAGTTGATGAAAGATACCATCTCGAGAAATCGACCCGGTTTGCATGTGATTATATTCGCAAATCGTTCGAGAGATTTGGCAGCTGGACACTTGCCGCAGCATCATATAACGGAGGCAGGGCAGCCGTCGATGAGCAGATCAGAATACAGAAAGAGAATAATTACTATGATCTTCTTCTTACTGAGGAAACGGCAAGGTATGTTTTCAGGGTCGTGGCATATAAGCTTGTTATATCCGATCCTGCAAACTACGGATTTGATATCCCGAAGGATGAGCTTTATCCGCCACTTGACTACTACGAGGTCAGGGTTGATGCTGCAGTCAGTGACTTTGCTGAATTTGCAAAGAGTTTCGGAACAAACTACAAATTATTGAAATTCCTTAATCCGTGGCTCAGGAAGCCCAGCTTAATGCCCCGATCAGGCCGTGAGTATACAATCAAGATCCCCTCAGAGGGAATGCGTATTGTTGAACAGGCCGGAAAAGAATTCTGAAACAAAGAGGGCAAAGACCGGAGATGAAAAGCGAGATAAAGATCCTGGGCGCACGTGTTCACAACCTGAAGAACATCGATCTCACCCTGCCCCGTAACAACCTGGTGGTAATAACCGGACTTAGCGGAAGCGGTAAATCGTCGCTCGCTTTTGATACCATATATGCGGAGGGGCAGAGACGCTATTTGGAGACTCTGTCAGCCTATGCACGTCAGTTCCTCGGGGGCATGGAGCGACCCGATGTTGACAAGATTACGGGTTTAAGCCCTGTTATCTCCATAGAACAGAAGTCGACCAACAAGAACCCAAGATCGACTGTTGGTACCATTACGGAGATATATGATTTCCTCAGGCTTCTGTACGCCAGGGCTGCTGAGGCCTGGTCGTATGCCTCTGGTGAGAAGATGGTCAGATATACGGACGATCAGATCATCGAACTTGTTAAAAGCCGTTATAAAGACCGGAAAGTTTATTTTCTGGCCCCCCTGGTACGAGGCAGGAAGGGCCATTACAAAGAGCTTTTTGAACAACTCAGACGGAAAGGTTTTCTGCACGTAAGAGCAGACGGGGAGATCAGGGAAATGTCGCACGGGCTCAGGCTCGACAGGTATAAAACACATTTTATTGAGCTGGTTATCGATAAATTCAGGGTAGGAGAGATCACAGACAAACGCATTCACGATTCTGTCCTCCTTGCCCTCGATCAGGGTGACGGGATGATGATGGTGCTCGATCATGAGAGTCATGAACCAAGATATTTCAGCAGGCACCTTATGTGCCCCGTAACAGGGCTGTCATACAGCGAGCCTGCCCCTCATACATTCTCCTTTAACTCACCTCAGGGAGCCTGCCCGCATTGTAACGGTCTCGGGGAAATCTCAAGCATCGACCTGAAAAAACTGATCCCGGATCCCGGACTTAGTATCCGCAAGGGTGGAATCGAGCCGCTGGGAAAATACCGTAACACCTGGATATTCTGGCAGATAGAAGCTATTGCCGACAGGAACGGCTTTACAATAGATACACCTGTCGGGGAAATTCCTGAAGAAGCACTCAACAAAGTGCTGTACGGATCGGACGATGTGCTAAAACTATCCAATACCCCCCTCGGGATGACGTCTAACTATTTCCTGACATTTGAAGGCGTGGTGAATTTCGTGGGCAATAGTGAGCAGATAAATGGTAAAAAGAATGGCTCAAGGCTGAAAGATCAGTACGTTCAGTATGAGATATGCCCCGATTGCAGCGGAAAAAGACTTAAGAAAGAGTCTCTTTATTACAGGATCGGAGGAAAGAATATCGGAGAGCTTTCGTCGATGGATATCAGGGAACTGTCATCGTTCCTCTCTGTCGTTGAAGAGAGTATGACAGAGAAACAGAGAAGGATCAGTGCCGGGATATTGAAAGAGATAAGAGACAGGCTTCAGTTCCTTCTCGAGGTTGGGCTCGATTATCTATCCCTCAACAGAGGCGCGAGAACCCTCTCGGGCGGTGAAAGTCAGAGGATACGCCTCGCGACCCAGATAGGATCAAAACTGGTAAATGTTCTTTATATTCTCGATGAGCCAAGTATCGGGCTCCATCAGAGAGATAACAGGCGGCTCATATCTGCCCTTAAACATCTTCGTGACTCGGGTAACTCTGTCATAGTGGTGGAGCACGATAAGGAAATGATCCTATCCGCCGATCACATAATAGATATGGGTCCGGGTGCCGGGCGCAACGGGGGTCGTGTCGTTGCCTTCGGAACCCCGGGAGAGATAAAAAAGCAAGATACATTAACATCTTCATACCTTAATAACAAAAAAAGGATCAGCATACCCCCGGAGAGGAGGAGAGGCAACGGGAAATACCTTATCATGACAGGCGCATCGGGACACAATCTGAAAAATGTTGATCTGCTCCTGCCCCTTGGAACATTTATTTGCGTAACAGGAGTATCAGGAAGCGGAAAATCATCACTTATCAATCAGACTCTTCACCCGGTACTCGCAAGGAGGTATCATAACTCAGGGAAATCGGCCCTGCCTTACAGGGATATAACGGGAGCTGAATACCTCGATAAGGTGATTGAGGTCAGTCAGTCACCCATCGGGAAGACACCAAGATCGAATCCGGCAACCTACACAGGTGTCTTTACCGACATCAGGAAACTGTTTGAACAAACTACAGAAGCAAAGATAAGGGGCTTTACTGCCGGCCGTTTTTCATTCAATGTAAAGGGTGGCAGGTGTGAGGGATGTGAGGGCGCAGGGATGAAAACCATCGAAATGAATTTTCTCCCCGATGTGTATGTTCATTGTACCGAATGCAACGGGAAAAGGTATAACCGCGAAACCCTCGAGGTGAAATATAAAGGCAATTCAATAAGCGATGTGCTTGACATGACAGTTAACAATGCAGTTGAGCTCTTTTCAAATATACCTTCCATTTATCACAAGATCAAAACACTGAAGGATGTCGGACTGGGTTATATAAGGCTCGGGCAGCAATCAACAACTCTCTCGGGCGGGGAAGCACAGAGAGTGAAGCTCGCTACAGAACTGGCCAGGCGTGATACGGGAAAAACCCTCTATATTCTTGATGAACCAACAACAGGGCTTCATTTTGAAGATGTAAGAGTCCTTCTGGATGTTCTTAACAGACTGGTTGACAGGGGTAACACAGTTATTGTAATAGAACATAATATCGACGTGATCAAGATGGCCGACTATATTGTTGATCTTGGTAAAGAAGGGGGGATACAGGGGGGGTACATCGTATTTTCAGGAACACCCGAAAAGCTTGCCGCCTGCAACGAAAGCTATACGGGATTATTCCTGAAACAGGAACTTGAGGCTTCAGAAATTAACTATATTTGAGATTTTATAATTTTAGTGTTAGCAGAGATGGAGAAACCAGCTGATCTGATCAAGGATGCATTTAAACAAAAGGCATGGCATGAGATACATATTACCGATTCGTGGCGGGTGTTCAAAATACTTTCCGAACTGGTTGAGGGATTTGAGAAGCTTGCACGTATTGGTCCGTGTGTATCTGTCTTCGGTTCCGCACGAACACATTTCAATGATAAGTTTTACAGGCTCGCGGAGGATATTGCCTTTAAACTGGTGCAGAATGGTTACGGTGTGATAACGGGAGGCGGACCCGGCATCATGGAGGCAGCCAACAAAGGTGCCCGGCGTGGTAACGGTAAATCAGTGGGCATCAATATTGACCTGCCCTTCGAACAGCGTCCCAACCAGTTCATAGACTCCGACAAACTGATAACATTCGACCATTTCTTCGTAAGAAAAGTAATGTTCATGAAATATGCCCAGGGATTTATTGTACTGCCAGGGGGATTCGGAACATTCGACGAGCTCTTTGAAGCACTTACGCTTATCCAGACAAGGAAGATCGGCAAATTCCCCATAATTCTCGTCGGGCAAAAATACTGGAAAGGCCTTGTTGAGTGGATAAAGACGGATATGCTGGCCGAAGAACATAACATATCATCTGAAGATCTTGATCTCTTTACTGTTGTGGACACCTCCGACGAGGCGGTTAACACTATTAAGGAGTTCTATTCAAGATATCTTCTCAGTCCCAATTTCTGATACTATCTCTTGGTTATCCTGTCTATCTCCCTGTCAGCATCCCTGCGCTTCAGGGTCTGTCGCTTGTCGAATTCCCTCTTTCCCCTCGATATGGCTATCTCTGCCTTTGCAAGGCCTCTCTCGTTGATGAAGACCTTAATTACTATTATGGTAAGACCTGTCTCCTTTACCTTCCTCTCCATCCTTTTCAGTTCCCTCGCCGTAAGCAGAAGTTTCCGTTCCCTGAAAGGATCATGGTTATTCAGATTGCCCCACCAGTATTCGGCAATGTTCATTCCCCTGATAAATAGCTCGCCATTCCGGAATATGCAATGGGAATCGGCAAGTGTTGCTTTCCCGAGCCTCAGCGATTTAATCTCTGTTCCGGTAAGCTGGATCCCTGCAATGAATTTTTCAAGGAACTCATAATCGTGTGAGGCCTTCCTGTTCTTTATCACCATATTGCCTGAACTTCCCTTCATGACGGAATAATGTGCCGGCAAAATTAAGAAATTTATGGTAACTTGCTTTCCCCGTGAAAACACCGGATGCATTGTTATGAAAAAGACTGAATATGACATGCTGGTTATTACCGGCCCCACAGCCTCCGGGAAAACATCACTTGCCGCTGCCCTGGCCGACAGGCTGGGGGGAGAGGTAATAAGCGCCGATTCGAGGCAGGTATACGGGGGAATGGACCTTGGCACCGGTAAGGACTATAATGATTACATCGTAAATGGGAGAAGAATACCATACCATCTTATTGATATTGCAGAGCCGGGTTACAGGTACAGCGTTTATGAATACCAGAGAGATTTTACGGATGTCTGCGCGAGCCTGAAGGAGAGGGGTATATTCCCGATAGTATGTGGCGGCTCGGGAATGTATATCGACAGCATTCTTTCATCATACAGGATGCTTGATGTGCCAGTGGATACTGCTCTCAGGCAGGAGCTTGAAGCAAAAGGCATGGAAGAGCTTGCAGAAATACTGGCAAGTTTACGGAAGCCGCATAATATCACCGACCTTAATGACAGGGAGAGGGCAATGAGAGCCATTGAGATTGAAAAGTATCAAGCCTCACGGAATAAGGAGACTGAGCCGTTCCCGGGGATCAATGCTCTTGTTACTGGTATCCTTGTCGGAAGGGAGGAGAGGCGCCTGAGGATAACAAGAAGGCTGAGAGAACGTTTAGATGCAGGCTTGATCGATGAGGTAGAGGGATTGCTGGATGCGGGTGTTGAAGCTGAAACACTGATCTATTACGGGCTTGAATACAAGTATATTACATTATTCCTGCAGGGCAGCCTGACCCGGGGTGAAATGTTCAAATCGCTGGAAACGGCCATACATCAGTTTGCCAAACGTCAGATGACATGGTTCAGGAAAATGGAACGCAAAGGAATTAAAATAGAGTGGATCGACGTATCCCTGCCCCTTGAAGAAAAGGCAGATACTGTACTTAACCTGCTTTTTAAATCATAAAAGCATCTTCCGTTCCGCTGTCGCGGAATTGCGTTCCCGCCAGCCGGCGGATCCTTATCTTCGGTCTTTAATGGCTCAGGGCACAGGCTTTGCCAGCCAAAGTCCCAATTTATAGGGACGACGGCTGGGCTCAGAGCTCAGAGCTCAGGGCTCAGGGCTCAGGGCACAGATTAGATCAGTAATCGGTGATCAGTAATCAGTAAATATCCATTACTTTCGCCTTTTAACTTTTATCTTTGTCCTTTTATCTTTTATCTTTTCTTCTTCCGTCTTCCGTCTTCCCTGCCCGACTGACTGCGTCAGCGGTCAGGCGGGGGTCTTCCGTCTTCCGTCTTCCGTCTTCCGTCTTTATTGCAGATACATATCCAGCCACTCAAAGAATTCCCTCTGCCATATCACCGAGTTATGGGGTTTCAGCACGAAATGGGTCTCGTCCTCGAAGAAGAGCAGTTTGCTCGGGATCTGGTGTAACTGTGCAGCCTGGAACGCTTCAAGGCTTTGGGTATAAGGTATTCTGAAGTCGTTGGCTCCCGTTATAATAAGTATGGGAGTATCCCAGCTGTTGACCATCAGGTGGGGAGAGAAGTTGTAGCTGCGTGGCATGTTCCAGTAGGGACCCTCGATATCCTTGTCGGGGAACCACAGCTCTTCAGTGCTTCCGTACCAGCTTGTGAAGTTGAACATCCCGCAGTGTGATATGAATGCCTTGAACCGGCCTCCGTGAATACCGGCGAGATAAAAAACGGAGAAGCCTCCATAGCTTGCACCTACTGCCCCAAGCCGCTCAGCGTCTACGAAAGGCTCTTTAGCCATCGCGTCGGTTGCATCGAGGTAATCACGCATATTCGCACCGCCGTAGTCGCCTGATATCTGTTCCCTCCACTCGCTGCCGAAGCCGGAGTTGCCGCGACGGTTGGGGGCAATCACTATATATCCCTTTGCTGCCATCATCTGATAGTTCCACCGGTATGACCAGCTCTGTCCGAGCGGACCCTGAGGCCCGCCCTTGCAGTAGAGAAGTGCAGGGTATCTCTTTGAAGGATCGAAATCGGGAGGATAGATTACCCACATCTGCAGATCCATGTAGTCCCTCGTTCTGATATACCTTTCCTCAAGCCTCCCCATTTTGATTGATTCGTATATCTCCCTGTTGATGAAAGTTATCTGATCCACCTTGCCTGAAGCCATGTCAACACGGGCAATTTCCGGAGCCATCGACATCGAAACAAGACCGGTGATCAACACCCCTGATTTGAGCTTCAAAGGGTTAAGATCATGTACTCCCTCTGTCACCTTTGCAACCCTGCCTGCTGAGATATTAACGGTGAATATCTGTGTGGTCCCAAGGTAGGGCGAGCTGAAATATATGTTCTCATTGTCTGCCCAGTTAATGTTTTCAACATTGAAATCCCATACTCCGGAGAGCCGGCTGCGACTGCCTCTGTTTATGTCGTAAATAAAGAGACGGTCAAGATCTGACTCATAACCATCCCTGGCCATGCTCTGGTAAGCAATTTTTGATCCGTCGGGTGAGAATACAGGGCACCTGTCATAGCCCGTGTTCCCGGAGGTAATGTTAACCTCTTTTCCGGTTGCAACCTCGTATAGGTAAATATCGGAGTTGGTGCTTTTTGAATACTCCTTTCCTGTAAGCCTTTTACTTGTATAGGCAATATATTTTCCGTCGGGACTCCAGGAGATCTCACTATCGTCAAAGAACGGAGCCAGTGGTGATTCAAATCTCTGTCCCTCCATAATATCTTTTCCCCCCGACACACTAATGCCGTCGAAAGATGCCACGAAAATATGGCTGTATGAATAATCGCTCCAGTAGTTCCAGTGGCGGTACATAAGGTCATTAATGATGCGCACCCTGGCATTTGGGAGATCATGTTTCTCGTTTGCCGTCTGGTCAAGCTTTACCCTTCTGGTAAACCAGATCCTGTCTCCTGCCGGCGAGATGCTGAATATTTCGAAGTCTGATAAACCACTTACTTCCTGTTTTTCTGAACCATCAGCGTTCATCGTTATCAGATTGCCTCCTTTAACGTAGGCGATCTTATTTCCATTATCGAACCATGCCGGAGAACTTCCGCCTGCGGCTGTCAGCCTTACAGGTTCACCTCCTGATGATGATATCTTGAAAATGTTTGTCTCCCTGGCTTCAGTTTTAAGATCAATGTTTGTAACCGTATAGAGAACCCACAATCCGTCGGGCGAAAGCGCAAATGAACCAAGCCTGCCGAATTTCCACATAATTTCAGGAGTCATAACCCCTGCCTCTTTCTCCTCTGCGGTAAGGCTGTTGTCGATTGTGGCTGCCGGTGGCTCGTCGGTGAATGTAGTTTGCTTATCGCATGAAACTGAGATAATAAGCATAGCGATCATCAGGAAGGCAGAAGATCTTCTCATGTCAAATATGGTTTATATGTGATTAGTTTTTTCTGAGAGCCTCGGTAATCTTTATCCTGAGCTCGTCGTAAAGTTCAGGGTTGTCCCTGATTATCTGTTTTACCGCATCGCGGCCCTGGCCCAGTTTTGTATCCCCGTAGCTGAACCACGATCCGCTTTTCTTTATTATATCAAAATCAACACCCAGATCGACTATCTCTCCCAGCCTTGATATACCTTCACCATACAGGATATCGAAATCGGCTTTTTTGAACGGAGGGGCAAGCTTGTTCTTTACAATCTTGACTCTGGTACGGTTCCCTACAACTTCATCTCCCTCTTTTATCTGGCTGGTCCTGCGTATGTCTAACCTGACGGAGGCATAGAATTTCAGTGCATTTCCCCCGGTTGTGGTTTCAGGGTTACCGAACATGACACCTATCTTGTCGCGGAGCTGGTTGATGAATACACACGAAGTATTGGTTTTATTTATGTTGGCGGTCAGCTTTCTGAGAGCCTGCGACATCAGCCGTGCCTGCAGACCCATCTTGGAATCACCCATCTCCCCTTCAATTTCAGCTTTGGGAGTGAGGGCCGCCACCGAGTCTATTACGATGATATCGATAGCGCCCGACCTGATAAGGTTATCCGCGATTTCAAGGGCCTGCTCCCCGTTATCAGGCTGTGAGATAAGCAGGTTCTCAACATCAACCCCAAGCTTTTCGGCATAGAACCTGTCGAAAGTGTGCTCGGCATCTATTATTGCAGCAATTCCTCCGTTTCTCTGGGCTTCTGCAATGGCATGGATGGCAAGAGTTGTTTTTCCTGAGGCTTCAGGGCCATATATCTCTATCACTCTTCCCCTGGGGATTCCTCCAATGCCCAGGGCAGCATCAAGTCCGATGGAACCCGTAGGAATGACCTGAATGTTCTCAATGGCATGGTCGCCAAGTTTCATTATCGTTCCCTTGCCAAAATCTTTTTCGATTTTGCCAAGTGTGACTTCAAGGGCCTTTAGTTTTTCCCTGTTGATCTCTTTGCGTTCGTTGCTCATATTACCGGTGTTTGATTATTTGTATAGTTTCAGGATCTGTGAAGTATGATCCTTTGAGTCGACCTTTTTGATGATTTGTTCAATTATTCCTTCTTCGTTGATAATGAAGGTAGTCCTTACTGTTCCCAGGAAGCTCTTTCCATAAAGGGATTTTTTCTTCCAGACTCCGTAGTCGTTCAATATTTTCTTTGATGTGTCAGCTATAAGTGGAAACGGCAGTGAGTATTTGGTGGCAAAATTACTGTGCGACTTCTCGCTGTCCATGCTTACACCAACAACTGCAAATCCCTGGTTGAGAAGTGATTCGTGATTGTCGCGAAGGTTACAAGCCTCTGCCGTGCATCCAGGGGTATTATCCCTGGGATAGAAATAGAGAACCAATTTTCTGCCTTTGAAATCGCTGAGTTTTACACTGTTTCCATTCTGGTCCGTACCCTCAAAAAAGGGAGCCTTCATTCCTTCTTTTAGTTCTTCCATATGATTTTGTTATTAGGGGTAAATTTACGAAATTTTATACGATAATTGCAGTCAGAACGGCCAAGGGTGTTCATAATTACCGGTTTTTGTATTCTATTGTAATATTAAATCAAAAAACTATAATAAGAGTTGTTATTATTCATAATTTTCCCCTGGTCAATATAGTATATTTGTATTCTGATTGTAAATCATAAATTCAGGACTATGCAGGTTGCCGCAAACAGGATGGGTAGTAAGTTTCTCCCTGACCCCAGCAGGGTAATTGCCCGTTTCCTTTATACTTCCGATGAAAGAAGTAAAGAGATTATTCGAAGAGTGATGGTTATGTCTGATGATGAAGTAAATATTGCGTTAAGCCAGGTTCTGAGAGGTTATGCCAGACGTCACAGGAATATTTCATTAATATTTGAGGCGCATTTCAATAAACTGGAGGGTCTGTTTAAAGAGCTGAAAATAAAGCTTAACAATAATAATAAACAGAGGAAAGCGCTTATAGGTTCATATTTCACAATGGAATATTCCATTGAATCTGCAGCTTTTTTTAATCCATCTGTTGTAATTGATCCCGATCAGTCGAAATTAGGTCCGGGTGAGAAAAGAGTGATTTTTAGTTTCAGGGCAACCGGCGAGGGCCATATTTCATCTATTGTTTTCCGTTCGGCTGTAATAGACAGGAATTGCAACCTGGTTATTGAACCTGTCGGAAAAATGCTGGCTGAAGCAGAACGGATCAAAAGGCATATTTACAATAAGAAATCCTTTATAAAGAAACTGGATGAGATGCAGGATTTCGACAATAAAATCAGTCCGGTCTTTGTATTGGAAAAGCTTGGCGACAGCTTTACCTACGGTGAATTGAAAAGAGCCGTGGAAGAGACAAGGAAGGCACACGCCCTTACACCCCATAAAGAATCCATAATTAATCAGATGATGTGGCTGGCAAAATCGCATTATGAACTTGACTTTTCGCTTGATTCGGTAATTTCTGAAAGAGTAATTTTTCCTACTTCAGAGACTGAAAAAAATGGCATTGAGGATGCACGCTTTGTCAGATTCACAGATGATAATGGCAACGTAGTCTATTATGCTACATATACTGCGTATGACGGCCATACCATCTTACCAAAACTGCTTGAAACAAAAGATTTTTACCATTTCAATGCATTGCCAATTCATGGTGAAATTGCCCGGAATAAAGGTATGGCTCTTTTCCCTAGAAAGATCAACGGTAAATATGCCATGCTGTGCAGGATAGACGGAGTAAATAATTATCTTGCCTATTCAGATAAAATTAATATCTGGCGCGAAGCCAAACTTATTCAGAAACCAAGATACCACTGGGAACTGGTACAGATTGGGAATTGCGGTTCCCCTGTCGAAACAAAAGAAGGGTGGCTTGTTATAACACACGGAGTAGGACCAATGAGGGAATACGTATTAGGTGCATCATTATATGATCTTGATAATCCTGAAAAAGAGATTGGAAGGTTAAAGACGCCTTTACTGGCTCCCAATGAAGAAGAAAGGGAAGGTTATGTGCCAAATGTTGTTTACTCGTGCGGTTCTGTTATCCACAGTGGTAATCTGATTGTTCCTTATGGAATGTCAGACTGCGCATCTACTTACGCTTCTGTTAATTTGAATGAACTCCTTGATGAACTTAAGATCTCAAAATTGCAGCAGCATTGAATAAAAAAAATTCAAAGACAGTTGCCGTTATAGTTGCTCACCCTGATGATGAAACATTGTGGGTTGGCGGAACCATACTGAGTAATCCATTGTGGAAATGGTTTATTGTTTGTCTTTGCAGGGGAAGCGATAATGATCGTGCTCCAAGGTTCTTTGAGACGCTACGAATTTTAGGGTCAGAGGGTAAAATGGGGAACCTGGACGATGGCCCGGAACAAAAGCCTCTGGACAAATATGAGTTGGAGCACACAATACTGCAGCTATTGCCCTCTGTTCATTTCGATCTGATTATTTCACATAATCCTAATGGTGAATATACAAGACATGTCAGACATGAGGAAACAGGTAAGGCTGTAATTAAACTCTGGCATAAAGGTAAGATATCTGCAAACGAACTTTGGACTTTTGCTTATGAAGATGGTGATAAGAAATACTATCCCAAACCTATATTATCCGCTAATGTCTGCAACTTGCTTACTGAACAGATCTGGCAAGAGAAATATAGAATACTTACAAAAATATATGGATTTGAAAAAGAAAGTTTCGAAGCAAGAACAACACCAAAAGCTGAATCGTTCTGGCAATTCACAAATTCTAATGATGCTCAAAAATGGTTAACCAATCTTAACATTATTATAACGTGAAAGTATTGCTATTGTATGATTATCCTGCTTCCCCGGGAGGGCTTGCAACCCAGGGAGATCTGTTATACAGAGGTCTTATTAAAATGGGAATTGATGCCCATGCTGTTAATTTAGAATCACCGCAGGAGAAGGAATGGTACTATCGCTGGTTTGAACCCGATGTTGTTGTTGGTATCGGCTACTGGGGTCATACACCCCATCTGGTTCTCCATCCGCAACGATTTGGAGTTCAGCCAGTACCATGGCTTGTTGCCGATGGTTATATTGCAAACTACCAGGAGGTGCTGAATGCGCTTCCGCTTATACTGGTAACCTCGAACTGGGTAAAGGAAATGTATGTCCGTGATGGCATTAATAGCGATATTATTGAGGTGCTGCCCGTTGGCTGCGATACAGATGCTTTTATCCCTTTTAAAAAAGACGGCCCGAAAATTTCAACCGTACGCGAAGCCCTGGGAGTTTCACCGGATCAGAAAATGATCCTGACTGTGGGTGGTGACGCTGCATCAAAAGGTGCACAGGAGGTAATGCAGGCACTTGCCATAATTGATACAAAAGCTCCCGACTGGAAATATGTATGCAAAGTATGGCCCCAACCAAGAACCAAACTTCAGAATCTGGCTGATCTGGAATTGGCAACGCACTTAGGCATCGAAAAAAATGTCATCTATACAACAAATACCCTGTCACGTAATTTCATGCCATACCTGATAGGTGCCTGCGATATATATGCTGCTCCTTCGCGGCTTGAAGGCTTTGGAATGCCACAGGTGGAGGCAGGCGCTTGTGAAAAACCCGTAATAGGCATTAATGCCATGGGAATGCTCGATACACTTGTTCATGGGGAAACCGCATTCCTGGCAAATGTAGCACAGAAAATTTTCGTGAACGAAGTGATTCTTGGCGACGAATCAGGCTTTGAAGAGAAACACAAGGTCGTATTTAAAGTCCCACGGGAAGTGGATTACAGGGCAAGTGTTCATGATATTGCTAACTACCTGATGGATCTTATGACCGACGAGGAATTATGTACTAAAATGGGCAAAGCCGGAAGAAAAAGGGTAGTCGAGTATTTTGACTACCGTGTAGTAGCAAAACATTTTGTTCAGATTATAAATAATAAACTGGGGATAACCTGAACTATCAAATCTATGAAAGACTCAGATCTGGCGGAAATAAGAGATGCAAAAAAAGCAGCTCTTGAAGTGCTCCTACATAATGCCCATGGCCCATTTCATGGACTTCCACGTACCGCTGGCTGGGGTTACCCGGAGCCTTATTCACGAGATCTGATGTTTTCCATTCTGGGAATTGGTGTTTCTGAGAATCAGAAGCTGATATTAAGCATCCGAACAGTATTAGAAACTCTGGCAGAAAATCAAACTGAACATGGTCATATCCCTTCACTTGTGCATGATAAGGAGGATCGTGGATCAAGTGATTCAACTCCTTTGTTTTTACTGGGGGCTGCCATTTTCAGAGAAATATCGGGTGAAGATGGTTTTCTTCAGGATGCTGTCAGTAAAGCCCTGACATGGATGGCGTATCAAAGCCCGTCAGATCGATACCTGGTTGCCCAGCAACCTACAAGTGACTGGCGCGATGAACAATGGGTTATGGGATATGGCCTTTTTGTGAACACCCTGGTATATAGCTATTTGCGGCTCCTGGGTCAGAACAAAATAGCAAATATTGTACGCCGCGAAATGAGCAGGTTCACCATTACCGCAGGAAGGATGCACAAACATGTCCACGAAGGCCTTGTAGTAAAACATAAACCCTACTATGCTTTATGGTCTTATAAAATATACAGCAGCGAACGTTTCGACCTGCTTGGTAACAGCCTCGCCATTCTATCAGGGGCAGCATCACCCACCCGTGCGGAAGCAATGATTTCCTGGATCGAAGAGGAATGCACAGACATGAGAAAAAGAGGTGAACTGGCAGTTGATCTGCCACCTAATTTCTTCCCCTTTATCAGACCTGAGGATCCTGACTGGCATGAACGATATTCAGTATATAACAACCCTGGAGAATACCATAATGGAGGTATTTGGCCATTTATATGCAGCCTTTACGTGGCAGCATTAGTCGCGGCAAAAAGGTACGAGCTTGCCGGGAAAAAGCTCATGGCACTTACCCATATTATTAAAACTTCAAATGATAGAAATATTGATTTTGGGTTTAATGAATGGTTTAAAGCCCAGAACGGAAGAGCCATGGGGCAGGATTGGCAAACCTGGTCAGCTTCGCTTTATCTTTATGCAGTAAAATGCGTTGAAGAGAAAAGAACTCCGTTCTTTGATAAGATAAGAAATTGTCCGGATGGGTCGACATTTAACAAGAGCAACAGCGACTGACATGACTGCTACTTATGTTTTTCTAAAACATTTCTATAAACCTCCAGATACCCTTCGATCATTTTTTGACGACTGAACTTCGAAGCAGCATACTCCCTGCAATACTTTCTGTCGATAGATTTAATATCATTTACTGCTTTTAACGCTTCGTTAATACTATTAACCAGAAACCCGGTCTTACCGTTAAGGATTAGTTCCGGCATAGCGCCTTTGTCAAATGCGATAACGGGTGTTCCGCAAAGCATTGATTCTGCAACGCTTAAGCCGAAGGGTTCCTCAAAACTGATCGGATGTAAAAGTGCATAAGCTTCACCGAGGAGCTTATCCCTTTCCATTGGCCCCGAATTGCCCGTATATACAACGTCATTATTGTTTATGAAGGGCTTTATCTTATTGTCAAAATATTCCTGGTGCTGAATTAATCCTGATATAATAAGCTGCCTTCCGGATTTCTTTGCTATCTGAATGGATTCAGAAGTGCCTTTTTCGGGATGGATCCTTCCGAAAAAGAGCAGATAATCTTTTGGTTCAGACTGGAATGTAAATTCATTCGTATTAATCCCATTGTAAATGGTGGCAGAATAATCAAGTTCGGGACTCCTGTCAGAATTGCTGATAGAAACATAGTGGTTGGTCCTATTATACTTTTTATAAACTGCAAGGATTTTCTGAGAAGAAAACCCATGAATAGTTGTTACCATAGGAGGTTTAATCAAACGCGAATAAGTCAGCGGGAGAAAATCAAAATTATTATGAATTAAATCGAATTTATCTGCCTGTTCCATCAAATGGCTTATATGCAGGCATTCCCAGACTTTAGGATCAAGATCGGCATCTTCCGAATAAGGCCGCTCACATATATATTCCAGCTTTCCTTTCGTTATCGAATCTCCTGTTGCAAACAGGGTTACATCAATTCCATTTTCGATCAGGCCTTCCGTTATATTTGAAGCAACCTGTTCCCATGGTCCATACTTTCGCGGAGGAGTACGCCATGCAACAGGTGATAATATGGCAATCTTCATGTCTTACGTTCATAAAGTCCAAACAATCCTTTTATACTTTTAATGGTAACTATAATGCTTTTCTTGAGTTTTTCAGACAATGATCAACAAGATTTTCAATATTTGCTGTTCCCACGCACATTACTTTATCAGCGCCACCCCAATATATTTTAATGGTGCCGTCTTCTTCAGGAACAGCACCGCAGGTAAAGACAACATTGTGCACATAACCCGTTATTTCATAAATTTCTTCCGGTTGTAAAATCCATTCATCACCAACAGCAGTTATCAGGGAAGGATCTTCAAGATTATGCAATGCAACACCCAATCTGTAAACACACCCGTCCATGGTGGGAAATACGCCGTGATAAATGTTTAACCACCCCCTGGAAGTCTTAACCGGAGGTGCTCCGGGACCTATTTTCATTTCATCCCAGTGATACTGAACCGGTTTCATAATCAGTTTTGATTCACCCCAATACATAAGATCGGGAGAATAGGAGATCCATATTGACCATGGTGATATTTCTGAATGAGGACGGTCAAGTCGTGCATATAAACCATTAAACTTTTCAGGAAAGATCACAACATTACGGTAATCGGCTTCGGTGATAAGAGAAAAACGGTCAACGGACTTAAAATCCCTGGTTTTTGCCAGACCAACACGTACACCATGCCTCGAATAGGCACTGTAGGTTATAAGATATTCACCATCAAGAAAAATAATACGTGGGTCTTCAACACCGTATTCCTCATATTCTTTGAATTTCCCTTCAGTGGAAGGGACCATGAAAGGTTCTTTATCAACTTTAAAACTAAATCCGTCATGACTTTCTGCTTTGCCTAATATACTTCTTCCGTTAAGTTTATGAGACCGGAAAATCATTATATACCTGCCCCCGAGTTTTACTACAGCCGCATTGTGCACAGTAGCAACAGGATAAGGTACATCATCTTTAGTAAGTATAGGATTATTGTGATATCTTTTAATTAACATGATTAATATTTTCCATTCATGTTCGTATTATGCGGTGACTCTCTTAAGTCTATGCCTCGTATTCTTCAAATGCCATCAGTACGGTCAGGTGAGAGATTAAATAAGACAGTGAACTTTCAGCACCCTGGTTCCGGTTTACTCCATAATTTTCGAAACCGTCGCAGCAGCCTTTAGTTTCAAAATCGAACAAACTCATTCTGAGATCATTTTCCCCCAGGAACCACATGAAGCATGCAAATAATTTATTCAGATATTCTTTATCTTTAGTCAGGTGAAATGCCTGATGATACATTAATACCATAGCGAGGGCATCCACCGGCTGCTGGGCATACATGGAACGTTCACCATCCTTTCTGTACCATTTTTCATTTCCAATGATCGATAAATAGCCATCCTTAAGTGTAATCTCTGTTAAAAAGTTCATTGTTTCCAGTGCTGTCCTGGTTATTCTTTCATCTTTAAGCAGCTCTGCCGCATGTAAAAGAGCAAGTGGCAATATCCCATTATCATAAGCAAGCAATGGCTCAAACCATTTCCACTCGGGTGTGCTGTTTTCTTCATAATGTCTTACCAGATTACCGGCAAGATTTCGTAATCTTTCGATCATTGAATCATCATTAGGTTTGCTCCTGAGATAATAACTGATACCCACCATAGTATTGGCGATTCCTCTTATGGATTTAAGTTTTTCAAAGTTTGGAGATGCATCAAAGAAAATTAATTTACCGGTTCGGTAATAAGCATCATTAGGTGCATTGGCAAGCAGATATCCGAGTGCCCAGATAGTTCTTCCAAAAGAGTCTTCCGAACCCACCTCATCGAGAAACTTCCGGCTGAAACTCAGAAAATTCCTGAATGTCCCGTACTTATTCTGCATATAGTGGATATAGCTTATATAGATGGGTGATAATTCAAGGGCCAGAGTATTCTTTTTTTGCCTGTAGGCCATCAGTACCATCAGCAGGGCTCTTGCATTATCATCCAGACAGTATCCTTCCTTTAAATTTGGAATACCATACTTTGCATGTTGAATGATCCCTGTATCATCTGTTAAGCGTTTAATATGAGCAAGCGAAAATGGAGGCAGAATAAGCGGATCAAGACTGGTTTCCTTCTTTTTAGATATTTTTGGCTTTTCCGTCAGGATTTTTTTTACGACCGCTAAATATTTTTCTCCTGTCTTTGGCCATGTTATTTTTCTGCCATAATTATATGCCCTGTTCCGAAGCTCTTTCAGCACATCAGGTTTTTCGAGCAATTCCATGAAAATAGATGAAAGACCTTCAGAATCATTAAAATCAAAAAGCCTTCCTCTTCCATCCGCCAACAATTCTGAAGCATGCCAGTAAGGTGTTGAGACTACAGCGGAACCCACTCCGACAGCGTAGGAGAGAGTGCCACTTGTGATCTGAGCTTCATTAAGATATGGTGTAACGTAAATATCAGCTGCAGACAGATATTTGAACAATTCCTTTTGATTAATGAACTCATTCAGAAAAAAAACATGTTGGCTCACTTTAAGGCTTTTAGCCAAATATTGAAGATACATGCGGTATTCTTCGTCGGCATACCGGAGAACATTCGGATGAGTTTTCCCCAGAATCATATATAAAACCTCAGGATACTTTTCAATAACTTTAGGTAACGCTTTTATAACTGTTTCAATCCCTTTATTCCGGCTGATAAAACCGAAAGTCAGCAGAAGCTTCTTATTCTCGAGGTGAAATTCTTTCTTGGATTCAGACTGGTTAAACTGAATATCAGGTACGCCATGTTCGATATATTCAATTTTACTTATATCCACACCGTAAATAGTTGTAAGAAATTGAATTGCTTTATGGCTCATTACTACAATTCTGGTCGCCATTTTGCATATTTCCCTCAAAACAGCTTTTTCGTTGTACGAGGGCGATTTTATTATTGTATGAAGTGTGACTATCAGTGGGATTTCAAGCCGGTGAAGCAATGGAAGAATATAAACACCATGTTGTCCGCCAAATATACCAAACTCATGTTCCAGAACGCAAAGGTCTGCACCGCTGAGATTAATGAATTTTACTGCCGCTAAATAATCTCTCTGATGCTCCTGTCTTATTGTTAGTTTTACTTCTTCGGGATAACTATAGGATTGTTCATGATCGTTCAGAGCTATGACCAATCCTTCGTTTGGAGCATTCGTTGTTTTAATATCCACTAACATGGAATTGTAGAGGTTCCGGGTAAAAGTGCCGATACCACATTCCCGTGGAGGATAAGTTCCGATAAATGCAATTTTCATAATGTCAGAGATACAATTATTTTATTCATATCCGCTCTTTATGGTGGTTGAAATCATTTTGAACCGTTCTCTGGCTTTTACCGTATTTGATGAATGAGCCGGCAGGATGATCGATTGTCCTGTTTCCAGCAAGTTTGATATTCCATCAATTAATATTTCAGCCTTGCCGTCGATGATCTGGATAAAAGTGTCGAATGGGCTTTTTTTTTCAGTCAAAACTTCTCCGGCATCAATTGAATAAACACTGATATTACCGGTTGTCTTTTTTAATATGGATTTATGGACAACTGAATCAGGAACATAATCGATAATCTCCACAATTAAAAGTGGTTTGGCCTTCTCAACTTCCTTATTATCCATCTTTTCCAATCTGGTTTCCAAATTACGCAGCAAAGGTGCAATCCATTAATTTAATTACCATTACATAAATCCGTGAATAAGTTACATAATTCACACATTTTCCTAACCTGATTAATTCATAAACTTTGTGAACCTTTGTGTAATCCTTTGATTTCCTTTGTGGAATAGATTAGTAATAACTATGAATATGAAAGGCTAAATATGTGTGAATTATGTAACTCTTATCCTGAATTGTGTAATGCTAATCGCAACAATTTAAGGTACTTTTGTTTAAGTTACTGAAATATAATTAATTACTAATAAATGAAAGGAATCTAAAATGAGCTATTTGTATTTAATAATTCCTGTCGTAGTGATATTTTTCGCGGGAATCAGAATTGTCCGGCCAACTGAGCGAGGCTTGATTGAGCGGCTTGGAAAGTACCATAATTTTGCCAATC
>CAZWFL010000015.1:0-1331 GCA_964633195.1 uncultured Rikenellaceae bacterium | reverse complement strand
CCAACTGAGCGAGGCTTGATTGAGCGGCTTGGAAAGTACCATAATTTTGCCAATCCCGGATTTCACTGGATTATTCCGGTTATTGACAGGCTGTTTAAAGTGAATATAACTGAGCAGATGGTTGATGCCCAGCCTCAGGAAATAATTACCAACGATAATCTGAATGCCAGTGTCGACGCGCAGGTATACTTCAGGGTGAGGTCAGATGAGGAGAGCGTAAAAGGATCAACATATGATGTTGACAGGTATAAATGGCAGATTGTAAATCTTGCCCGCACAACGCTTCGTAATATAATTGGCACTCTTACCCTGAAATCTGCCAACAGTGAACGGGGAAGGATTAACACTGAGCTCCTTGAAACACTTCATAAAGAGACTAAAGGTTGGGGAATTGAAATTATCCGTACTGAGTTAAAACAAATTGATCCCCCGTCGGATGTTCAGGAAACCATGAATAAAGTGGTAAAGGCTGAGAATGAAAAAATTGCCGCAATAGATTCCGCTACTGCTGCAGAAACAGTTGCTGACGGGATAAAGAGGGGAAAAATAAAAGAAGCAGAAGGGTATAAACGGGCTAAAATATTGCACGCTGAAGGCGAAGCTGAGGCCATTAAACTGGTTAATGAGGCGGCAGATAAATATTTCGTTGGGAATGCCCAATTATTACGTAAGCTGGAAGCTCTTGAAGCATCACTCGGAACCAATGCTAAAATTGTGATTCCAACAGGGTCCGACCTTGTTAACATTATAGGTGAGATGGCAGGAGTAGTGCCAATCGATCTTAAAAACGTTAAGAGTCAATAGCTTACAGGCCATAAGTGTAACAAATTCCATTACCGGCAAGTATCTTTGATGTTGAAGTGCACAAAACTCCGGATATTATTACATAATTCACACATCTTCAAGAGTACCTCGCCTCTTATTTCTGAGTTTCCTGAAGTGTGAAGGGGTAAGACCGGTAAATTTCTTAAATTGATTTGACAGATGGGCAACACTGCTATAGTTCATCCTGTAGGCTATTTCAGTAAGATTAAGCTCATCATAAATAATCAATTCTTTTACCTTTTCAATTTTATGAGTCAGGTAAAATTTTTCAATTGTAATACCTTTTACCTCGGAAAAAAGGTTGGCAAGATAAGTATAATCGTAATTGAGTTTTTCGTGAAGGTAATCTGAAAGGTTTATTTTGATTTGTTCATCAGTATAATGGACGAGTTCAATAATAACTGCTTTTATCTTCTCAACAAGGATACTTTTCTTATCATCCATCAGAAGGAGGCCGGATTTTCTTAAAGCTTTATCCAGTTTCTGCAATTGTTCAGGCCCGATAT
>CAZWFL010000014.1:12945-84294 GCA_964633195.1 uncultured Rikenellaceae bacterium | reverse complement strand
GTCTTCCCTGCCCGACTGACTGCGTCAGCGGTCAGGCGGGGGTCTTCTGTCTTCTGTCTTCTGTCTTCTGTCTTCGGTCTTCTGTCTCCGATCTTCGGTCTTCCGTCTTCTGTCTTCTGTCTTCTGTCTTCGGTCTTCCCTGCCCGACTGACTGCGTCAGCGGTCAGGCGGGGGTCTTCGGTCTTCGGTCTTCCGTCTTCAAAGAAGCTTTATGCCCTGAAGAGCTGATTTCCGGCGGGTTGAGTCGGGCCAGATCGCGGACTGTACCTCACCTATATGGGTTCTCTTAAGAAGGAACATGCAGACTCTCGATTGTCCAATTCCACCGCCGATGCATGGAGGCAGCTCATTGTTCAGCATTAATCTGTGAAACATCAGATTTTTTCTTTCGGTGCACTCTTTTATCTCAAGTTGTCTTTCGAGTGACTCGCTGCTGACACGTATACCCATCGAAGAGATCTCGAAAGCAGTCTGCAGAACAGGATACCAGAGGATTATATCACCATTCAGCCCGGTATATCCGTCGTCGTTCAGTGTACTCCAGTCGTCATAGTCCGGTGCACGTCCGTCATGAGGTTTCCCGTTGCTCAGGGGTGCTCCTATACCGATAATAAAAACGGCACCATATTCCCTGGCTATCATTGACTCCCTTTGTTTGGGAAGAAGCTCAGGATACTGCTTCAGCAGTTCCTCAGCATGAATAAAGTGGATTTTGTCGGGCAATACAGGCTTCAGATCAGGATAAAGCCTGCACAATTCTGCTTCGGTAGATTTAAGCGCTTTATAAATAGCTTCGACCGTACTCTTAAGATAACCCAGATTTCTTTGCCCGGGCAAAATATGTTTTTCCCAGTCCCACTGATCGACATAAACCGAGTGTATCGGACTAAGTTCCTCGTCGGGCCTCAATGCTCTCATATCTGTGAGGATACCGGTCCCGGGTTCTGTATCAAGCTCTTTCAGCCGCATACGTTTCCACTTTGCCAGGGATTGTACCACTGAAAAACCCTTCCCCCTGATACCTTTCACTTCAAAACTGACCGGGTTTTCAACACCGTTCAGATCATCGTTTATCCCGGTACCGTCTTCAACAATGAATGGTGCGGAAACATTGACAAGGTTAAGATTCCCGGAAAGCTCCCTGTTGAATCTGTCTTTGATGTAAGAGATTGCCTGCTCCCTCCTTATTACTTCTGAAGTAGTCGAAATTCCAATCTGCAATGCTGTTTCAGTTATCATAAACCTTATTATTAATGTCAGTGGTTTTGTTTTAAAATCAAATTAATTAGCCTGTTTATATTTATTTCATAAAGCAAATATAGGTATTTAATTTATATATCAAAGTTTTTTTAAATTTATTTAATGAGTATATGGAATCAATAATATGCTTCATTTATTTTGACTTCGTCGAGCTCCACTTCCCCGATAAATCGGGGCAGGCTGTTCCGGTTCTTCGTTTGCCTCTTACCCTGAAGGGTGCGAAGAACCGACTCCGCGTTGTGCAGGAGCTCGGCGCAGCCAAAATCAATTACTCCCTTTAAGGTTGGGGCAAATAATTTATTTTCAGATACGATATTATTCTTTATTATTGATAATCGATATTCAATATTTCTTTAAATCTTTTTTAATATCAGATTATTTCTAATACACAAATTAGGGGCAGCGTGAGCTGCCGTAACTCTTATGAATATTGGAAGTGATTTATAACAGTGTCAGAACCAGGTCTGTAACAGAACCTTATCATCAAGCTGAAATTCACTTACACGGTAAAAGAGGGAGGAATCGTTTTCAATCTGATAGATCCAGTAACCAAAGGGTCCCCATGGCATATATGTGCGTCGCAGATAAAGCCTCTGGCCGGGAGTGAAATCACACTTTTTGCTGTATGCTGAAATATTGCCGTAAACTGTATCGAGAGAGGTCTTTATCCATATATAATGCGGCCCGCCAATACTCTCCGGCCGGGTATGGGTGAATTCAATAAAATCACCGATATACTTTCTGGTTACGAAGAGTTCATCCTCTTCAAGCAGCGACATGCTCTTTTTAGAGGTGCCGCAGGAAACGAAGATTAAAATAATACCGGTGAGTATTATTTCTTTGCCTGATCTCATTCTTTGATCTTTATAAACTTATATGTATTGCTGTTTCCCCTTCCCAGTTTCAGGATAAATAGTCCGGAGGTCAGGCCCGAAATATCAATTACGGGATTATCATTCTCAAGCCTGCCTGTCTGAACGACCCTTCCTTCACTGTTAAGTATATTATATCTTGAAGGAAGCTGACCGGCAGAACTCATGATTGTAAGAAAGTTAGCGGCAGGTACAGGAAAAACCGGATATTCACCCAGCTTATCGGGTTTTATTATGCCCGCTGGTCTGCCCAAGTAATTTTCCAGAAAGATATTAAGCTCTATAATGTGCATTTTCTGAGGGCTGTTGATAAAGGGTGATTGCACAAAACCCTCATTCGTAATGTAATACTTCAATCCGTTTACTGTGGTAATCGCTTCAACCTGATGAAAAGGAAGTGAAACGGGTATTTTCCTTTTGTTGCCGCCGAAAAAGCTGGTACCGTGATAATCGTATAAAATTAAAATAAATGGTTCGAGAAGACTACTGTAGCCACACAGGGCAATAAGATGCTTTTCCTCCAGCAAAACAGAACCAGTTATCAATCCCTCCGTATCCCAGGTCCCACGGAATTCCGCCGTATGGGTACCCGGAATATTGGGAAGCGCAAACAGCCTTGTTTTCAAGCTTTTCCACTCTTTTGTAAACAGGAATATGGAGTCTGCCGTCACAACAAAGGCTTCGCAGTCGAAATCAGTATTGTTTGGCCCTGAATCTGAAAAGTCAGCCTGTCCGGAATAGGAAAAGTTTACTGTTTCTATCAGGGGCGAACCATTTAATATTGAGTTCTTTGATACCCTGAGTATTCTGAGGTCTTTCCGGTTACCGGAACTGTTGTTACCGAAATCTCCTATATATATGTAGTTCTCATCCTGTGAGATCTCCTCCCAGTCGATATTGACAGCTCCGGTCAGCTCGTACGCCCTGATGATTTCACCGGTCAGAGTATCGAGTGCGTAGAGATTGATATCGCCATTATCGTTATGGGTCCAGAGTGTGCCGTTCCAGAAAATTATACCGGATGTCTCCCCAATGGCGGATGAAAGGCTGAAGCCGGCCACAGGCATCACCGGCAGCTCTTCATAAGTACATGAACCGTCGTTCACCAGCGCAAAGGGATTGTAATTAAGGGCCAGCCTGTCGGTGCAACCGATTACCTGGGCCTCTGAAATGTTTGTCAGTGTGACGGATATAAGAAATAATATTAAATATGACAGTTTCATGCCGGCAATACCATTATTTAATTTCAGTGTACCCGGCCGGATAATCCCTTACATGGTACCAAAACTTAAAGATATGGAAATAAATAACTGCAACAGACAGAATCATTCTTTTTCAGTCTGCATACTTAAAGGATCAGGTATGATTTCATCGCCTGACTATTTGAAGAAATACTTATACTGAAATGAGAGTCCGTTCTCCCGGAGCCACCATCTGAGAGCCCTGGCTATTTTTCTTCTTTTCAGGTAAACAGTACCTGTTTCTTCTGACCTTACCATGTAAATAGCTTTCATCGTTTTATTATTTTGTTAATCTTAATCCAGATCGTATCTACTGAACCTGTTCATATAATTACCAATTGATGTTCCGAGAACATCTTTCCTGTTTACATTACCGCCTGATTCGAGAAATTTTCTGACCGAGCCTGCTCCTCCGAGGTGTGCTGCCGCTATCATCCCCGATTTGGTGATCACTACTCCTCCGATAGTATCACCTATAAAATGCCGGTGATCGCGAAGAAAGGCAAGATTCACCCTGATGAGAGCCTTAAGGGCCTCTCTCTGCAAATCTTCCGGGAATATTTCAGGGTTAGCCCTGAACTTTTTTAAAGTTATATGTCGGTAACCCAGGTAACGCAGAGTTGATTCCGCAAACTGCCACTCACCGAAACAACCGATTCTGTTTATTGATAACCAGTTATTTTCTGACTCCCTGTAACCCAGGTCGTCAATAAATCTGGAAAACTCGAGTTCCTTCATTAACCTTACGGCCTCCTTCTCCATCTCCCGGTATCTGGTTGCCCACACTCTGAAGTCAATCGTCGGAGCTGTGGCCAGATATGTGACACAAAGCAAAACTGATATCAGAACTATTCTTTTCATCGCGGTGCATAGTTTAAACCGGTTTAAATCCATCAATCATGAAGTTTAACACCTAAGTAAATGTACCGGGAATAAGAATACATGTCAAGCGTCATCAGCTCAAACAGTGGGATAAAGAGACCGTTTCAGGAGACCCGGATCAAATTATTCAGCATGTCTGTTTACTCTGGCATGGAGTTTATGGTTTGGTTTCTGTTATTCGTCAAAAAAGAGATGAAATTTACAGAGGAAAAACAGAAAAAAAGATAAAACAGAAGCAATTCATAACATATAATTCTGATCCAAAGTACTTTAAGTTAAATTTGGAGAATGCAAACCGGCTTTTCAGTCCAAAATCCGATTTTGACAAATATCTGATTCAGAATGATTAAAATCAGGGAAATTACCTGAAAACGGCATAAGTATTTCCTTCAGGAAGAGCTGAAATCATCATTTTTCAGTTCCGGCGAACCGGATCCTGAACATGATATGGTACCGAAAAGGTAAATGCAGTACCTGTGCCTGGTGCAGAATTGATTTCTATAGTTCCACCAAGGAGTTCCACATAAGCTTTCACGATAGATAACCCCAGACCTGTCCCGCTGAATTTCTTTGAGGCGCTGTTGTCAATCTGATAGAATCTTTCAAATATCTTATTATGGAACTCAGGAGGTATCCCGATTCCGGTATCTCTCACGTAAAACTGAAGTAATCCGTTATTCATCGAATATCCAAAATCTATATGCCCTTCAGTTGTGAACTTTGTGGCATTATTAATAAGATTTGACAGGATCTGTATCAGTTTAATGCTGTCGGTACGAATTATCGCCTTGTCATCAGGGAGCCCTGTTTCGAGATTTATAGTCACATTTCCCGGTTGAAGTCTATATTTAAACTGGTCGCGAAGACCCCGCAGTGAAAGATTAAGATCCATCTCCCTTACATTGAGCTTTACCTGTCCGCTCTCGACATTGGCTATATCGACAATATCGTTTATGATAGAGAGTAGCTGGCTTCCGCTCTGGAAAATAATTTCAATATATTCCTGCCGTTCCTTTTCGGTTATGTCAGGTTCGCTCAGGAGAG
Organism: uncultured Rikenellaceae bacterium; assembly: GCA_964633195.1. Classification (GTDB taxonomy): domain Bacteria; phylum Bacteroidota; class Bacteroidia; order Bacteroidales; family VadinHA17; genus LD21. The sequence goes on along the minus strand of CAZWFL010000014.1, from coordinate 78,995 downwards.
CGGAAAATCCTATTATGGCGTTCATCGGAGTGCGTATCTCGTGTGAAATGTTGTGAAGGAAGGCTGTTTTAAGTCTGTCGCTCTCTTCTGCCTTTTCCTTGGCTGCAATAAGGTCGGCCTCAGCTTTCTTTCTTTCCGTTATATCACGGAAACTCCATACCCTTCCGACACTCCTTCCTGATATCTTCTGAGGCTGGGAATAACGTTCAAATACCCGTCCGTCATTGAAATCGATCAGATCGCTCGTAATAATTTCCTGGTCCTGGTACAGCAGTCTGACCTGAGATCTGAATTCTTCAGGATACTTCAACTGGTCCATGACATACTCCAGCACCCTGATGTCATCGCCGGATGCAAGTATCTCCGGAGGGATCTTCCACATTTCTGTAAACTTCTGATTGTACTGGACAATCTTCTCGCGTGAATCTACCACAAGAATTCCGTCAGCGGTTGATTCAAGTGTGGCTTTTAACAGGGAGAATGACTTTTCAAGTTCAATCTCTGTCTGCTTCCGGAGCGTGACATCCTCAACCATGGCCATGAAATACTGCACCTCACCGTTGTTATTACGGATAACGCTGACAGTTGTCGATCCCCATATAATGGAGCCATCCTTACGTAAATACTGTTTCTCGGTGTGCCAGGTAGGTATTTCCTCGGCAAGAAGCTGCATCATGGGGATCTCATCTCCGGCCATGTAATCGGGGTGGGTAAAATCACTGAATGCAGATGCCTTAAGTTCTTCTTCGGAATATCCCATCATCTTGCAGAATGACTGATTGGCGCGGATTATACTTAAGTCTTTGCCTGTCATGGCAATTCCGAGCGGACTCTCCTCAAATATCTTTCTGAATCGTTCCTCGCTCTCCCTCAGGGCTTCCTCCGCCTCCTTTCTCTCAGTAATGTCGCGGCCTATTGACTGATAGTACTTAACTCCCTCTATTTCAACCATACGCGAGCTTATCTCAAGAGGAATTGTTGTGGCATCTTTTCTTATATGGATCGTCTCGAAGGTTCCCGATCCTCTTGTATCGAGGATATTTTTATTTTTTGTTAAGACCTGCCTTTGTCCCGGTGCAATTATTTTAATCAGGTTCATTCCTATAAATTCTGAGCGGTCATACTGGTAAGTTTCAAGCGCCTTGTCGTTTGCTTCGATAATGGTGAGATTCCTGTCAGTAAGAAATATAATATCGTTTGCATACTTCAGTATGTAATCGAAATGCTTGACAAGTGCAAGTCTGTCAAGTTCTGCCTCATATTTCCTGCGATAGAATCTCACGTTCTCGTTCCATTCAAGTATTCCCAGGAACAACCCGCTTGTCAGTATGAACAGGATAATAATTATGGTAACCATGGTCATCCTGTCATCGAGAGATGACAGGATTTCATTATGGTCCATCTTGGCAACCAGGTACCAGAGAGAACCAGGCACCTTTTTCATAACCGCTGCAACCTCAGCGCCACGGTAATCTACTCCGTCGATTGTTCCTTCAATACCTCTGAATGCCATTGCTTCAGGCAGTCTCTCCTCATACAGCGACCGTCGGAGAGTAAGCTCCGGCTCTGTATGAAACCTGGGCTTATTAAGAAACAGTACCTCATTTCCTTCCTGCCTGAGAAGGATCGATTCGGCCGTTTTACTCGGGACCGGCCAGGTCTGTATCAGTGGGAAAAGTATCTCCCCGGGATCTATTCTAAGCGCCATTACAGCTACCAGGGCGGTATCGTTATCCACAGGGCCCATCAGCGGAACAATCAGGTCAAGATGCACATAGTCTGAGCCATCTGCCTGATGAAGGTCTGTCAGGATCGCTTCCCTGCCCGGCAGTACATCCTTAATAAAAGACTTAAGGTAATTACCTGCAGGCATGTCACCTTCGGGATAGGAAAGCCTTACATTACCTGCGGTATCGAGTATGAGAATATTCTTATAATAAAAATTATCTGTAAGGGAACGAAGGCTGTGAATTATATCAGGAAGTACGGAGTCACCGGGTTCGTCACTTAAATACCGGGAAATCTGACGGATAAGTGCTGTGTTGGATCTTGTAAAATTTCCGTCGCCAATCCTTTCAAGCCTCCACTGCGCTATCTGCCTTACCTTAAGATCGGCAATACCAGAAAGTTCCATCTGCCTGTTGTTCAGAAGCGTCTTTTTCTGGTTGTTGTAAAAAAGGAAACCAAGGATTATACTGGTAGCGGCAATAATTATGAAGAGAACTATCAAAGGCCAGGGGAAAGACGGTTTTTGCCTGTATGAGTTCATTCCTGTACTCAGTTAACATTACATTGATAAAACACCTTCACAACTTAACGGAGTAAAAGTAATATTTTCATTTTAATTATGATACTGTTTTACCGGAGCAGGAGAATGGACACTCTATTTGTACCTGGGATGCATGGAGACAAGTATTGAAACCAGAAGGATTACACTTATCACCATAAGGGAAATGGATACCGGAATATCAAGATCAAAATATGCCAGAAGCATTTTTACACCCACATAGGTCAGAATAATAGCCAGCCCGGTCTTCAGGTGCCGGAAAAGACGCATTATTCCAGCGACAGCGAAATAGAGTGAACGTAACCCAAGTATGGCAAATATATTCGATGTGTATACTATAAATGTATCGTGACTTATTGCCAGTATTGCAGGAATACTGTCAACCGCAAAAATAAGGTCTGAAGATTCTATTACGATCAGAACCAGGAATAGCGGGGTGATATAGAGTTTCCCGTGAAGCCTGACAAAAAACTTGTCGCGGTGCATGGTTTCTGTAACAGGAAGGAATTTCCGGAAGGCTCTTAATATGACATTTTTCTCGGGGTCCACCTTGATATCACTGTTGAAGAGCATCTTAACCCCCGTAACAAGAAGGAACCCGCCAAATATCAGGACTATCCAGTGAAATCTTTGAATGAGGGCAATTCCGGTGACGATAAAGAGAGCCCGCATCACAATAGCCCCCAGAACGCCCCAGAAAAGCACTTTATGCTGGTATCTGTCCCTTACCGAAAAAAAGGAGAAAATAAGAATGAATACGAAGATATTATCCATACTAAGGGATTTTTCAATGACATACCCGGTAAGAAACTCTAGTGCCTTAACCTTCCCGAACCTGAAAAGAATAAACAGGTCAAAAAGAAGCGCCAGTGAGATCCATACCGCACTCCATATTGTAGCCTCCTTAACACTTATCCTGTGAGCCTTTCTGTTAAACACAAACAGATCCAGTGCAAGCATCAGAAGTATGAAGAGGTTGAATCCGATCCAGAAATAGATGCTGGTTGCCATTAAAGGGGAATAATAAGCTAAAATACAAAAACAATCAATTATCATCAATGACATCTCAGGGTATTTAAGAAAACCTTCAAAAGGGTTTAAGCTCCGGATCAAATTCTTTTTTACCTTTGCCGGCAGAGTGGTAAATCTAAAATACATTAAGATGAAAAGAGTATCTGCTGGTCTGATTATAGTGTCCTTATCCGTTTTAATATCACTTACAGGGTATTCCCAGAGGACGGCTCCTGCAGTCAGCCAGATCAGGTCGGAAGATCTCAGAAGTCATGTTTCCTTTCTTGCCTCACCGCTTCTAAAAGGTCGCATGAATGGTGACCCTGAACTTGAAATCGCCGCGCAATATATTAAATCCCAGGCAGTACTAACAGGCCTCAGGCCCGCAAACGGTGACAGTTATCTTCAGCCCTTCTCAATTGTCAGGAAATCGATCGACCATGAAAAGACATTTATTGAAATCAGCTCTGTAGGAGAAGAGCCCATGGTAATAAAAGAACCTGTATATCAACTTCTTCCAACAGGGGCTTCTGATTTTACGGTTGAAGGTGAGGTTCTTTTTGCCGGCTACGGAATTAACTCAGTGAGTAATAATTACAATGATTTTGAAGGAGTAAGCACCGAGGGGAAGATACTTCTTGTAATGAACCGGTCGCCGCTTTCGGCAGACGGCGAAAAATACCTGTTCAGCGAGCCGGGCTGGGCTTCTTTTATGACAGCCCTTCAATGGAAAATTACACCAATGCTCTTTACCCGGGCAAGGGCAATTCTTATAGTAACCGATCCGAAATCAGGCTATGAGTCGCTCGACCAGCATTATCCAGGCATTGCAGGAGAACTTACATCGACAAAGACACTTAAGGGGCAAAAGGAAGCAATTACCAGCCTGCCCGGCATGCCGGTTATCATGTTCATACACAGAAAGGTTGCTGATGCGATCCTTGAGGGAAGCGGTCATTCACTTGAAGAACTCCAGCACACTATTGACGATAATCTTAAACCAATTTCATTTCAGGTAGAGGGAAAAAATGTAAGGATAACGGAAACCACACATACGGAAGAGATAATCCTTCACAATATTGCCGGCTATATTGAAGGCAGAGATCCGGCACTAAAGAATGAGGTTGTTGTTATCTCGGGCCATTATGATCATGTAGGTGAAACGGGAGGCAGAATACATGCCGGCGCAGACGATAACGCATCCGGAACCGCAGCCCTGCTTGAGCTTGCACAGGCTTTTCAGCATCTGAAGAAAAAGCCGTTGAGATCTGTTCTCTTCCTCTGGGTTGCCGGAGAAGAGATAGGCCTTTTCGGTTCGCAGGCATATGTAAATGATCCTCTTTTACCGATAGCGAATACCGTTGCCAATATCAACATCGATATGATAGGCAGGGTTAAGGGGGCTGCTGATACCCTGGCTGATAATCGTATGACAGGACCTCTGGGTGTATTTGTCATAACATGTGATCAGAGCAGGGATCTCAGATCAATTGCAGAAGAGGCTGACAGCAGAAGTGAAATAGATTTCGACTACAGCCTGAGCGGCAGAAATGACCCGCTGCAGCTCTTTGCCAGAAGCGATCATTATAATTTTGTAAAAAAAGACATCCCGGTACTGTTCTATACCACCGGATTACATGCCGACTACCACACGCCGCGGGATGTAGTCGAAAAGCTCGATTTCGGCAAAATGGAACTGATAACAAGAACGATCTTTGACGCAGGTTTCACTATTGCAAACAGAAGAGAAAGGATAGTTGTTGATAATCCCTTCAGTGGCTGGTGACCTTCTATTCTCCTGCAGGATGGAATGTTCTGACCGGGCCTGAGTATTTAACATCCATATCGGGTATTCCGTTTCCGTTCGTATCGGCCATTGATCCAAGGTATTCCATCAGGGCAAGCCACTCCTTACCCTCCTGTACCCCCACAAGCTTTTCATTCATGTCCAATAGGGTGCTTTTCATATCCGTAACCGGATTGCCTTCTGCATCTTTAGGAACAACATTAAGGAGCCCAAAGCTCATTTTCTTAATGATCCCGATGAATTCAAGCATGTAAGAGTTGGCTGCCAGTGAATACAATTCTGTCTCTTTCCTGGAAAAGGAGACATTCTTAACTGTACCGTCCGGCCTTAAAACCTCTATGCTCCTGATCTTCCTGAGCAATCCCTTCGAAGGATCATAAACTGCTTTGATTCCTGAATAGTAGCAATAGTAACTGGGATTGGACCCGGAAGCAACAAGCAGAATCTCAAGAACCGTTTTGAGTTCACGGCCGGTCACCCAGAGGCGTGCCAGGGGATATCCGGGAATGTCGTCGTTACCCGAACCGAGCGACATAACCCTGAATATATCGGGCGCTGTCTGTGTGCCTTTTACAATGCGGTCGCGGATCACTCCGACCGCAACCATCCCGATATCTGTACCCTTTTCTGTATGCCTGTTTACATAATACCTTATTGCATCGGCAACCAGAGGTCCCAGGTTGCTCTGCTCCAGGTCGCCGTATTCATCACCGGTAAGGTCAAAACCGGTTTCCACCACAGGCAGGTCATAATCGTATCCCAGTGGTTCAAGGATTTTGCCGGTAACCACTTTCTTCTGACCCTCAATCAGATCATGGATACGGAGATCGCCCGCGATCCTGTCGTCAACCTCAATAAGCCTGTAATCATCCATTATCAGGTTATTATCCCGGAAAGTGAGCTCCATACGTCCGACAAACCTCCCGTAATCACCCGTTTGTACGATCGTGACACCGTTAACTTTAAGAGGTTCGTCAAGCCGGGTGTGGGTATGGCCGCTGATTATAATATCAATATCCTTTACTTTTTTTGCGAGATCAACGTCTTCTCCTGCCCATTCGCCTTTTTTATTCTTCCCGAGACCAGAGTGAGAAAGGCAGATAATTATGTGACAACCCGCATTTTTAAGTTCACCTGCAAGTCTCCTGGCTGCCACAATCTGTTTTTCAAAAGTTACAGGCACCGCATAAGGGGCATCGTGATCTGCCACTTTGCCGAGCAGAGAGAAGAACCCGATTTTAAGCCCATCTTTTTCAACAATTATTTTTCGACGTAATATCTCACTCCTGTACAGCTCTTCGAGAGCATCATCTGCCGCATTATTGGCGGAAAAAACAGCGTTGCCAAGAAGCAGGGCAGGAATCTCCCCTCTTTTCCCGGAGGCATTTATTATCTCAGCCAGCTTTCCGGGACCGAAATCAAACTCATGATTTCCGACAGCAACCACATCAAATCCCATTCTCTTCATCAGCGGAAGCTGAAATCCGGTTGCGGGCTCAAGATGGTGGAAAAGAGTGCCCATAAGGAAATCACCTGCATCAACAACCAGGGTGGTACCGCTGTTTTTTTCCCTCTCACTCAGTATTATCGACGATATGCGCGCAAAACCACCGACAGTCCTGTCATCATGTGTTGTCAGCGGAGTGTATTCGTACTCGGGGGCGAAACCCGCGAGTCGCGAATGCAGATCGTTGGTATGCAGGAGCACAATCTTCTTCTCACTCTGAGGAAAGAGCAGTGCCGGAACCAGCAAAAAGGCGAGCGTAAAGAGATGCTTTTTCATTATACGAAGGCTATATACAATAAAGATAATATGATTAAACAACTTCTGCAACGACAAATGTACTCCCACCGATAAAAACAACATCACCCGAACCGGCTTCACTATGTGCAGCCTTAAGAGCCTGTTTGACTGTAGGATAACTCTTCCCTTTGAGTCCGAAGCGGGCAGCTTCCCCCTGCAGTATTTTCTCATCGAGGGCCCGTGGCACCGCTGCTTTAGTGAAAAAGTACCTTGCATCAGCGGGAAAGAGGGGCAATAGTGATCCGAGATCCTTGTCGCTGACGAATCCCAGAACAATATTAAGCCGGGTGCACCTGAGCTCTTTCAGCTGGGCCACTACATACTCAAGACCTTCCCTGTTATGACCTGTATCGCAGATAGTCAGTGGGTTTTTGTCAAGTATCTGCCACCGGCCCGTTAACCCGGTACCTGTGGTAACGTTCCGTATACCGTCAGTTAAATTCCGGCCGGTAACCGGGAAACGGTGGCTGAGAGTCCTGAATATCTGAAAAAGAGTTACAAGGTTTTTTGCCTGGTAATCACCTGCGAGTAGTGATCGCACGTTAAATACCTCTCCTGATGGGATACTGGTGACCTCAAAACCACGCTCCCCCGTTTCATAATCAATTCTGCCGGGAAGGCAGGAAAAATTATGATCGGCGAATTCGATCCGGGAGTTTTCCTCTGCTGCTCTCATAATGAATATATCAGATGACCACGGTTGTTTCTCTCCCACAACAACAGGCACTGATCTTTTAATAATACCTGCCTTTTCAAACGCGAGTTTTTCAAGCGTCCCGCCCAGAAGGTCCATATGATCATGTCCTATATTCGTTATAACTGACAGGGCAGGTGTAATAATATTTGTAGAATCCAGTCTCCCTCCCAGGCCGGTCTCAATGACCGCCACATCAACTTTTCCCTTCGCGAAGTGATCAAATGCCATGGCAACCGTCATTTCAAAAAAGGATGGATTCAGGGACCGGATAATACCCTGGTGACTTTTCACGAAACCGGTTACATCTCTTTTGGGGATCATCTTACCGTTTATCCTGATCCTCTCCCTGAAATCAATGAGATGGGGCGATGTATAAAGCCCGGTTCTGTAACCTGCTTCCTGCAGAACCGATGCTGTGAGGTGGGATACAGATCCCTTGCCGTTTGTTCCGGCTACATGTATTGAGGGAAAAAGTCTGTGGGGGTGGCCAAAATATTCATCCAGAGCGATGCTGTTTCCAAGATCATTCTTATATGCCGCCTTGCCTATTCTGTGGTAAGCAGGCAGCTGGCTGTATAAAAACTCTATCGTTTCCCTGTAATTCATAGCTCCTCACTTTAACTACTGACCAAAATCAATAAACTCGGTTTACGCCGCATGGTCTTGCAGCTCTTTATTCGCCAACTCCGCACTCCAAACTTCACACTCCCAACTCAAAATAGCTTCCCATGCCAATTTATACTTTATTTTCATTATTTTTGCTGCTTTGGAAAATATGTGGTGTTTTTCATGTAAATAATTGATATTAAGATCTTAATAATGAAAAAAAGAAATAAAAAACTGTTCATTATAGACACTAATGTATTGCTTCACGATTATAAATGCATTTACAATTTTGAAGAAAATGATGTAATAATTCCGATAGTTGCACTTGAAGAGCTCGACAAATTCAAAAGAGGGAACGATCTGATCAATTTTCATGCCCGCGAATTCACCAGAGAGCTCGACAAGCTTTCGGGTGATATGTTACTGACTGCCAATATCCCCCTTGGAGACAATCTCGGGAACCTTCATATTGAGACCGGCAAGGATTTTTCAGAAAAGGTAAGCCAGTCTTTTCCTGAAAGGACGGCTGATCACAGGATCCTGGCGATAGCAGATTATGTATGCAGCACCAACAAGGATAAAGTTGTAGTGCTGATAACAAAAGACATCAATCTGCGGATGAAGGCCAAATCTCTTGGCATCACCTCCCAGGATTACCAGAACGACAAGGTTATCAACATCGACGACCTCTATAAAGGGATAAAGGTATTTGAGGGCGTGAACCATGATCTTATAAATAAGCTTTACGAGCAACCTGAAGGTGTCATCTCAGAAGAATTCGGACTTGAACCGGAGCTTACCGGGCATCAGTTTTTTATAATGAAGAACAACGGGGCAAGCGCGCTTGCTCACTATAGTCCTGCAAGTAAGAAACTTACAAGGGTCATTAAACAAACGACATATGGGATCGATCCCCGCAACGCAGAGCAGACCTTCGCCCTTGAAGCCCTGACAAATCCCGACATCCAGCTTGTATCTCTCACAGGGAAGGCAGGTACCGGAAAGACCCTTCTCGCTCTGGCAGCAGCGCTTCACCAGCATAAAAGATACAAGCAGATCTTCCTTGCCCGCCCGATAGTGCCTCTTGCCAACCGCGACATGGGCTTTCTTCCGGGCGATATCAAGGATAAAATGGATCCCTACATGCAACCGTTGTACGATAACCTTACAGTGATAAAACATAAATTCAGCACTCAAAGTCCCGAATACCTCAGGATCAATGATATGATGAAAGAGGAAAAACTAGTGATAACACCACTGGCATACATAAGGGGACGAAGCCTGTCAAGCATCTTCTTCATTGTGGACGAAGCGCAGAATCTCACCCCGCACGAGATAAAGACAATTATTACCAGGGCCGGAGAGGGAACCAAAATGATATTCACAGGCGATATTGAACAGATAGATTCTCCTTACCTTGACACGGGATCGAACGGATTGAGTTATCTGTCCGACAAAATGAAGGATCAGGATATCTTTGCCCATGTGAACCTTATTAAAGGAGAGAGAAGTTACCTGGCCGAACTGGCAAGCAAGCTGCTCTGAAACACTCAATTGACATGAATTATTATTAATCAACAAATAATCAATAAATTATGAAAAGCAGAATCTCCTCCAACGTTACCATCTTGCTTATTGTGATCAGTGGCCTGGCAGTAACATCCTGCAACCAGTCAGGGCAAAGCGGTAAGGGGGCTGCCGAAGCAGCCAAAAGTCCTGAAGCAGAAGTAATCAGTTTATTCAACGGAGCAAACCTTGATAACTGGGCATTTTACCTCAGGGATGAATCAGTTGATCCTTCCACCGTATTTACTGTAAAAGAAGGTGTAATACACATTACAGGTGATCCGTTCGGATACATGAGAACTGAAGACACCTATTCTGACTACACACTTAATTTAGAGTGGCGCTGGCCGTCAGAACCCACGAACAGCGGGGTTTTTATTCACACCCAGCTGCCTGATGCAATATGGCCCACATGTATAGAAAGCCAGCTGAAGAGCGGAAATGCAGGTGATTTTGTCTGCATGGGAAGTGCTGACATGGAAGAACGCACCGACAAATCTGCAAGAGTTGTAAACAAGCTTGCTGACTCTTCGGAAAAACCGGCCGGTGAATGGAACACTATGGTTGTTGTATGCAGGGGCAATACCATTGAGGTCTCTGTCAACGGTGTGCTTCAGAATAAGGGTACGGGTGTCACTCCCACCGAAGGACATATCTGTCTGCAGAGCGAAGGAAAGGCAATTGAATTCAGGAATGTCTACCTGACAAAGCTTTAAAAAGATTTTTGCTGATTTATCAGCAGGCCGTTTTATTTGCACTATCCAGGGTAGCCGGCCTAAACGGCAGATAATGAATAACATCAGAAAGAAAGTTGCTTTTCATACACTTGGCTGCAAGCTGAATTTCGCCGAGACATCCGCCATCTCAAGGATGTTTCCTGATGATCAGTATGAAAGGGTGCCTGCGAATACAAGAGCAGATATTTACATAATAAATACCTGTTCGGTAACCGAAAGTGCCGACAAAAAGTGCCGTCAGGCTATCAGAAAATTAATCAGCCAGGCACCGGAAGCCCTTATTGCCGTCGTTGGATGCTACTCACAGCTTAATCCTCTGAAAATATCGGAGATCAGGGGGGTCGATCTGATACTCGGAACCAATGAAAAGTATAATATCAGGAATTACATACAGGGCTTCGCGGGCAAGCAGGAAACTGTCATTCATCCGGGTCCGCTCTCAGGTTTTGATGCGTTTCATCATGCGTTTTCAATCGGAGACCGTACAAGATCGTTCCTGAAGGTACAGGACGGATGTGATTACTACTGTGCCTATTGCACCGTGCCACTTGCACGAGGTGGCAGCAGAAATCCTCCTGTAGCCAGCCTTGTTAAGGAAGCAGAGAAGATTGCTGCCGCAGGTGTGAAGGAGATTGTACTGACGGGAGTTAACACCGGCGACTTCGGTAAATCGACAGGTGAATCATTCACTGAATTACTGAGGGAACTGGTAAAAACAGACGGAATTGAAAGAGTGAGGGTCTCATCCATCGAGCCAAACCTGCTTACCAGCGAACTGATTGACCTTACAGCCACTGAAGAAAAAATAATGCCGCATTTCCACATCCCGCTGCAGAGCGGATGCGATAAGATCCTCCGGCTTATGAGAAGAAGATACACTACCGGTGATTTCTCAACCCTGATCGACAGGATACGGAAACAAATCCCATCAGCCGGAATAGGAGCTGATATCATAACCGGTTTCCCCGGAGAAACAGAAGCTGATTTTGAGGAAACCTGTAACTTTCTTCAAGGAAAAGATATTTCATATCTGCATGTATTCCCCTTCTCGGCAAGACCCGGAACCATGGCAGAGAATATGCCAGGCCAGGTAAAATATACTGATAAGGAAAGAAGAACCAGAACACTGATAACTCTGTCGCAAGAGAAACAACTTAATTTCTACAGGATTAATATCGGCAAAACATATGATGTCCTTTTTGAAAGCAATAAGAACAGAGGGCTCATCTCAGGTTTCACGCCTAATTATATAAAGGTACGGCACCCGTGGAAAAAAGAACTCCCGGGTTGCATAAAGAAGGTAAAGCTCACTGAGATTGCAGAGGATGGCAGAATAATTGTTGAACTCAAAAATTAATAGTTTATGAACCTAAGGGAAATATGCGCCAGGACAGAGCAGGCTGCACGGGAAACAGCCTCTTTCATTCTTGCCGAATCAAAGAGATTTGACCTGAAAGCAACTGAAAGCAAAGGGCTTAATGATTTTGTAAGCTATGTGGACAGGGGTTCCGAGGAATTGCTGGTTAACCTGCTGGGTGACATCCTTCCCGAAGCAGGATTTATTACCGAGGAGGGCACCTCAGCAAAAAAGGGGATCCGTTACTGCTGGGTCATCGATCCCCTTGACGGAACAACCAATTTCATTCATGGTCTTCATCCATATGCAATAAGCATAGGACTGATGGAACACGATGAAGTTGTTGCCGGAGTGGTTTACGAAGTTTCAGGCAAAGAAATTTTCACGGCATGGAAGGGTGGCGGAGCCTGGTTGAACGGGAACAGGATACATGTGTCAAATACTGAAGAGCTCAGCGGATCGCTGGTAGCAACAGGGTTCCCTTACAGCCATTTTGAAAAACTTCCCTGCTATCTTAATCTGCTGAACCATTTTCTGCAGCACACCCATGGCGTGAGAAGGCTCGGATCGGCTTCAATCGATTTGGCATATGTGGCGTGCGGTATTTTTGACCTGTTCTATGAATATGACCTTCACCTCTGGGATGTCGCGGCCGGAATGCTTATTGTCAGGGAGGCTGGAGGAATGGTGGGTGATTTTGCCGGTAACATGCAGAAAATAACAGGTGAAGAAATCATAGCCACAAACGGTAAAATATATTCCGAAGTAGTGGATATTGTTGGTAAATTTATGCCTGGCAAATAGACCGGAATAATGGGACGCATAATCTTTTATATCTTTTACCCGCTTAACTGTATAATAACACTCCTGCCCCTGAGAATCCTTTACCTCTGTTCAGACCTGATCTTCATCTTCCTCTGCTACTTTCCTTCATACAGAAAAAAGATCGTCCTCTCAAACCTGAAGAATTCATTCCCGGAGAAGAGTGAAGATGAAATCAGGAAAACAGCCCGCAAATTCTACAGGCATCTGGCCGATCTCTTCGTGGAGATCCTCAAGCTGACCCACATGAGCAAAAGGCAGCTGTTAAGGAGGATGACTTTCACCAATCCCGAACTTCTTGAAAAACTGTTCAATGATGGACGAGATCTGGCTGTTATTCTCAGCCATTATAACAACTGGGAGTGGCTTTCTATACTTCCGCTTTATACAAGACACAAGAATGTCAGCATATACAAGCCACTGCATAACAAGTACTTTGACAGATATCTCAACAAGATCAGATCTAAGTATAAAATGGGGCTTGCCCCGATGGGAGAAATTGTGAGGGAAATTATAAACAACAGGAGGGAAGGGATCAGAGGACTTTACACCTTTATTGCTGATCAGACCCCTGCCAGAACCCTTATCAGATACAGGACAGATTTTCTGAACCAGGATACTCCGGTTTTTCTGGGACCTGAGAAGATTGCGGTAAAATACAATATGGCTGTAATATTCTTCAAGATCAGGAAAATCAAAAGGGGTTATTATAACCTTACGGCTGAACTGCTTTTTGAGAATACAACAGGAGTGCCTGAGTATCTTATCACCGATACTCACGTAAAAAAACTTGAAGAACTCATAAGGGAAAAACCAGAACACTGGATCTGGAGCCACAGACGCTGGAAGTACTGATAGAAATGAAATAATGATTAAAACTGCAGTTGTAATTCTTAACTGGAATGGCCTTGATTTCCTGAAAATGTTCCTGGCGAATGTCCTGAAATTTTCAGCCGGCCCTGAAACAGCCGTATGGGTTGCAGATAACGGATCAAGTGACGGTTCGTTGGAATGGGTAAAAGAAAACTTTGACCGGGTCAGGTTACTCAGGCTGGAAAAGAATCACGGATTTGCAGGAGGATACAATCGCGCCCTCGGTAAAATAGAAGCAAGGTATTACGTGTTGCTGAATTCCGATGTTGAAGTGACAGAAGGATGGCTCGATCCGCTTACGGGTTATATGGACTCCAATGAAGATGCTGCCTCGTGCCAGCCAAAAATATTATCGTATAAAAACCCCGGATTTTTCGAATACGCAGGTGCGGCAGGCGGTTTTATTGACAAATATGGTTTTACCTTTTGCAGGGGCAGAATATTCGGCAATGTCGAAAAAGATAACGGACAGTACGACAACAGGGCGGAGCTGTTCTGGACGAGCGGTGCATGCATGATGGTGCGTGCCGCCGCTTTTAGCGAATGCGGAGGATTTGATGATGATTTCTTTGCCCACATGGAGGAAATAGACCTCTGCTGGAGATTCGCACATAAGGGCTACAGGGTGGCATGCATTCCTGATTCGGTGGTCTGGCATGTCGGAGGCGGGACCCTTCCTTATGAATCATCCCTGAAAACCTATCTTAACTTCCGGAATAACCTTTTCCTTCTGTATAAGAATCTGCCCGGACGGGGCTTCCACATGGTGTTGTTCATAAGGAAACTCCTGGATGGCCTTGCAGCCGTGATGTTTGCATCCAAAGGCCGGTTCAGATCCGCTTCAGCAGTTATCAGGGCTCATGCAAGCTATTACAGAAGCTTAAGGAGACTAAGGGAAAAAAGAACCCGTGTGTTGGAAATGAAAACAAGACAGAGTGTTGAGCCCGTAATGAACAAAAGTCTCGTTTTTGAGTTTTACTTTAAGGGCCGCAAAACCTTCAGCAGTCTTAATACTAATATTAAATCAACATGAAGAACCATCAGTTCGTAATATTCCTGACAATAGTCCTTTCAATATACTCTCTGGCGAACATTTACATTTATCTTAAGGGATACAATGCACTGACAGTTCTGAAAAGTTCCAGAATTATTTATTTCACGGTGTTTGTTTTACTTTCACTGACATTCGTGGCGGGAAAGATCCTTGAAAGCAGAAATTCCTCGGTTCTCTCCGACATTCTTAATATTATCGGAGGCTTCTGGATGGGTTTCATCCTTTACGCCTTCCTTTTTCTTATCCTTTCAGACATTCTGTCGCTCGTGCTTCGGATTCCTGGGATCATTAACGATCAGAACATACTGCATTACAAAAAATGGTCCTATCTGGCGTCTGTATCGGTCACGCTCCTGCTTATCGCCGGAGGATTTATCAATGCAGTCATTCCGACAGTGAAAGAGTATGATATTGAAATAAACAAAAAGGCGGATGAGGTAAGCGTGCTGCGAGTTGCAGCTGTTTCGGATATTCATCTCGGTAGCGTGATACGTAAAAGGAGCATAAGAAAATTATCCGGTATACTTGCAGATATCGAACCTGATGTAGTATTCCTTCTGGGGGACATCCTTGACGGTGAAATAGGACCGGTTCTGAGGGGTGACCTGCTGAAGTATTTCAATTGTCCCAGCTGCAGATCAGGTCTTTATGCCATAACAGGCAATCATGAATATATAGGGGGTGCAGGCCGTACCATACCTTATATTGAAAGCAAAGGAATAAGAATACTTAAGGATGAGGTTATTGTTCTCGAAGGAGGGATACAGGTTATTGGAAGGCTTGACCGGGATTCCCGCCGGTTTGAGGGAAAGGAGCGGATGCCGCTCGGTGAACTGATTCAAAAGGCTGATACATCAAAGCCGGTTATTCTTCTTGACCACCAGCCTTTCAATCTTGGAGAATCTGAGAAATATAATATTGACCTGCAGCTGTCGGGGCACACGCACAATGGCCAGATGTGGCCCCTGAACCATATTACCGGAATGATATACGAACTAAGCTATGGTTACATGAAAAGGGGGAACACGCAATATATTGTTTCGTCAGGTTATGGTCTGTGGGGGCCCAGGATAAGGTCAGGAAGCCGGTCGGAGGTACTGATTGTCAACATAAAATTCATGAAATAAAAGAATTACCCGGCAAACTGACCCTCTTGCTTATAGAAAATCATAAGTTTTCTCAAGTGCTATTCCCCTTGAGCCTTTGACAAGGATCGAGTATCCCTTCAGCGGGTTTGCCCGGATATGACTGACAAGTGCACTCGCATCGGGGAATGCCTTAAATCCATAATCATCAGCATGTTTATTAAAGAACCTGCCAGCCAGAAGCACTTCTGTATCCTTCATCTTATAGAGTTCCTCAAGAATTGCAATATGTTCCGTATCGCTCTTCTCACCAAGCTCCAGCATATCACCCAGGATGACCAGTTTCCTTTCTGCCTTAATTTCAGAAAAGGATTCAAGAGCCACCTTCATACTTGCAGGATTGGCATTATAGGAATCGCAGATGATGGTGTTGTGATCGGTTACCCTTACCTGTGACCTGTTGTTCACCGGATTGTAATTACTTACAGCATCGGCAATATCTTCGATATCAACCTCAAGGAAGAGACCCGTAGCAATTGCTGTTTTAATGTTCTCGAGATTATATCTGCCAAAAAGATTGGTGCTTATACTGTATTCTTTTTGCTGGTATCTTGCTTCAACAACAAGGTTCAGGTCTGAGGAGAGAATTTCCACTTTCAGTTCGATGCCTGTGGGATCAGAGATGGGGACAGCCCTGTTAACAAGTCTGAATATCTTCTCTGAGAGGATCGGGTTCTTATCATTGTAAATAGCTATGCCATTTACTTTTCTAAGATACTCATAGAGTTCTGTTTTTGCCTTCACCACTCCCTCAAAAGAGCCGAATCCTTCAATATGCGATGTCCCGATATTGGTTATTATGCCGTAATCAGGCCGGGCGATAAGGCATAATGAACGTATTTCACCCAGGTGGTTTGCACCCATCTCGAGCACCATAAGCTGAGTATCGGGCGGGGCCGCAAGTATGGTAAGGGGTACTCCTATTGAGTTGTTCAGGTTCCCTGTGGTTGAGTGTACCCTGTATTTTTTTTTCGCTATGGCTGCAATGAGCTCCCGCGTAGTTGTCTTGCCGTTTGTACCTGTTATTGCGAGCACCGGTATTTTAAGTTCTTTGCGGTAGTGGGTTGCCAGGGCCTGCAGCTCAAAGAGGCAATCGTCGACAAGCACGGATCTGTCGCTTTCAAAAACCGGGTCATCGATAACTACCCATGATGCACCTTTGTCAAGCGCTTCGGCAGCAAACTCGTTCCCGTTATAATTTTCTCCCCAGAGCGCAAAAAATACCTGGCCTTTTTCGATGGTACGCGAGTCGGTTGAGACTCCCCCTGATTCCCTGAAGATCTGGTATAGCTGTTCTGTTTTCATAGGTAAGAAACAGGATGTTTCGAAAGCCTCTGTTCCGCTCCCCCTGAGGCATGCCCCCAACCCCCTGAAGGGGGCTTTAGAATCCGGAAGGGCTTCCCACCCTGATCATTGCACATCTGAAGCCAATGTCATCACGGCAGCTCTCCTGGTCGAGGTATCTTCTTGTTGAAGGATTCAGCCAGTAAGCCCTGTCTTTCCATGAACCTCCTTTATATACGCGGGCGTTATCGTTGATAAGTGTTACATAGTCGGTATCTTCCTGTGCGTACATCCGGAGTGAACCCGGCTTGTTGTCTTCAGTTGTCCAGTCAGCTCCGGCGGGTATTGCCGACTGCAGATCTCCGTCGCGGTAGTTTCTATAATCACCCTTTTGGTAGTTATATCTGTCTGCAACGTCGATATCTTTCACTGTATCGATATAGAGACGGCCCAGCCTGTCCTTGGCAACAACATTTCCGTCTGCATCTCTTTTGAGGTCAGTGAATACGTTACCCCTGAAGGGATTAAATGCATCCACATCCTGTGATGAGAGGGGCCTGTAAACATCCTGCACCCATTCGCTCACATTCCCGGCCATGTTGTAAAGCCCATAATCATTCGGCCAGTAGGACTTCACATCGGTTGTAATACTTCCGGCGTCGTTGAGGCTCCCGGCCACTCCCATCATATCACCCCTTCCGCGAACGAAATTAGCCATCATCTGCCCCCTGTTCCTTCTGGCTGCATTTCTGACGTTATGACCGTCCCACGGATATATTCTCCTTTCATATATCCTTTCGTCATAAGTATTGCCACTTAGAGCATAGGCTGCGAATTCCCATTCAGCTTCTGTGGGGAGTCTGTAGGACGGCAGCAGCAATCCGTCTTCAAAAGTTGTACGGCGCTCTGTCTGGTTCGGATTAAGGCTGGGTCTTAATTTGTTCACAACACCTTCGTATTGTCCTGCGAGGTAAGCCTCGGTGTTGAAATTTTTCTCATTAAGCTGATTCGGATCAGGAAGGAGCTCTCCTTCACTGATGAGAAGCTGCTCATTAACCCTGTCGGTTCTCCAGAGGCAGTAATCATTGGCTTTCACCCAGCTTACTCCGACAACGGGATAATTATTATATGCCGGATGGCGGAAATAATACTGCACATAGGGATCGTTGAATCCCATCGGGCTCCTCCAGACCAGTGTGTCGGGTAAAGCTCGCCTGTATACTTCAGGGTAATCCTTATATACTCTTCTCAGCCAGAAGAGATACTCTCTGTAATCAACGTTCCTCACCTCCGTTTCATCCATATAGAATGAAGAGACTGTAACAGCCCGGGGCTCATTGTTCCACTCGAACAGAACGTCCTGCTGTACCCTGCCCATAGTAAACCGGCCACCCTCAATCAGCACCAGGCCCGGACCGGTCTGCTGCTCGGATCCGATAGCAACCTCAAAACCACCGTTATCAGGATCATTATATCTCCATCCGGTTGTGGATGAGACTCCCGTGCTTCTTTTTGAACCCTTGCATGAAAAAAGAATCAATGCAGCCACCAACACAAACGGCAAAGCTCTGAATCTATACATAATTCCTTTATTTTTATGACTTTAAACTGATCTCAATAATACAAACCCAACTGATACTATACTTAATAAGCTCAAATATAACTACAAATCAGGATATTTTATTGTCTTCATAATATATCTTTTTTCAACACTGTTTAAACTGAATGAGACACCTGTCTGATGGAGGAGTGAAAAAGGCATGCTCGTATTCCCGGAAACAATATTGAACAGATAGTTATAATAGATCGCCATCCGGCCTGTTCTGAGTGAAAAACCTGTCTGAAAATCGATATTATTGTTGTTACCGGCCAGGCAAATAACATTTACCTTAAAACTGTCATTGCCGGCAGAGGCGCCTGCTCCGGCAATAAAGAAGCGGTCCTGCATCTCGGCAAGCGCCAGCGGCTGCAGTGAATAAGTGCCCCGGCCGCCCATACCAATGTCAGCCGATAAATGAATCAGGAGCCTCCGCATGATCCTGTCAGCCGGTGATCCCTTTTCAGATAAAGTGGGTTCAGCAAGATGATTAATGGAGAAGCCCCCTGTGAAAACAGGTCCCGAGAAAATGAATCCCGTACCGATATCAAAGACGGTCCGCCCTCTGTTGGCAAGTGTTTCACCTGAGGGCCATGCAACTATGCCTGTGGGATCTATCTGATCGGGCAAAACAGCACCTCTGAAACTGAAAGCCCTCCTGTAAACAGATGCTGAGAGTCCTCCGTTGATATAGAAGTCATTGCCTGCCTTAAGAAAATATGCATATGAGAATCCGCTCCTGATATCATTGATTATGCCTCCCAGATAGTCGCTGGATATATGGAGACCTGCACCGCCATGAAGCACAGGCACATAAGAATCGTACGACAAGTAGACCGAATGAAGGTTATAATGGTTACCCGGGTAAAAATTCATGTAGGAGATCCTGAGGATACCATCACCTTCGCTTCCCGAAAAAGCAGGATTTCTCATCACCATAGTCTGAAAGCCCGGACCATACCATGTATCCTGCCCTTCTGCATAGTATGTTGACGTTATCAATAAAAGCGTTGCCAGATATCCTCTTAATGCCATAAACATAACGACTGCAATATCAACGTTCGGGAAACGTTATTATTTTAATCCTTACATCATTATGAAAAACAAAATAAAGGAAAGAGATAAAGTTCATCCATACCGCTGAGCGCAATAATGATCAGAGTACTGAAAATATTATTGCTTCTGCCTTTGCTTAATCTCGGGGAGATCATGGCTCAGGGGAGGGGTGAAGTTTTTACACCCTCCTCTGTTCTTGCTTCCGGCAATTGGTTCAGGATAGGGGTGACAACTGAGGGTGTTTGCAGGATCGATTACAGCAGGCTCGCTCAGCTCGGAATCGATAATCCTTCATCTCCGGCAATCTACGGCAATAATCATGGTCAGCTTTCCTATTTTAATAATGATCCGAAACCGGATGATCTGAGAGAGATTGCTATATATATGGAAAAAGGCAGTGATGGAGTTTTTAATCAGGGTGATTACCTTCTGTTCTATGCAAAGGGAACACACAGGTGGATTTACGATGAGTCTTCCGGAGAATATGATTATTTAAGACACAACTATTCTGATACTGCCTGGTATTTCATCACTTCCAAACCTGAGCAGGGCCGGTTAATCACTGAAGCGGAAGTGCCTGATGAACCGCCGGACTTTATTTCAGAAGCCTGTGATGCTCTGTTCATTCATGAGAAGGAAACCGAAAATATTCTTAAATCGGGAAGAGAGTGGTACCAGCCTGCAGGGCCCTCAGGTATTCTGGCTATTAATCCTGGTTTTACGGATATTCTGACGAATGAGGAGGTAAGATATGTTGTAAGGGTTCTTGCAAGAGCCCCGGTGCAGACCTCTTTCAGTTTATATGAGGGGGATAACCTCTGCGAAACAATATATGTCCAGCCTGTGAATCTCTCTGCATCAACCGGAACTTATGCCCAGACAGCGATGGTCTCAGGGATAAAGCTACCCTCTTCTTCATCACCCCGGTATGAATTAAAATACTCCGGTAACGGGGAACAGGGTGCCAGGGCGTGGATAGACAATGTCAGACTCCATGCAAGAAAAAACAGCTTCTTCGACGGAAACATAACGCATATATCTGATTCGAGATCTGTTGCAGGCGGGCGAATAACGGAATTCAACATTGCCGGCAATTCTACCGGGGCATTTGTGTGGGATGTTACTGATCCTCACGAAGTAAGAAAGATAAAGTATACAGAGTCGGGAGGAATCATCAGGTTCAGAAGTCCGACCGACAGCCTCAGAACATACGTTATATTCAATCCCGCAAAAGCGCCGCCTGCTGTAATACAGACAGAAAGGGTTAAAAATCAGGATCTTCATGCCTCTCCTCCAGCCGATATGATAATAGTAACCCATCCTCTCTTTCTTGATTATGCGGCACGTCTGGCTGATATCCACTTCAGAAACAGCGGCCTTATATCTCAGATTGTGACCCCCGGGGAGATCTATAATGAGTATTCCGGAGGTATTCCCGATCTTGTTGCCATAAGAAATTATGTAAGGATGAAATGGCTTAAACAGATGGAAACAAGCCAGCCTCTGAAATATCTGCTTCTTTTCGGTGACGGCTCATACGAGAACAAAACGCCCCCTCCGGCCAATCCGAACTTTATCCCGACGTGGCAGTCGAAGAATTCGAATGTTGTGATATCATCATTTACATCAGATGATTTTTACGGATTGCTGGAGGATGATGAAGGGGAGGAATACGGAACCGAGGATATCGGCATAGGCAGGCTGCCCGTTTCAGACACAATACAGGCCGGAATTATCGTTTCGAAGATCGACAGTTATCTTAACCATTCCGACAGGGATGACTGGAAGAATATAATAAGCCTGGTAGCGGATGACGAAGACGGCAACTCACACATGAATGATGCTGAAGGTCTTGCAGCGCTGATAAGCAGCAAGTACCCGTCCTTCAACATCGACAAGATCTACCTTGATGCATACAGACAGGTCACATCTGCAACAGGCCAGACATATCCCGACGTTAACAGGGCAATAAGCGACCGCATCAATTCAGGCTGCCTGATACTCAACTATACAGGGCACGGGAACGAAATCGGTCTTGCACACGAACGGGTGGTCAGGCCCGAAGATATACTTTCCTGGAAAAACAGCAGGCGGCTTCCTCTCTTCATAACAGCCACCTGCGAATTCAGCCGGTTCGACGATACTGATTATAATTATGTTACAGGCATCAGAACCGGAAGGAACTCCGCCGGTGAGGTACTGCTTCTCCGTAAAGATGGCGGTGCAGTAGCATTGATGTCAACAACCCGCGTGGCTTATTCCGCACCCAACTATTTCCTCAACCGTAACATTTACGATGCTGCCTTTGAATACGATGAAGAAGGTAAACCTCTGAGGCTGGGAGACATAATAAGAATAGCAAAAAACAACACCGGAAGCGGCACAAACAAAAGGAATTTCCTTCTGCTGGGCGATCCGGCACTGCGGCTTACATTTCCGTGGCACGGGAATGTGTTAACCGATTCAATAAACAGCGTGCATGTTTCGGAGCAGACTGACACTCTTAAGGCTTTATCGCTCATAACCTTATCCGGACATGTCGAAACAATTTCCGGCCAGGCTGATGATTCTTTCAACGGCACCCTTTGCGTGGTTGTTTACGACAAGGAGGAAACAAGGAAAACAATGGCCAACGATGGTGGCCCGGTAATGGAGTTCGGTGTCAGAAACAACATTATCTTCAGCGGTAAAACCACTGTAAGCGAAGGCAGGTTCAGATTCACATTTATTGTCCCAAGGGATATTGATTATTCATACGGTGAGGCAAAAATCAGCTATTATGCATTCGACGAAAATATTGATATGCATGGCAGTTTCAACGATATTACTGCAGGCGGATTCAGCAATCACTCATCTACAGACACCAGGGGACCCGTTATAAGGCTCTTCCTTAATGACACCCTGTTCAGGCATGGAGGAATTACAGATGATTCTCCCCGGCTTCTGGCGATAATTGAGGATGAATCGGGTATCAACTCAACGGGCTCAGGTATTGGTCATGATATTACTGCTTACCTCGACGGCAACATGAACAATCCGGTGAACCTGAACGGCCATTTTACCAATGATATTGACAGCTACAAGAAAGGAATGGCTGTATATCCGTTCTACGGACTTAGTGAAGGAGCTCATACAGTTACTGTTAAAGCATGGGATAATTTCAATAATTCTTCAGAAGAGACAATTTTGTTCGTGGTGAAAAGTGACCAGGGTTTTGTCCTGACCAACCTGATAAATTACCCAAATCCGTTTTCGGGCCATACGAACATAACGGCCGACCATAACCGGCCTGGTGAGAACCTGTATGTGACGGTCACTATTTACAACAGCGCAGGGAATGTGATAAGGATCCTGAAGAAAAGAATGATTGCGGATGGTTACAGGCTCCCTCCGCTGACATGGGACGGCAACGACGGGAACGGAAGCCGGGCTGGCAGAGGAGTATATATTTTCCGTGCAGAGGTAATGAGCGAAAGTGCGCAGACAGCCGTCTTATCTGGCCGAATGATCATTTTATAAACAGCACACAATATACAGAGGAAAATTTTGTTTTATATTAGCATAATCCTAAAAATATCACAATCCGCATGAAGAACAAGGCGATAGCACTATTACTGGTTTTAATCTCATTTTATGGCACTTCAGAACTTTTTGCTCAGGATTCGGATGAACTGAATGCCATACAAACTGTGGTGCCCTTTCTCACTATTGCACCGGATTCCAGAGCCGGAGCAATGGGTGATGTGGGGGCAGCAACAAGTCCCGATGTATACAGCATGCACTGGAACCCTTCAAAATTTGCCTTCATCGACGGTAAGGGGGGAGTCGGGATCTCCTATTCACCCTGGCTGAGAAACCTTGTCCCTGACATCAATATTGCCTACCTTTCCGGTTACACAAGGATAGACGCCAAACAGGTCATCAGCGGTAGCCTTATCTATTCCTCACTTGGTGAAGTGGTCTTTACAGATGATTTCGGAAACATGATGCAGGTTTTCAAGGCCAATGAATTTTCTGTAGATGTGGGGTATTCAAGGCTCTTCACTGAGAAATTTTCGGGAGGAACAGCTTTCAGGTTCATCTATTCAAATCTAACGGGCGGCTACTACTCGGGAGGTGAAGCCACTAAGCCGGGGATCTCCTTTGCTGCAGACATATCGGGTTATTATCAGACCGGGCTCATGCTGTTGAATAAGGACGGGCTTTTCGGACTGGGATTCAACCTTTCGAACATCGGCGCAAAAATGAGTTACTCAGATTCCCAGACATCTGATTTCATTCCGATGAACATGCGTTTAGGCACTTCCCTGACACTCGATCTTGATAAATTCAACGCTCTCTCTTTTGCTTTCGATATCAATAAGTTGCTTGTTCCTACTCCTCCTGTTTACAATACCGAACAGGAGATCATTGCAGGCAGGGACCCTAACGTGGCCGTACCCGTAGCAATCTTCCAGTCGTTCTACGACGCTCCCGGAGGATTCAGGGAAGAGATGCGGGAGTTTACCTATTCATTCGGAGCTGAGTACTGGTATAATCATCAGTTTGCGGTCAGGGGCGGATATTTTCACCAGCATGAGACAAAGGGCAATCTTAAGTATTTCACAACGGGTGCAGGATTCAGGCTGAGAGGATTCTCAATCGATTTTTCATACCTTATGCCCCTGGCCAACAACCATCCGCTTGCCAGGACTCTTCGCTTCTCTCTCTCATTCGACATTAATGCCCTGCGAACCGTCTCCAAAGCATCCTGATGAAGATCCGTACCGGACAGGGGATTGATTTTCACCGCCTTGAAAAGGGAAGAGCTTTATGGCTCGGAGGAGTCAATATACCCTCTGATAAAGGATGTGTTGCGCATTCCGACGGAGATGTCCTGCTGCATGCCATTTGTGATGCATTGCTTGGTGCTGCCGGTTTGAGAGACATCGGATTTCATTTCCCCGACACAAGTAATGAATTCAGGAATATCAACAGCAAGATATTACTGGGGAGGAGTTATGAGATGATCAGGGGAAAGGGATTTCATGTTGTTAATATTGACAGCACTGTCTGCCTCGAGAGACCTAAAATTTCTCCTTTCATACCTGAAATGAAAAGTGTTATCGCAGGAATTACAGGAACGGATCCGGATGATGTTTCGATAAAGGCGACTACAACTGAGGAAATGGGTTTCACCGGCCGCGGTGAAGGGGTTGTTGCTATAGCATCCGTATTGCTTCGTCAATAATGTTATCATCTGCCACTGATGGCAAAGTGACTTTCAGGTCCGGCCTCCTTTCCATTTCCCTGCGCAGAGTTGAGAGGGCTCTTTCATTACGCGCCCAGCTTCTGCGGGCTATCCCGTTGATGACATCCCAGTGAAGCATCATCCGTAGTCTGCGTTCACTCTCTTCAGTACCGTCAAGAACCATCCCGAACCCTCCGTTGATCACCTCTCCCCATCCAACTCCGCCTCCGTTGTGAAGCGACACCCATGTGGCTCCCCTGAAAGAGTCGCCGATAACATTCTGGACAGACATATCCGCAGTATATTTTGATCCGTCGGCAATGTCAGAAGTCTCCCTGAATGGAGAATCGGTACCTGACACATCGTGATGATCCCTGCCAATAACCACCGGAGATGATATTCTTCCATCCCTTATGGCATTATTGAATGCTGAAGCGATAGCTATTCGACCCTCAGCATCAGCATATAGTATCCTTGCCTGCGATCCGACGACAAGCCTGTTCTTTCCGGCCTCTCTTATCCAGTGTATGTTATCAGCCATCTGCTGCCTGATCTCCTCCGGCGATATCTCCATCAGCGAAGAGAGGGTTTCTGCCGCGATCACGTCTGTAACAGCAAGATCCTCCTGATCGTTGGAACAACAGACCCATCTGAAAGGACCGAAGCCGTAATCGAAGCAAACAGGACCCATAATATCCTGAACATAAGATGGGTATCTGAATTCCCCGTCAGGTCTCAGAATGTCAGCCCCCGCCCGTGATGCTTCGAGGAGGAATGCATTACCGTAATCAAAGAAATATGTTCCTCTTTCTGTATGTCTGTTGATTGCATTGACCTGCCTGCGGAGGGATTCCCTGACCAGGTCCCTGAATCTGTCAGGCTCTTCAGATATCATCCTGTTCGACTCTTCAAAGCTTACACCGGCGGGATAATAACCCCCGGCCCAGGGATTATGAAGCGAAGTCTGGTCAGAGCCGATATCAACCCTAATTCCCTCATCGGCAAACCGTTCCCAGACATCAACGATATTACCCGGGAAGGCCAGGGATACAGTTTCGCCGGCATCTACTGCCCTTCTAACCCTGTCAACAAGTTTACCGGTATCGGCTATCACTTCATCCACCCAGCCCTGGGAATAGCGCTTTTCAACTGCTTTTGAATTAATCTCCGCAATGACCGAAGTGATGCCGGCTATGGAAGCTGCCCGGGGCTGTGCTCCCGACATCCCTCCCAGTCCGGATGAGACAAAAAGATATCCCCGTGACTGGTTATGGTCAGATGAAAGCTTTCTCAGGGCATTCATGATGGTTATAGTGGTTCCGTGCACTATCCCCTGCGGACCTATGTACATGTAGGAGCCGGCTGTCATCTGGCCATACTGGGATACACCGAGGGCATTGAATCTTTCCCAGTGGCCGGACGATGAATAGTTGGGTATAACCATGCCGTTGGTAACCACTAACCGGGGGGCATCTCTGTGACTCGGGAATAGTCCGAGCGGATGACCCGAATAAATAACCAGAGTCTGGTCGTCGCTCATTTCCGACAGGTACTTCATGGTAAGCCTGTATTGAGCCCAGTTCTGGAAAACGGCACCATTGCCACCATAGGTGATCAGCTCCTCGGGATGCTGTGCCACGTCAGGGTCGAGATTATTTGAGATCATCAGCATTATGGCTGCTGCACTGACTGATCGTGAAGGATAGTGATTGAGCGGCCTTGCTTTTATTTCGTAACCGGGACGATACCTGTACATATAGATCCTGCCGTACTCCCTCAGTTCCCGGGCAAACTCAAAAGCCAGTTCCCGGTGGAGCTTTTCCGGGAAGTATCTGAGCGCGTTACGAAGCGCAAGCTTCTTCTCATCGGTTGTAAGTAAATCTATCCGACGGGGAGCATGGTTAAGCCCCGGATCGGGACTCCTTGCTTCAGGCACTCTGTCGGGGATGCCTTCGGCCACCGCTCTTTTGAATTCCGCAACATCCATGAAAAACAGATATCAGTAATGACTTTACGGAATCAGTTCCTCAACTATTCCTGCAGATCCGCTTCCTTTATTATTTCGTCATCTACAAGTATGCGGCCGCAATATTCGCATACGATAATCTTCTTTCTTGACTTGATGTCGAGCTGACGCTGAGGAGGGATCTGATTGAAGCATCCACCGCAGGCATCGCGCTGAACGGTAACCACGGCCAGCCCGTTGCGGGCATTGGAACGTATTCGCTTGTATGCGGTAAGCAGCCTTTCCTCAATCACTTCCTGGATCTTTTCCGACTTGTTGTAAAGGCCCTCTTCCTCCTTCTGTGTGTCGGCTATTATTTCTTCAAGCTCGGCCTGCTTGTTCGCAAGGTCCGCCTTCTTCTCGTTGAGAGCAGCTTCCGAATCAGCAATAACGAGCTTTTTCTCGTCGATCTGGATGTTGAATTCCCTGATCTTCTTGTTGTAGAGTTCAATCTCAAGATTCTGGTATTCGATCTCTTTAGAAAGAGAATCATACTCGCGATTATTCCTTACATTATTCTGCTGTTCAGCATATTTCTTAATAAGTGCTTCGGCCTGAGCTATTTCGTTATTCTTCTGTGCTACCGACTTATCAAGGCTCATTACCTCTTCCCTCAGATTGCCAAGCCTTGTTTCAAGGCCGGCGACCTCATCTTCAAGGTCCTGCACTTCCAGAGGCAGTTCACCCCTGAGAATCTTTATCTTATCAATCTCCGAATCAACGAGTTGAAGCCTGAAGAGAGCCCTGAGCTTATCTTCTATTGATATCTCGTGTTCGTATGTTTTTGCCTTTTCCATATTTTTAAAGATAGTTTACCGGATTGATATTAGTTTGTGAAAACCGGAGTGCAAATTTAGGGAATTTTTTAATAATAAGGTCGTATAAAATCTCTGTTGCGAATTTTTCCGTTTCAAAATGTCCGGCATCGATCAGCAGGATTCTTTTTTCCGCATCTCGGAAAGTATGATATTTAATATCAGCTGTAACGAATGCCCCGGCACCGGAGGCTATCGCATCAGGAACAAGGGAGGATCCTGATCCTCCGCAAAGGGCAACTTTCCTCACCGGCCGTCCTGTCGGAGTTGAGTATCTGATATTTTTGCTGCCAAACACCGATCCGATAAGTTTCAGGAAAGAGAGTTCATCCAGCGGCTCTTTCAATTCGCCCGTGCAACCCATACCTTCCATGATAGTCTCATTCTGAAGCGGATAGATATCATATGCCACCTCTTCGTAGGGATGTGCTTCGACAAGGGCCTTAATCACACGGTTCTTCAGGTGGGAGAACATGATGGTTTCGAACCGTATCTCATTTTCCGGGTGAATTTCCCCCTTCTCCCCGACGAAGGGTGAAGTATCTTCGCCTCCCCTGAAGCTTCCGGAACCTGACACGGTAAAGCCGCACCAGTCATAATTTCCGATAACTCCTGCTCCTGCTTCAAAAACGGCTTTTCTTACTGGATCGATGTGAGATCCGGGGACAAAAGTAACCAGTTTCAGAAGGCGATCCCTCAGGGGTGAAAGGGGTTTAACGTTGAGAAGTCCCAGTTTCTCAGCCATCTTACGGCTCACCCCGTTTTTATGAACATCCAGGTTTGTATGGGATGAATAGACGGCTATATCGTTCCGGATCAATGTTGTAATGATCTTTTCGACCGGAGTGGTTTCCGTCAGGTTTTTAATGCCGCCGAAAATGAGAGGATGATGGGATATAATGACATCTGAGCCATGAGATATTGCCTCTCTTACAACATCTTCGGTGACGTCGAGGGAGATCAGGGCCGACGATATTTCTTTTTCAGGGTTTCCAATCTGCAGCCCGGCGTTATCGTATTGTTCCTGGAGCCTGACGGGAACTTCTGAATCGAGGTATGCGATAAGCTCTTTCAGTTTCATGTCTTTTCCTGTTAGCTAAGGGACATATGAATATTAAAGGAGAATGGAGGCAGTATAATGTAGCGTGAGATTTCAGATACTATCCCTGAGATCGAGAAGGATAATTTTTATTTTCTGAAGGGATTCATTGATGCTGTACCTGTATTCTGTATCCTCTCCCTTAAAAGTCATTCGCTTCTTAACACCCGAAAGGGTCATTCCCTCTTCCTTCAGAAGGTGATGTATGATTTTCAGGTTCTTTATGTCATCAGCCGTGAACATCCTGTTGCCTTTCTTGTTCTTCATCGGCCTCAGTATGTCAAATTCATTCTCCCAGAAACGTACTGTGGATACAGGAACATCAAGCATTTCAGCCACCTCCCCTATCGGGTAATAAAGTTTTTCAATCTTTTTTTCCTTGTATGGCATAAGATTCAGTTTGTAGCAGGACTAGTCGAATGACTGACCCGTTTTTGATGCTATCTCAATCATCTTTTCATATTCTTCGGCAGTAAGATCGTTGAAATAGTAATTCACCGGATCGACAGCAACACTGTTCAGCTTAATCTCATAGTGCAGATGCGGTGCCACTGACATTCCTGTATTGCCCACAAAACCGATAACGTCTCCCCTTTTCACCTTCTGACCCTTTTTGACATTAAACCTGTCGAGATGTGCATAAAGAGAAGTATACCCGAAGCCGTGATCGATTATTATGTGATTACCCAGTCCCCTCATTGAGGACTGGACAGATGCTACAACACCGTTGCCTGTTGCATAGATCTCTGTTCCTGAAGGAGCAGTGAAATCCATGCCTGAATGGAATTTTATTATCTTGTAGATGGGGTGAATTCGCAGTCCGAATCCTGATGCAGTCCGTGTCAGATCCTTATTGGAGATGGGCATTATTGCCGGTATGCTCCTGAGCATCTCTTCCTTTTCTTTTGCCAGCATTATCAGCTCATCGAAAGAGATTGACTGCATATAAACCTGTTTTCTTATCCTGTCGAGGCGCCTTGCTGTTTCAATCACAATATATGAGTTGTCAAAGCCGTCCATATCCTTGTACCTGTTAACTCCGCCTGTTCCTCCGGTCCTGAGTGTTGAAGGCACAGGTTCAGCTTCAAAGATCGCCCTGTAGAGATTATCATCAGTCTGCTGAAGATGGTCAATAACTTTCTCGAGAACCTCCATATCCTTCTGCATCAAACTGTACTGGAGTGTCATCTGTTCTATTTCTCTCTTGAGAGCTTTCTCCTTGGGAAAATCAACGAAGATCGCAAAGATGAACCCGTAAAGTGCAGCTATCAGGAGTGATCCGACCAGGTAGGCCAGTGATCTGAGCAGAATGGCTTTGTAGCCCAGCTTTATCCTGTCAAAACTGAGTGAATCGGGATCGAATTTGTATTTAGCATCAGCCATCTTCAGACAAAGATAAGTATTTCGGTCATAAACGCTCTCTATGCAGAATCAAAGTTATAATCCGTTCAAATGATTTGCACCAGCAGATTGATTACCGGAATATCGATCTTGAGCTAAGTGTCTGTATCATCTCAAAATACTCCTCTTCATTAAGGTCATTGTTGAAGTAATAAAGAGGGTTCTTATGCTTCCCGTAGAGGTCGATCTGATAATGAAGGTGAGGGCCCGATGAGGTCCCAGAACTGCCACTGAGACCTACCAGGTCTCCACGTTTGACATTCATGCCCTGCGTAACTTTAATGCTGCTCAGATGCCCGTATGTTGTCTGAAACCCGTAGCCATGGTCAATCACCAGATAATTCCCGAAACCTCCGGTGCTCCAGCCTGCCTTAATAACCCTGCCTGCACCGGTGGCATACACCTCAGTGCCATACGGCGTATTGAAGTCCTGCCCGTGATGCCACTGTGGTGTTCCCAGCACCGGGTGAACCTCTCTGAATTTAACTCCGTCGCCAAGCCTGTAAATAGGATTTACGGGACTGATATAAGGAAGATACTCCATTTCTCTTTTCCATTCATTCTTCCTCTCCTCAACGGTTCTGAAGGACTCCATCTGAACATTTATCCTGTTTCTTATCTCCTCTGTACGGGCACGAAACCGTATCATCATTTCCGAATGATTATAACCGTAAAGGTCACCGAATCTGTCAATACCCCCGATACCGGGTTTCCTTATCGATGACGGGATGGTATCCATATCCAGTAATGGCCTGTACAGGAGATCATCCGAGATCCTTATTTCATCAAGTATTTCAAGTGACCTGTCATGCTGCATTTCAAGAAGGGAGTACCGCAGCCTGATATTTTCGAGTTCCTGGCTTAAGATCCTGTCTTTGGGTGATCCGAAGATTTGATGGAATATGAATCCATAAAGAACAGCTACTGCTATTGATAAGCTGAACCAGACAAGAAAGCGTCCCACTCTGGCTTTAAATGGAAGACGCACTTGCTTGAACTGCAGGTCATTGAGGTCAAGAAAATAGTGCCGGTTATGCATCCGGGTTATCTGTTTCTTTGAACTTTTTCTACTTTAGTCGACAAATCTATCACAAATAAATTAATTTTACAAACCAATTTTTGCTTTATTTCCATAATAATATGATAATTACGATGAAGGCGCAGGAACTGAGGGAATTTTTTTTCGAATTTTTCAGGTCGAAAGGCCATACTGTTGTTCCGTCAGCTCCCATGGTTGTCAGGCACGATCCGACTCTTATGTTCACCAATGCCGGCATGAATCAGTTCAAGGATGTTTTCCTCGGGAACCAGCAGCCCGCGCACAAGAGGATAGCAAATTCACAAAAATGCCTGAGGGTGTCTGGCAAGCATAACGACCTGGAGGAGGTGGGACACGACACCTACCACCATACCATGTTTGAGATGCTTGGCAACTGGTCGTTCGGGGATTACTTCAAAAAGGAGGCAATCGAATGGAGCAGGGAACTGCTGATCGACAGACTGGGGATTCCGGAGGAGAGGGTTTATGTCACCATCTTTGAAGGGAATCCTGCGGAGAATGTACCCCGCGACAATGAAGCTTTCGAGTGCTGGAAAAAATGTTTCAGTAATCCGGAGAATAAGATAATAGACGGATCTAAGAAAGACAACTTCTGGGAGATGGGTGAGACAGGGCCATGCGGTCCCTGCTCCGAAATACATGTGGATATAAGGGATGATGAAGAGAGGATGCGAATACCGGGGCATGAACTTGTTAACAAAGGAGACCCGCGGGTTATTGAGATATGGAACCTGGTTTTTATACAGTATAACAGAAGGAGTGACGGGAAGCTTGATCTTCTGCCATCAAGACATGTTGATACGGGGATGGGCTTCGAAAGGCTCTGCATGATACTGCAGGGCAAGAACTCCAACTACGATACCGACCTTTTTCAGCCTATTATCAGGCGAATTTCGGAAATTACCGGCAGGAAGTACGGAGTCAATGATTCGTGGGACGTGGCGATGCGCGTTATTGCCGACCACCTGAGGGCAGTATCGTTCTCGATTGCGGATGGACAACTGCCGTCAAACAACAAGGCAGGATATGTTATCAGGAGAATCCTTCGCAGAGCGGTAAGGTACGCGTATACCAGCCTTGGCATGGAAGAGCCCTTTATCTTCCGCCTCGTACCATTGCTTTCAGAAACAATGGGAGGTTATTATCCGGAGCTGCCCGCAAGCATAAATCAGATATCCAGGATAATACAGGAAGAAGAAACCGGATTCCTGAAAACGCTGGGAAGGGGACTGAAGATCATAGAAAAGACAATAAGTGACCTGAAGAAAGAGGACAGAAGGATCATGCCAGGCAAAACTGCATTTGAACTTTACGATACTTTCGGTTTTCCGGTCGATCTTACGCGCCTCATCCTGAGGGAACAGGACATGGACATTGATACGGAGGAATTCGAGCGTGAAATGAAAGGTCAGAAAGAAAGGTCAAGGGAAGACGCATCACTTGAAACAGGAGACTGGATTGTTGTAAGAGATATTGAAGGAACGCAATTCACGGGATATGAGAACACAGAAGATGATGTTCTGATAACAAGATACCGGAAAATAAGGGTCAAAGACAGGGAGGCCTGGCAGATAATCCTTGACAGAACTCCCTTTTATGCCGAAGCAGGAGGCCAGGCAGGCGACTCCGGCCTGCTCAGATCACCGCGGGAGACAATTGAGATCAGGGAGACGATAAAGGAAAATAACCTGATCATTCATGTAGCCGATAAGATGGTTTCCAGTCCTGATGACACCTTCAGGGCTGTTGTAGACAGTGAGAAGCGTCTGATGACAGCCAATAACCATACTGCAACACATCTGATCCATCATGCCCTCAGAGAGGTGCTCGGAAAACATGTTGAACAGAAGGGATCGCTTGTTACCCATGAAAGGCTCAGGTTTGACTTCAGCCATTTCACAAAGCCAACCAGGGAAGAACTGACGAAGGTGGAAGAGATGGCGAACAGGCTGGTAAGAGAAAACCACAGCAGCAGGGTTACTGATGGCATACCGATGGAAGATGCGAAGGCAATGGGAGCCATTTCACTCTTCGGGGAGAAGTACGGCGAGAAGGTGAGGGTTGTGGGATTCGGCGATTCGCTGGAATTGTGCGGCGGCACACATGTCGGGAACACCGGATCCATAGGTATTGTCAAAATTATCTCAGAGACCGCCGTCGCCTCAGGGATAAGGAGGATTGAAGCCGTTACCGCTGCAAGGGCTGAAGAATATATTAATGAAAAACTGACTCTGCTCAATGAAACCTCAAGTCTTTTAAAGAGTTCCGGGAATATAAGGGAAAGTGTTGAAAAGCTTATGGCTGAGAACAATGCACTTAAAAAAAGTCTCGAGAAATACCAGTCATGGATGACAAAGATACTTGTCGGGAGACTTGAGGAAAAAGCAGTTGCAGTAAATGATATCAGTTTTATCGCTGACTATATTGAGAGCGAATCAGTCGATTTTCTGAAGAATATTGCCTTCCGCATCAGGAGCAGTTCTGATAACAGCGTTCTGGTCCTGGGTTCAGAGACAGGAGGGAAAGCCCATCTGATGGTAATGGTATGCGACAGGCTTGTAAAAGAGAGAAACATAAGCGCAGTTGACATTATTAAGGATATTGCCGTCGAGATCAGAGGAGGCGGAGGAGGTCAGCCATTCCTGGCTACAGCAGGAGGCTCTGAAATCAAAGGAATTGAAAGGGCGCTAAAGAGGGCTGAAGAGTTTGTAAGGAGATTGTGACCAGCCCCTGCCTGTCTTAACCGGCTGCGGCATGGGATAAAAATTGCCGGAGACCGCATTTTTTTTAACTTTGAAGCTTTCTCATCAGAATGAAAAAGCCGGGTTCAGGATTAATTAAGTTGTTTCTGGCAGGAGGAATTCTCATTATTTTCTCCTGTACTCCTGAAGCATGCTTTGAAGAGACAAACTCATTCCTGAAAGCATCCTTTTATAACAATGAAACCGGAAAATTCCAGGCCCCGGACTCGGTTACACTGTTTGGCGAAGGAAGGGACACAATCATGATATACAATAAAGAACGTAATCTTCAGCCTGCCAACTTCCCGCTTAATGCCGAAACAGAAAGTTGCACCTTTGTAGTCAGGATAAACGGCGTCAGCGACACTATCAGTTTCTTCTATTCAAGCTACCCGGCATTCATCTCAAAAGAGTGTGGATACACTTTTAACCATATCCTTGAGAGCCATTCTGTTACAAATAACATTATCGATAACGTCATTATAAGGAACAGGAATATAACCACTTCAAATGAGGAGAATATCCGCATTTTTTATTAGCATGCTGCTGATTATACCGGCAGTTTCTCTCAGGGCACAGGACAGCATCCTTATTCCCCTGAAGCTGAATGCCGGAATAGACCTGTCGGGTCCGGTTATTTATATGACTGATAAAAACAACCTGAATGCAGAAGGATTCTTCTCTGCCGACCGGAATGAAAAGATCTCGTACGTTGTTGAGGGAGGATACTCCAGATTCAGATATTCCCAGTATAATTATGACTACCTGGCAAAGGGAATATTCATCCGCGCAGGTGCTGATTTCAACATGCTTGAACCGCAAACATCAAAAGGAAAATACAGGGCCGGAATCGGAGTTCGTTACGGAACAAGCATATACAGCATGGAGACACCTTCATTCAGTAACGAGAACTACTGGGGATCAGTAACCTCATCAATACCGCAGTCAACCAGGCTGGGCCACTTCCTGGAAGTTGTGCCGGGCGTCAAAACGGAACTTTTTAAAAACATTAGTATAGGATGGAGCGTGAGACTCAGATTACTGATATCAGCGGGCACAGGCAGGGAGCTCCGTCCCGTTCACATGCCGGGATTCGGCAATGGAGGAAAATCAGCGACAGCCGGATTCAGTTATTTCCTCGTCTGGCAGGTACCATATAAGAGTAAGATGGTTATCATTAAGAAAGAAGAGCCGGAGGAGTACGATGAGACTGATGAAGAGAACTTTGAGCCATAGTTGGCAGTTGGCAGTTGACGCGGATTGCGGATTGCGGATTGCGGATTGCGGATTAACGGCGGCTGAAGAGCAGTAAGCCCGTAAAGACCAGTAATCCGTTGACAAGAAGGAGCTCAAATCCGAACCTGTAGCCGTTGAAAATCACTTCCGAAAAGCGGTTAAGGAGAAGACACAGGAGAGGCGACAAGATAGCGATCGCCGGTGTAAATCCGTCCTTTACTCTTCTTCTGGTAAAGAGTCCGAATGCATAGAGTCCAAGCAGTGGACCGTAGGTATAACCTGCAAGCGAGAGGAGTACATCAATCACCGCCGTGTCGCTCAATTTATTGAATAACAGGATACTGAGAAAGAAGATCAACCCGATTATGAGGTGAACAAGATACCTGATCCTGGTTCCGGCAATTTCTGAAATATCTTTCCTGCGGTCAAGTCCGAGGAAATCAATACTTACCGAAGTTGTAATGGATGTCAGTGCGCCATCGGCACTGGGAAAAGCCGCTGAGATGAGCCCGATGAAGAATACTATACCGGCCAGGGGACCCAGGTAATTGAATACTACCATGGGGAAGATGTCATCGGTCGAGTCGACAATAACATTCTTTGTTTGAACATAAATAACCAGCAATGCTCCGAGACAGAGGAACAGGAAGTTCACCACCACGAGTATCCCGCTGAAAGTGAACATGTTTTTCTGAGCCTCCTTTATATTCCTGCAGCTCAGGTTTTTCTGCATCATCTCCTGGTCGAGCCCGGTCATCACTATCGTTATGAACACCCCGCTCAGAAACTGCTTGATATAAAATCTCTCGTGCTGCCAGTCGGTAATAAACATCGAGGAAATACTCTTTTCACTTATACCTGAAATCACATCACCTATCGTGAAATTGAGGTCGCGGCTAATAAAAACTATCGATAATATAACGGCAAGAATCATAAAGGTCGTCTGCAGGGTATCTGTCCACACAATTGTCTTTATTCCGCCTTTAAAAGTATAGAGGATGATCAGTAGAATAAAAATCATTGCATTAGTCCAGAAAGGGATGCCCCATGCATTAAAGATAAAAACCTGTAAAACATGTATTACCAGAAACATACGAAGAGATACTCCGAGTGTCCGGGAGATAATAAAGAATCCCGCTCCGGTCTTGTATGACCAGAATCCGAAACGTTTATCGAGATAGGTATAGATTGATGTAAGATTCAGCCTGTAATAGAGAGGCAGGAGCACAAGTGCTATTACAAAATAACCGAAAAGGTAACCCAGCACCACAACCATGTAGCTGAACTGAGTTTCCTTCACCCATCCCGGCACCGACATGAAGGTGACACCCGAAAGGCTCGCTCCTATCATTCCCCAGGCGACCACGAACCATGGGGATATTCTGTTACCAATATAGAATGACTGGCTGTCGGCCCGCCTTGCCGTGATCCATGTTACAAGGAAAAGCAACGCAGTGTATGCGATAAAGATCCCTGACAGAACTGCTGGTGACATAATCGGTCAATAATCTGCAAGGATAGTAAAAGCTAAGCAGGACAAAAAATTCCCGGCCAATTAGTTTATAGGCAATAATTGATTTATTTTTGTAACAAACCATCTGTTATGAGTTTAACTGAGTATCCGTCGCGGTTACTGGAAAATGCTGTAACCGAGTTTGCTTCTTTGCCCGGTATTGGAAGAAAGAGTGCCTTCCGGCTTGTGATGAACCTGCTTAAGAGAGATCCCGGAGAGGTGAAAAGGTTCGGTGAAGCCATTATTAAGCTTCGCGAAGAGATACACTACTGCAAAATCTGCAACAATATATCCGACAGCGAGATATGCAGGATTTGCAGTGATGGCAGGCGGGACAGGTCGATGGTATGTGTTGTTGAAAACATACAGGACGTTATGGCCATTGAGAATACACATCAGTACAGAGGATTGTATCATGTACTGGGGGGAATCATTTCTCCCATGGATGGTATTGGCCCGTCAGACCTCAGCATTGATACTCTGGAGGAGAAGGCAAAGGAGGGCGGTATAAAAGAAATAATACTCGCACTAAGTACAACCATGGAAGGTGACACCACTAATTTTTACCTTTATAAAAGGCTCAGCAAATACGATATACTCCTTACCACACTGGCACGCGGAGTGGCTATAGGCGATGAGCTTGAGTACACTGATGAGATAACCCTGGGAAGGGCCATTAACAACCGAAATCCTTATCAGCAGGCACATAATCCGTAAACATATCACGTTCAGGTTTGTTATTTAAATAGAGAAAAAACATAAAAACTCAGTTATGGCCAGGATGAATATAACGCTTCCTGCAATGGGCGAGGGAGTTATTGAAGCTACCATAAACAAGTGGCTTGTGAGCGAAGGAGCCGAAGTCAGGGAAGAGGACCCCATAGTGGAAGTCGCAACCGATAAGGTTGATTCTGAGATCCCTTCACCAGCGGATGGCACTATTGTGACAATAACTGTCAGAGAGGGATCGGTCGCAAAGGTCGGGGAAGTGATTGCCGTAATAGAGACGGAGATCCTTAATACACCTGAAAATGAGAAGAAGGTTGAAAAAGAGGTAGAAAGGGTAAGAGAAACAATTAACGAAGTAAAGGCGGAGAATAAGGAAGTGGAGTCGGTCTCACAGGAAATGAAAAGCAGGACGCCGCTCGGAAAGTTTCTCTCACCTCTTGTCAGAAGCATCGCCACCCGTGAAGGCATAAGCTATACCGACCTCGATAAGATAACCGGAACAGGAATGGATGGAAGGATAACGAAAGATGACATTCTTAATCTGACCGAAGAGAGGAAAAAAGAATCTGAGCCTGCGAAGAAGGAAAAAGAATCTGAGTCTGCGAAGAAGGAAAAAGCTGCCGAACCGGCTGCTGCCCCCTCAGCAGAGGGTGACAAAATTGTAGAGATGGACAGGGTACGGAAGCTGATAGCCGAACATATGGTACTGTCCAAAAAAACATCACCTCATGTCACCTCTTTCATTGATGCTGATGTTACCCGTCTGGTAAACTGGAGAAACAGTGTAAAGGACAGCTATCTTGAATCAGAAGGTCAGAAGCTTACCCTAACACCAATATTTATCGATGCAACAGCAAGGGCGCTGAACGATTACCCTGGAATAAATGTATCAGTTGACGGTGATAAAATAATCTACAGAAAAAATATCAACATAGGAATGGCCACGGCATTGTCCGACGGCAACCTTATCGTGCCGGTAATAAAGAACGCCAACGAAAAGAATCTGAAAGGGATAGCCCGGGCGGTGAATGATCTTGCCGGAAGGGCGAGGAGCAGCAAGCTCAAACCCGACGAAATATCCGGGGGTACCTTTACACTCACCAACTACGGTACCTACAACAATATTGCCGGCACACCGATAATAAATCAGCCCCAGACTGCAATTTTAGGAACCGGGGCGATAAGGAAAATGCCGGCTGTGATTGAGACACCGGAAGGGGATGTAATAGCAATAAGGCAGATAATGATTCTGGCCCTCAGCTACGATCACAGGGTGATAGACGGAGCCCTTGCCGGCAAATTCCTGAACAGGATGAAGGAGATCCTCGAGAATTACAATCCCGATATTTAAAGGCTTCGCTCCGATCTTCCGTCTTCCGTCTTCCGTCTTAAATTAAGATCCATTTTTAGCAGAATTCTATTTTTTTAGTAAATTTGAATACTTAAACCTGCAGAGATGGTAAGAAAAATTATCTTCTTGTCTGCCATTATGGCATTATCCCTGTCGTTGCCGGCGCAGACAATCAGCAATCCACAGGAGGACTTCCTTGACGCCGAATACTTCTTTATGCGGGAATCATATGCCGACGCCCTGCCTCTTTACCTGAACCTGTATGAAATGTTTCCCGACAATTACAACCTTGCATTCAGGATAGGAGCATGTTATCTTCATACACCCGGAAAGAAGAATCTGTCAATCGAATATCTCGAAACAGCTGCGAAAAGCCTGTCGGCTATCCACAGGGAAGGAACCCTGAACCAGAAAGCTGCACCTTACGAGGCTCTCTATGATCTTGGTAAAGCATACAGGATAAATTACAGGTTTGAAAAAGCCATTGAGGCATACGAAAAATATTTTGAGACTCTTCTGCCTGATGATACGGAAAATATAAACTTCATTAAAAACGAAATAAGGATCTGCCGGAACGCCAGGGAATTGATGTCCAGGCCCGTAAGCTTCAGGGAAGAGAACATGGGTCCCCTTTTCAATACTGAGAATGAAGACTTTAATCCCGTCATATCGGCTGACGGCAAGTCGTTTGCATACATGGTTGCGATGAAATTCTACGATGCCATAATGTTCTCAAGGCTAATCGGAGGAAAATGGAGCCTGCCGGTAAATATTACACCTGAACTCCAGTCTGACGGCAATCACTTCATATCGTGTCTTTCGGCTGACGGAAAACAGCTCTTTCTTTCAAAACATGAAAACGATAACAGCGATATTTACGTCAGCACCTACGACGGGAACAGGTGGAGCAGGTGCGTAAGGCTTAACAGGAACATCA
The DNA here is from genome assembly GCA_964633195.1 of uncultured Rikenellaceae bacterium. Classification (GTDB taxonomy): domain Bacteria; phylum Bacteroidota; class Bacteroidia; order Bacteroidales; family VadinHA17; genus LD21. The sequence goes on along the minus strand of CAZWFL010000014.1, from coordinate 39,175 downwards.
ACACAAGATACTGGGAATCACATGCATTTATTTCTGAAGACGGCACAAAACTGATCTTTGCCTCAGACAGGCCAGGGGGCTTCGGCGGACTTGACCTGTACATCTCGCATAAACAGGGCGGTGACTGGGGTCCTCCGGTTAACCTTGGCCCGGAGATAAATACAGAGTTCAACGAAGACAGACCCTTCCTTGTAAACAATGGAATAACACTTTTCTTCAGCTCACAGGGACATGATAACACAGGCGGATATGATATCTTCAGATCAGATCTCCAGCCAAACACCCTCTGGAGCAAACCTCAGAATCTGGGATATCCGATCAATAATCCCGACGACAATTTCTTCTTTATGCCTGTCGGAGACGGATCGTCGGGATACTATTCGATATACAAGGAGTTTGCCGGATCGGGGGGCGAAGACATTTATAAAATCACTTTTTCCGTAAAATAGCCCTCTTAACTGTAAAAATGTTTTTAAAAGTGTTTTATATTTGTTAACATGACAATACACAGAATGAAGATATTCAGGTATCATCTGCAGCTTGCAGTTATTTTTTTCCTGATTCCTGCGATACTGACCGCCCAGTCGAAAACCGAGAGGAGAAAGATTTTTACAAGGGCGGAATCTTATTTCCTTTATGAAGAGTACGACCTTGCCAACCAGCTCTATCTGCTTCTGGAGACACCCGATAATTTCAACCTAAAATATAAGATCGGCACCTGTTATCTGAACATAACCGATGAGGAGGAGAAGGCTATCCCTTATCTTGAAGCGGCTGTAAAAAATTCCGCTTTCCGGTCAAAAACAACATCATTAAGAGAAACGAAAGCCCCTCTTGACGCGTGGTTCTTCCTTGCAAAAGCCTACATGAAAAATAATGAACTTGAAAAAGCCATTTCAACATTTGAAAACTTCAAGAGGTTTGCCACAGGGCCTGATGTAAAGGGAGAGATGAAGAACCTTGCATTTGTTGACCAGCAGATTCAGGCCTGCAGAAATGCCGCAGATTATAATAGTAATCCGGTGCCGCTCACAATGATAACCCTGGGATCGAAGCTGAACCAGGGATCAGTGAATGAGAATCCTGCCGTGAGCTACGACGGCAACACACTTGTTTATACCGAACGCAGGGGGATTGTGAATGTAATATTCTTCACGAGGAAGATCGGAGGAGAATGGCAGGAGCCTGTCGACATTACAGCTGACCTGAATGCCGGAGATGATTGCTCCTCATGCTCGCTGAATCACGACGGCACGCAGCTTTTCCTGTATAAGAACGATAATTTTGTCGGCAATATTTATTTTTCAGATTTTGTTAATGGCAGATGGACACCCATAAAAAAACTCAACAGCTTTATCAACACGAGATTCTTCGAATCGCATGCCTCCGTCGCCCCCGACGGCAACAGACTCTACTTCACCAGTAACAGGCCCGGGGGAATCGGCGGGCTCGACATTTATGTTTCCGTGAAGGATAATTCAGGCGACTGGGGTCCCCCGGTAAACCTCGGAGCCACGGTCAACACCCGGTATAATGAAGATACACCATTCATCACCCGAAACGATTCTCTCCTTTATTTCTCCTCTGAAGGACATCATTCGATGGGCGGATATGATAATTTCAGCAGTGTACGTAAAGACCAGTCCTTCGGGATACCCGTAAATATGGGATCACCCGTTAACACTTCCGGCGATGACAGGTTCTTTCATCCTTACGACAACGGGAGGAAAGGATACTATTCGATCAGAACGGATTACAAGAAGAGAGATATTTTTCTGGTTGACTTCAGCATTGCCGGTCCGGACAGGGAATTCGAAATAAGGGGTTTAATAAGCCTCAGGGATACTGTTGCTGACTTTGACAGGAATTTTGCAATCTATCTTACTGACAGGATAACAGCAGATACTCTCATTACCGGATACCCCGACAGCACAGGTCTTTACACCCTTATCGTACCACCCGGAGAATTCAGAATTCACTACACCGGACCCGGTTTTTTCACGCATACTGCTGATACGTCAATAGCAACCGAAAGCTATATTAAGATCTTTAATATAGACGTAACTCTTGAACCGGATCCGGGTTATTATTACGAATCCATTGATCTGTCAAAGATTCCGGCAGCTGAGGCAATAGATCCCGGTATTCTGAAAAGTGACCTTCAGCTCAGCGACCTGACCGACACGGCTGTAGAAGACTCTGAAGTACTCTATTATACGGTGCAGGTGATGGCTCTCTATAATCCCGTTGACATCAGCTATTTCAGGTATGTGTCAGACATCATTGTAATCTATAATGAGAACGATCTGTTCTACAGATACACAACGGGTGTTTTCCCGGCGAGAGATGAAGCTTATGCTCACAGGGACGATCTTATCAGAAAAGGTTATCCCGATGATCTGTTTATAAAGAAAGTATCCAGAATTCCCGGCGACAGGCCGGTCAGGGATCAGATATACTTTACCGTACAGCTGAAAGCAACAAAACAGAGGCTGGATATGAGGACCCTTTTCCGTAGTTACCAGGGAGTGAGGGAGACAGAAGAGATTGACGGACTTTATCATTATCTTTATGGTAAGTTTGACACCTTTGAGGAGGCTGCCCGGGTACTTGAAGATGTTGTCAGGGATAAGGAATTCGAGGATGCATTTGTAAGAGAGGTTAAGGTTCTGATAAGGTGACTGAATGGGCTCAGGGCTCCAGCCTCCGCTACCTCCTTCGTCCCGATAAATCGGTACTACGGAGGTCGAAGAAAGCTACGGCTGGCAAAGCAGGGCTCAGAGCAAAGAATGAAGAAGCGAAAGGGCGAAGGAGTGAATAAGCGAGTATGGTATTACTTCTTACTTTTGTCTTCCGGCTTCGGACTTCTGTCTTCGGACTTCTTTGGTAGAAATACCCCGAAGCTGAAACGAAAGTTTTAAAACCGGCTTAACTTTAACAAGATATAACCTGGAATTTCATTTTCTTATTTAAATTCAAAAAAATGAAACATATCTGCCCGTTCAAAAGAATAGTTGTCTTAACATTTCTGGTCATCTGGTCCATATCGCTCAATTCGCAGGTGGCCGGAACCAGAGAGTATACAAGGGCTGTACAGAATGCTGACGTCTCTTTTTATTACGATGAGAATTACGTACTGGCAGCCAGCCAGTATGAGGTTCTTTTCAGATCAAATCCGGACAATAAAAACCTTGCAGCCAAGCTTGGGATATGCTACCTGAACATTGACGGGAAAAAACCCGAAGCTCTCCGGCTGCTTAAACAGGCTTCAGAGAATGTTGCAGCAAACAGTAAAGAGTATACCGATATTGGTGAAAAGGCTCCCGTTGATACACGGTTTTACCTTGCGATGGCCTACCATGCAAACGACAGCCTTGAAAAGGCGATTCCCCTGTTCAATGATGTACGGAAAAATCTTTCAGGAGCGGACGCTGCGAGAGAGGAGTTTATTGACCTGCAGATAAGGAATGCACGGTACGCCCTTGAAATGAAAAAGCAACCGCTTACAATAATCTCCGATCTCTTTGCACCGTGGCTGGCCGGCTACCCCGGAGCATCAAACCCTGTGCTGGCGAAAAATGACTCGGTTTTTGTCTTTACCGTGGTAAAAGACGGAAAAACACAAATATACTGTTCATATAAACCAGGCGGAACGGGGGAATGGAAAGAGCCTGTGAACATAACACAGCAACTGGGAGGATACGACAGGCTATACACCAATTCCATAACCGGCGACGGCAGGCTTCTGATACTGTTCATGGATGACGGCGGTGACGGCAACCTCTACATGAGCGAGCGGAAGGACAGTGACTGGACACGTATAAGGAGCCTGGGCAGACCGATAAATACGATATACTGGGAGGCTCACGGGTTCATTACTCCCGATGGAAGGACCATGTACATATCAAGCAACCGTCCGGGAGGCGAGGGAGAACTTGATATATGGAGATCTCAGAAGGCACCTGACGGAACATGGCAGAGCCCCGAGAACCTGGGAAACATAATCAACACGCCATGGAATGAGAACACCCCGTTCTATGATGCTGAGGATGACGCCCTCCTCTTCAGCTCTGTGGGACATATCAGCATGGGAGGTTATGACGTGTTCAGATCTACCTGGAGAAATGGAGGATGGACCCAGCCGGTAGGTATGCCTTATGCATTCAATAACGTCTCGGAAAACCTGTTCTTCATTTTAAATAACAATGCACCGGGTTTTGTTGCCAGCAGGCTTGACAAAGAGACCAACACCAGGAACATCTATGCCGTTGTGGCAATAGATCCGGCCGATGAGATTACGCTTGCCGACGGAACCATTACTCTTGAAGACGGCCTTCAGGTCAACCCGGCCCAGGCACAGGTCAGGGTAACGGACCTCAGGACCAGGAAGATCATCCAGGATGTTGAGGTTAAAGATGAAGGATTGTTCCGTTTCGAGATAAAACCGGGTGATTATCAGGTACTGGTTAACCATGAAGGTTACAGACCCGATACGGTCAACCTCAGTGTTCCGCTCTATTACCTTAGCAAGTATATCTCGTTCAATGCAACGCTGACGCCGGAAAGAGTATATGAAGGGGAATTTCTGTCTGTTAATAATGTACTGTTCGACTTCGACAGCTACGCTATCAGGGAGGATGCCAAACCAGGACTTGAGGCACTCAGGAACATATTGGTCAACTACCCTGAGCTGAAAATAGAAGTTGCAGGATATACCGATTCCAAAGGGACAGTTGAGTATAACCGGAGACTGGCTGACAGAAGGGCCCAGGCAGTGATCGATTACTTCACATCAACAGGTATACCGGCCTCCAGGTTCGTTAAGAGAGCATTCGGCAAAACCAATTATGCGGCGATCAATACTAACCTCGACGGAACAGATAATCCTGAAGGAAGACAATTCAACAGAAGGGCGACCTTCGGTATTATAGATCCCAAAACAGGTGTAGTCATCCGCAAAGAGGTCTATACCCCCGAACATCTGCGACAGCCACACTCGATGAGGTACAGCATAGTACTGACCAAAACAAGGGAGAGGCTCTCGCCCGGATATTTCAGCAATCTGATAACCAACGAGATGCTGTTTGTAAGGCTTATCAATGTTGACGACATGACACTGTATGCTCTGGGAACATTCTACAACAGTGCAGACGCCGTCAAATACCTTGAGTTCCTGAAGGAGAAAGGGCTGAAGGATGCCTATATAGTCAACCAGTATGATCTGAACAATCAGACAAGAGCTGTTCTGATGCCCGAGTCAGAAGTACCCGAGCCGGTGACCCGCCGGGTATATACAATACAGCTGAAAGCAACCATAAATCAGCTCGATATTCCTTCTGTCTTCACAGGCATTGAGGGTGTGCAGGAGATCATAGGTGAGGATGGCTTGTACAAATATGTTTATGGTGAGTTTCAGACATTCGGCCAGGCTAAGGCAGCGATAGAGAGATTCCTCAGCTCAGGCTATCCCGATGCATTTATAAGAGAGATAAACGCCAGAATTAAATAAATAGGATCACGATAATAGGATGAAGTACAAGGAAATAAGGCTTCGCGCCCTCGAACCCGAGGATCTGGAGCTGTTATACCAGTGGGAGAACAACCATGCATACTGGATGATAAGCAATACACTGACTCCCTTTTCTAAATATACTCTCAAACGCTATCTTAAGCATTCCCACAAGAATATCTACGAAACAGGACAGCTCAGACTGATGATAGACCATATTGCCGACAATGTGACTATAGGGACTATAGATATTTTTGAGTTTGACCCTTTCCACAAAAGGGCCGGAGTGGGCATTCTGATAGCAAATGAGGCCTACAGGAGAAGAGGCTATGCCACCATGTCGCTTAAATGCCTGATTGATTATTGTTTCAACACGCTGCAGCTTCACCTGCTTTTCTGCAATATTCTGGCCAACAACTGCGAGAGTATTGATCTTTTTCAGAAAGCCGGTTTTGTGCAGTCGGGCATCAAGAAAGAGTGGGTGCTGACACCCGAGGGATACCTCGATGAGCATTTTTTCCAGTTAATAAAACCCTAACTCAATCCGCCGGCCAGCAGGCCGCAGGCAGCTGATATATCGGTTCCCCTCGATTTTCTGACAGATGCGGAGATGCCCGAAGTAACAAGTTCGTGTTTGAAATATTGCATCCTCTCTGCGGAAGATGATTTATCACGGCTAACGTGGACCGGATGATAAGGTATCAGGTTGATCCTGATCCGTGAACCACCCAATAAACTCTTCAGTTCCTGCAGATGGCCTTCAGTGTCATTAATGCCATCTATCATCACATACGCCACGCTGAAGCGCCTTTTCTTCCCTGCAGGGTAATCTTTCATTAACTGAATCAATTCAGATGCGGGATGTTTTCCTTCAGCCGGGATTATTCTTTTTCGCTCATCCTGGAATGGGGAAAAGAGGCTCAGAGTGATGTTGCATGGTGAGTTTGCCAGAAACTTCTCCAGACCCGGTCTCAATCCTGTTGTTGAAACCGTAACACTTCGCGGGCTCAGTGCCAATCCCCATTCAGCCGTCAGTATCTCGCACGCCTTCAATACATTATCAATGTTATCCATGGGCTCGCCCATCCCCATGAAAACGACATGGGTAACATAAGCTGCATCGGGAAGAGATATTACCTGGTTAATAATCTCACCAGCTGACAGATCCCCATAAAACCCGTAGCTGCCCGTAACACAGAAGGGGCATCCCATGCGGCAACCCGACTGTGTTGATACACATACCGTGTTTCTTTTTCCGTCGGGCAGAAAAACTGTTTCATATTTCAGTCCCTCAAAATTACTGAACAGGTATTTAACGCTCTTATCTGCAGATAACTGCGATGCCACGGGTTTGAAGAGTCCGGGAGTAAGGGCTGAAGATAGAAATTCCGTAAGTTTTTTCGGGAAATTGCTGATCTGCGAAAATTCTGTTATTCGCTTTTTATAGAGACTGTTTGCTATTCTGAGTGCATGGCTGTAGTTAAATCCTTCCGGTTTAATCAGATCGTGAATCTCATCAGCGGATAATCCGCAAAGGCTTGCTTTTTCCATACTGAATAAAAATATAAAATTAGCGAAAAATCTTGTTTGCATTTTAACGCCTCCTGCATCCTAAGTGGAACGAACCCCTCCTTAGTCCTCCCCTTAAGTCTAAGGGGAGGATAGTTACATTTTCAAGTTTAAGTCCTTAACTTAGCACTTTAAAACATCGGCTATGAAAACAACTTCAGCTTTGCTTTTAATTGGCCTGCTCATTGTCTCATGCAACGGGACCGGCAGAAAAGAAAAAGAGAATCAAAAAATCACATTAATGATAACCGACACATTGAAACAATACAGTCACAACAGAGATTTCCTGAAAAGGCATGTGGAAATCGTTGAACTGACAAACGGAAACGCATCGATAGTGATCGTCCCGGGATGGCAGGGACGGGTGATGACCAGTACCTCAACAGGCGACAGCGGATTCAGCTTCGGGTGGATAAACCACGACCTGATTTCCTCAGGCAAATTACAGCCTCATATAAACCCATTCGGCGGCGAGGAGAGGTTATGGCTCGGTCCTGAGGGCGGCCAGTACTCGATATTCTTTGAACAGGGAAAGGAATTTGTTTATGATAACTGGCAGACACCCGACTTTCTCGATACCAAACCTTTTGACCTTGATCTGCTTACAGATTCATCGGCATACTTTTCGTATGAGACAGAGGCAAAGAATTACAGCGGCACCCTATTTAGGTTCAGGATCGAAAGAGAGGTTACTCTCCTGAAGGATAAAGAGATTGCCAGGCTGACAGGGACCACCCATGACGGTGTGAACGGAGTTGCATACAGGTCGGTCAACAGGCTGATCAACACGGGTGATAATGAGTGGAGAAAAGAGAATGGGCTGCTCTCAATATGGATGCTTGGGATGTTCAACCCCTCCCCTGCCGTTATTGTTGTGATCCCTTTCGTGCCTGGTGAGACTAAGAAGCCCGGTCCGCCCGTAAACGACAACTATTTCGGAAGAATCTCCGCTGACAGGCTTAAAGTGGCCGGCAATCATGTCTTTTTCAAGGCCGACGGCAAGAGCCGGGGCAAGATAGGCATTCCTCCTCTCAGGTCAACTGGAAGGATGGGGAGCTTCGATTCAGAGAATAATATACTCACCCTGCTGATGTGTGACGTGCATGAGGGAGTTTCCGATTACGTCAATTCAGCATGGGAGGTACAGGATGATCCCTATTCGGGTGATGCGCTCAACTCATATAATGACGGACCGCTGGAAGACGGATCGCAGATGGGTCCCTTTTATGAACTCGAGTCATCGTCGCCTGCAGCCGCTCTGAAGCCGGGAGAGAGCATGGGTCACACACAGGTCACCCTGCATTTTACAGGTGACCTCCAAAAGCTTGATGAAATTTCCCGGAGTGTACTGGGAATAACCCTCGAAGAGATTAAGCGGGCGTTATAAGCCCCCTTTTCTTCAACAGAGGTTCAATCCCCGGCTCGCGGCCCCGGAAATTAACATACATCTGCATGGCATCCATGGTTCCGTTCTTCTCAAGGATATTCTTACGGAACGATGTGGCGACACTCCGGTCAAATATACCCTTTTCCTTAAAGGCCTCGAAAGCATCATTATCGAGCACGGCAGCCCATATATAGCTGTAATAGCCTGAGTCATAGCCTCCGGAAATATGCAGGAAGTATGTGCTGTTGTATCTTGATACTATCTCCGGAATAAGTCCAATCTTATTCAGATAATCCGTTTCGAAACTCTGGATATCGACAATGGCAGGCGCTTCAAGAGTATGATAGGCCATGTCGAGATACGAAGCGGCAAGATATTCAACCGTTTCGAAACCCTGGTTGAAATATCCGCTCCTGATTATTTTCTCAACAAGTGCATCCGGGATTATTTCTCCTGTTCTGTAGTGTTTCGCATAGAGAGCAAGAACCTCCGGCTCCGTTACCCAGTGTTCCATTATCTGCGAAGGAAGTTCCACAAAATCCCATGCTATATAGGTCTGATTGTATGTGCTCTTATCGAACAATGCATCAAGGGCATGTCCGAACTCATGATAGAGGGTGCTTACCTCTTCGAGGCTCAGAAGGGCCGGAAGATCGCCACCCGGACGCGTAAAGTTGCAGACAACCGTTACAACAGGAGAAACAGTCTGTCCGTCAGAGATATGATGATCGCGGTAAGTACCGCACCATGCTCCCTGCTGTTTACTGCTTCTTGGGTGGAAATCGAGATACAACACCCCGATATGTGATCCGTCGCTCTCATTCACCTCGAAGGCCTGGGCTTCAGGATGAGGAAGCGGGATATTGGCTATTGGAGTAAGTGTGATCCCAAAAAGCTTGTTTGCCACAGTAAAGAGGCCGTCCCTTACGTTTTCGAGCTGGAAATAGGGTCTCAGCTCCTCATCATTAAGATCATATTTCTGTTTACGGAGTTTTTCCGCATAATACCACCAGTCGGATGGCTCGAGTCTGAACCGCTGGCCTTCCCTGTTGATAATCCTCTGCATCTCGGTTACTTCATTTTTAGCAACGGGTATGGCCCTTGACCAGAGGTTATCGAGCAGTTCAAACACGTTTTCGGGCACTTTTGCCATGCGTGGTTCGAGCACGATATGGGAGTGGGTTTTGTATCCGAGGATTTTTGCCCTTTCGGCGCGCAACCTCACCATCTCGGAGAGTATCTCATTATTATCAAATTCATTACCGTTATTACCCCGGTGTGTATATGCGTTAAAGATCTCGCGGCGCAGGTCCCTGTTTTCCGAGTATTGAAGGAAGGGGAAGATGCTTGGCCTCTGTGTGGTGAAGACCCATTTGCCTTCATTACCAGATTCCTTTGCCGCTTCGGCGGCACCTGTCAGCAGCGATTCGGGCAATCCTGCCAGCTGATCCTTCTCCAGGACAAGCTTGTAGCTGTTTGTCTCTTCTAAAACATTCTGACTGAATTTTACCGACAGGACGGACAACCTCTGGTTTATCTTTTTGAGTGTATCCTGGTCTTTTGCATCGAGGTTGGCGCCGTTCCTGACAAACCCCTTGTAGAGATTCTCAAGCAAAAATTTCTGTTCATCATTCAGGTTAGAACCGGTCTGATTATCATATACATGTTTGATCTTTTCAAAGAGTTCCGGGTTAAGCAGTATCTCATCGTTAAATTCTGCCAGCATCGGAGATATCTCCATCTCGATGTTTTGCAGCGAGTCGTTTGTGTTGGCTGATGTCTGGGAAAAGAAGACGTAGGTAACACTACCCAGCAGTTCGCCCGATTTATCGAGAGCCTCGACGGTGTTCTCGAAAGTGGGGGTTTTTCTGTTTTTAACTATTGCCTCAATCTCTTTCCTTCCCTCTGCCATACCCTGCTCGAAGGCCGGCATATAATGTTTCGCCATTATCTTCTCGAAAGGCGGAACGTTGAACGGAGTGTTGTATTCAGAGAAAAAGGGGTTCCCGGGGTCTGTTTTTGTTCCGGTTTTGCATCCGTACAAACAGATACTGAGCAATGCACAGGTAACGATTGTTCTGAATAAATTTTTCACGGTTAATCAATTATGGTTAGTATTTCTATGGCTTATTTTACAAAATAAGTCTATTCATCCGGGATAATCAAAGGAACCGGAAAGAATATTTATTACTTTTGATCCCTCAACCATGAGGTTTCCGGAGAGGTGGCAGAGTGGTCGAATGCGGCGGTCTCGAAAACCGTTGTCCGCCAGCCGGCGGACCGGGGGTTCGAACCCCCCTCTCTCCGCCTTCGCTCGCCATAGCCCAATGCAAATTGGGCGACGGCGAGTTTTTCATTTTAGGCGAGCTTCGGCGGACGCAGTCCGCAAATATTCATAAAATAAGCCTGGCTTGCCTGAGCGAATGAAGATGAAAAACAAAAATACGAGGCGAACGAAGTGAGCCTGGAGTCATTTTGGTGTTGCTGGGGGCCCCAAAAGGGCTCGCGGCCGAGCGCAGCGAGGCCGCAACCCCCGATTAATGTACTCACCCCCCTGCCCCCCTCTCTATTTCATAAAGAGGGGGGACATTTTGGTGATGTGATATAGGGCTCGCCGAAGGCAACCTCCCGTTATTTGATTGCGGATTTCGGATTGTGGATTGGCTTCGCCGAGCTCGCCCTTAGCTCGGTTGCGGATTAAAAAGAGTTTGGCTCATTTTGGCGTTGCTGGGATCCCCTAAAAGGGCTCGCGGCCGAACGCAGCGAGGCCGCAACACCTGGCGGCCTTACTTTAGAGGTACACCCCCCACCCCCCCTTAAAGGGGGGCTAAGAAGGTGTAAATGTGGGACCTGGCTGATTGAAGCAGTACCCTCCGGGGAATCCGGCCTTCAGAAACTTTCAAAATCAGCAGAATGATCTGTGGTGAGATCGATCCCAAAGCCTGCTGCTGTATTTTCTGATTGCCGCAGCAGTTCCCTGTTAAGGATAATTTCTATACTTTTTTCGATATCGTCGGCAAAGACCCTGTCCTTTTCGGCGAAAGAGATTCCCCTTTTACGTACCAGCTTATGGATCTCGTCGAGGATATGCGATGAGTGGAGAGGTTTCCTGTACTCAAAAGCCTGTGCTGCCGTAATAAGCTCAATAGCAAGTATTTTCTCCACATTGTCAATAATCCTGAGTGCCTTGCGGGCGGCGATTGATCCCATGCTTACATGGTCTTCCTGTCCGAGAGAAGTGGGAATGCTGTCGGCACTCGAAGGAAAGCAGAGTCCTTTATTCTCGCTGGCCAGCGCAGCAGAAGTATATTGCAGCATCATATAGCCTGAATTGATACCGGTGTTCTTCATCAGAAGGGCAGGCACCCCCGGAGAATTTCCTTCGAGGGCAAGGTATATTCTCCGGTCTGAGATATTTCCCAGTTCGGATGCTGCCAGTGCAGCATAATCGATGGCCATGGCAACGGGTTCACCATGAAAGTTACCTCCGCTTATAACCATATCCCTGTCTATTATGACCGGATTATCCGTAACAGAATTGATCTCAATTTCCAAAAGCTCTTTCAGATGGAGCCATGCAGTACGGCAGGCACCGTGTACCTGCGGAATGCATCTGAGTGAATACGGATCCTGTACCTTTTCACAATTTGCATGATCCTCCATAATCCCGGATCCCTTAAGAAGTGCCCTCAGTCTTTCTGCAACATGGATATTAGCTTTATATGGCCGCAGGTTATGCAACCGGGCGTGGAAGGGTTTAAGTGATCCCTGTAACCCTTCGATCATCATTGCACCGATTATATCAGCCTGCGAGAGACAGCCATGCATCCGCTCAATGAACTGCAGGGCATGTGCGGTAATAAACTGTGTGCCGTTGATAAGTGCAAGGCCTTCCTTGGGTTGCAGATCAAGAGGCTGAAGGCCTGTCAGCCTGTAGAGCTCCTCCGTAGTGATTTTTTGATCCCTGTACCAGACCTGTCCGAGTCCGATCAATGGCAGGAAAAGATGTGCCAGGGGAGCCAGGTCTCCTGAGGCTCCTACTGATCCCTGTGAAGGAACTACCGGTGTTGCATCGTTCTCAATATGCCATATTATCCTTTCAAGCGTCGCCTCAGTAATCCCGGAATTACCCATAGAAAGGGCATGCAGCTTAAGGATCATCATCAGCCTGGATGTCTCTATCTCTATAGGTTCACCCACTCCAACACTATGACTTTTAAGGATATTTGTCTGAAGCAACCGCGTGTCCTGTTTCGAAATACTCGTTGTGCACAGTGGTCCGAAACCGGTATTGATCCCGTAAACAGGAACCTCCTTCTCAACGATATCCTTAACTATATCAGCGCTCTGCCCTATTTTTTCACGAGTCCCCCGAGAGATTGCCCCCTTAATAAGGTTACGGGCTAATGCAAGTGCTGTTGATGCAGTGAGGTGATCCTGTCCATAATTGAAAACTTTACCCGTCATGATTTGTCAATTTTGTTGAATAATACAAAGATATCCAATATCATCGGCTCATTGTCCATGGCGGGAGCAATTTATCTATATACAGGGTACAGCCATCAGAACAATGATTGCACCAGCACCTTATCCTCATTACGGAATTCGCTCAGGCGGTATGAAACGGAATACTCATTCTCGACAAGGTATTCCCAGTTACCGAAGGAGCCGTCGGTCGAATATCTGCTTCTCAGGTAGAGCTGATCTCCGGGAGAAAATTCACAGTTCCTGCCATAGACGGAAAGTTGTCCGAAGGCAGGGAAAAGCGTTGTTTTTATCCAGACAAGGTTTGTGCCACCTGAGATATCGGGAGCAGTGTGGTGATATTCAACGAAGTTGCCAATATATTTCCTTGTATATAACAGTTCATCCTCCTTCAGGTTTGAGTCAGAAAGCCTGAGAAGAGAACATGAGACCATTAAACTTAAGAACGCCAGGAGTAGAACTTTCCGCATAGGCACTCTTCAGGATTTTGTGCAATTATTAATTATCTGTAAAAATAGCTTACCCGTCGACGCCGGTCAATACTATGAAACTCCTATTAATTAACAATAAGGGGAGATTCCTGGCTTAATTGTTAATAACAAAGGGATGTTGTATCAGCTTCTCTGTCTTTAAATAGTCATTTATCCGCCTATTGGCGGACGTCATTCGGCTTCGCCGTCATTTCGCTTCGCTGTCATTAAATGGTTATTTGTCCGCCTGCCGGTCACGTCATTAAGCTCGCCGTCATTAAATCGTATTAAAGCATTTTAGTCTTTCGATTGTTTGGGATGAACTGACTTCCAAAATGAGATCTGAATAATAAAAAAGTAATCCGGGTTGAATGACCAGTCAGCAGGAAGATGCTTAATAAAGGAATAAGGTTTTCTAAGTCTCACGAAAAAAAAAAGCACTTCATTCTTTGAAAAATTCACTGACCTGTTTCAGAATTACCAAAAGAATGATTAATTTGCATCCGATATGTTTCAACTAACAGGAAGTTCCTTGTGCTAATTTTATTCTGATAGTTTAGTAACAGAAGTAGTGATTTCTTATTAGTTAAGGTCATGATGTATGTATGTATGTATGTATGTATTACGTACTATACTGATGCAGTTATAACTAAAGTAAATGATTCCTACTGATCATTTCAGGGTCTTTTTATATTGAAACGCTTTATCGAAATCAGGAGACTTTTACTTTTTCCATGCATTATCCTGCTGGGAAATAATATAATATCCGGCCAGCAACTTGAAGTAACTTATAATAAAACCGATATTTATTGCCGTGGAGACACCACCGGATCAATTGAGCTTACATTATACGGGGGTACTGAACCATACAGTTACTCATGGACTGCTTCTGACGGAGGTGCTGTGCCTGAAGGACAACAAAACAGTGCGTCTCTCCATTCACTCACCGCAGGTACTTACTCTGTTGCAATAATTGACTCGGATTCATCTGCAATATCTCTTGAAATTGTAATAAATCAACCAGATCAGTTATTGCCAGGGATGCATAATACTAATCCTCTTATAGTTTGTCCGAACTATAATCCTGCCCCATTACATCTAAATCCATTACCTTCGGGAGGTCAGCCTCCCTATTCATACCAGTGGTATGAAAATGATATGCCTGTTGGTAACGATCTACCCCGATATGATCCGCAGAACCTTACTAATCCAGGAGTATTCTGGTATTATTGCCAAGTAACAGATGAATGCAGTCACAGTGAATCGACTGTTGCTAAAATAATTACTGTCGTTGATGAAGCTTCAGTTTCAATTTCAGGTGGGGGCACACGCTGTCAGAATTCTGTAATAACGTTAACATCTGAGCTGACCGGAGGAACAGGAACATTCACCTATCAATGGCAAAGTAGTGCAAATAATACTCCCCCGTGGGATAACATTCCAAATGCCACAAATAATACATATAACCCTCTCTCCGGCATTCCGGGAAGGACATACTACAGAGTTCAAGTAACAGTAAGCGGGGCCGCATGCAATAATACTTATTCAAATTCCCTGTACGTCGATATTATTCCGTTACCTTCAGCTGTGATTCGGGGTGATACTTTATTGTGCAGTGAAGTAAACGCGCCCCTTACTATTGATGTTACAGGTTCAGCTCCGTGGAATATAACTTACACAGATGGGACTACTCCTGTGATAATCAGCAATATTTTGGACACCCCATACATTTTAAACGTTAGCCCCTATTCAACCACTACATATACTATATTATCAGTATCAGATAATACCGGGTGCATCAATTATTATAATACTTTAGCAACAATTACAATAAATGAGGTATACCCCGGAGTCATAGGATCTGATCAGGAAATATGTCCTTCAGACGATACAGATACTATAACAGAGATATCTCCAGCGTCAGGTTCAGGTTATCTCTCCTATCAATGGCAATCAAGTACTACAAGTTGCTTGTCAGGATTCTCAGATATCATCGGAGCAAATAATAACACATTTGATCCCGGATCAATAGTAACGGTGCCAACATTTTACCGTCGTATTGTAACCTCCACAACAGGTAGTTGCTTGTGTACAGCAGCCAGTAATTGTATTTCAATTAATATCATCGATCCAACACCGCCAACAATATCTTGCCCAATCTCCATTTTTTTATACTATACTGATTCCGGGCGCTGCTTGTCAACGCAAAGTTTTTCCGTTACCGCTACAGATAATTGCTCAGATCCCTATATTGAATATCTGACAAACACAACTCCGATTACTTTCCCCTTTGAATTTCCTGTGGGGAGTACAATAGTAACAGCAAGAGCAACAAATAATCATTCATTGGTTTCAGAATGTTCATTTAATGTCATTGTCAGAGATAATCAGCCCCCGGTAATAACCTGCATCTCTTCTCCACAAATCCGTAACCCAGATTCCGGGTTAGATTCCTACACTGCTGTTGGCTCTGAATTTGACTACACAGATCTCAGGGATAATTGCGGAACTGCTACTGCAACACATAATCTTATTCATACAAGCAATACAACTCTTGAGGGTTATATATTCGGACTGGGAGACACTGAGGTTATCTGGACTGCCATAGATGAAAGTGGAAATGAAGCTTACTGTTCATTTATAGTAACTGTTATTTCACCTGGTCTGGAAGTAGAAAAGTCTGTGGATCAGACCACAATTGACGCTCCAACAACACTTATCTACACCATAACCATTACTAACACCGGCAACACAAGCCTCACAGGAGTTACTCTCACCGATGAGTTCGCATCGACAGAACCCGTAATGGTTAGCGGTGATGAGACCAATCCAGGCGTACTCGATGTAGGTGAGGTATGGTTAGCCTCCGCTACTTATGTGGTAACTCAGGCCGATATCGATGCAGGAACAGACCTGGTCAACGTAGCTGTCGTAGATTCCGACCAGACTGAACCACAACAGACTGAGGCTGTTACATCAATTATAAATAGTTCTTCCATTACCATAACCAAGGTCGCCGATGAAGATAACTTCGCTTCCGTGGATGATGAGATCAACTATACCATCGTTGTCACCAACACCGGTAACATCATCCTCACCGATGTTCTGGTTACCGATCCGCTGACAAGACTTTCACGGACCATATCCACCCTTCAGCCTGGTGTTTCAAATGCCGCTGAGATAGAAACAACATATACTGTGACTCTTGATGATATTAATGATGGACTTGTTAATAATACAGTTACAGCCAGATTTAGTTACAACGGCATTAATTATCTTGAATCTGACAGCGAAAGCGTTCCTGCACTGCAGGCTCCGGAACTGACAATATCAAAAACAGCAGCACAGGATGACTATTCGGCTGTTGGCGAAGAAATATCATACAACATCATAGTGAGCAATACAGGCAACGTAACGCTTACAAACATAAGCATCACAGATCCTTTAACAGGTCTGAACCAAATAATCTCATCACTGGATCCTGGCGAATCTGAAACATTGATTACTTCATACAGAGTTACACAGAACGACTTTAACACTGGTCATATTAACAACACTGCCACCGCAAGATATACTTTCAGAGGGGTAACAAACACTGTTTCAGACAGCGAATCCGTTGCCGCTAATCAGATAGCCGGATGGACCCTCACCAAAACATCAGAAGAAACGAGCTTTGATGAAGTGGATGACATCATCCACTACAATATAAACATTACCAATACCGGAAATGTTACCATAAGTAACGTTTTGGTCTCCGATCCGGGAGCCGATCCGGGAAGTATCAGGTATATTTCGGGCGATATCAACAGGAATAACAGGCTCGATCCTGACGAGATATGGCGTTATACTGCAACATACACCGTTACCCAGGCAGACATCGATGCAGGACAGTATATCAATACGGCAACTGTTAACGGCAATACGCCTTCAGGTACGATTGATCCGGCTGAAGATACCGATGTTGTTCTTTCAATCCAGATACCCGAATTAACTGTAACCAAATCAACAACGATAACAAGTTATATAGCTACAGGTGAAGTAATTGACTATGAGATCACAGTAATTAATACCGGGAATGTTACTATAAGCGGTGTTGAAGTGACTGATCCTAACGCTGAGATAACCTGTGCAGGTGCTCCTTACACTCTGGCACAGGGCAGCAGTATTGCATGTACCGCAATACACACAGTATCTCCGGAAGATATAGATGAGGCCTCAATAACCAACAGCGCAACAGCTTCCGGCTATGCTCCCAATTCTGATGCAGTAACCGGAGTCAGCAATATAGTAATAGTGCCGCTGAATAACCTGCCTCCGGAGATCAGCTGCCCGACACCTGTCATAACCACAACAAGAGAAACCACCTGCGACATCCTGATATCTGAAGGTCTTGCTGCCACGTTCTCCGATCCCAACGATAATATCGCAACACTGACATGGACCATGACAGGAGCTACCATTGCAGAATCTGACGATTCTGGTATTAATAATATAACCAGCTATACATTTAACCTGGGAGAAACCGTAGTTAACTATACTGTTACTGATGCCCTGGGTCTCTCGGCATCCTGCAGTTTTACAGTTACCGTTTCTGATATTACTCCTCCGGTAGCAATTTGCAGGGATATAACGGTTGAACTTGATATTAATACAGGCACCGCCACAATAACGCCGGATGATATCAATAACGGAAGCTTCGACAATTGCGGAATTGCATCGATGACGATCGACAGAACAGACTTCGACTGTACAGATCTCGGACCCAATAATGTTACTCTTACAGTAATTGACAATTTGGTTAATGTTGGATCATGCACGGCATTAGTAACCTTTAATTATGCAGTTAATCCTAATCCTGCTGTTACTCCTTCTGAAAATATAATATGCAACGGTGAGACTATAGAACTTGTACTTACGAACAACATCCCGAATACAACCTGGACCTGGACCGTAAGCGCAACCGATGAAGTAACCGGAGCTTCAGGTGATGATTCAGGCGAACTCTCTTCAATAATACAGACCCTTACCAACTCAGATAATGAGGCCCATAATGTCGTTTACACTATTATGCCACAGGTATACGGCCAGTGTGACCTCACTACAGTAACAGCAGAAGTATGGGTTAACCCGACTCCCGAAATAAATGTAAGTCCGGAAACTTCTACTATCTGTTATGGTGAGAGTACGATAATCGTTGTAGATAATCCGCTGGGACCAATCAGAGGAGAGTGGATGTACGAACTGACGGTTGTCCCGGATGAAGGCATTGCAGGATATATGATCAGTGGAATATACACCAATACCGGCGATCTGATTGAAACCTTAACAAACAGCACACGCGAAATAAGGAAAGTTGAATACATATTCATCCCGCGTATCGTGACAGGTAATGGAAGCACAGACTGTATAGGTGAACCAGATACCGTTACAATCTGGGTACATCCGGAGGTTGATTACACGACAGAAATCTCTGATTATAAATCATATAACATAAGCTGTTACGGATACTCGAACGGATTCATCAACATCTATCCGAATCCGGATGCAGCTCCGTACACATTCATCTGGACTGTTCCGGATGGCTTTACATCTTCTTCGGGTGAAATATCAGGATTAACAGCCGGCGAGTATACCATGATAATTACCGACAGAAACGACTGTTCAGTTTCAGAAACATTTGAACTTAACCAGCCGGATCGTCTCGGGATGACAATTGCCACTTCAGTAAGTGACGACGGTAACTATAATATCAATTGCCATGCTGGTACTACAGGTTCAATCACCGTTGAGGCTGTAAACAATGTCGGTTCCGCCCAGTATCTTTGGATTGACGGATTCATAGGAAATGAAAGAACCGGTCTCAACGCAGGTAACTACAAAATCATAATCGTTGATGCAAACTACTGTACTGCTGACTCATCCGTAACTCTCACCGATCCTGAAACGATAACGCTTCACTTTGAGGTATCCCAACCCTACTGTGACGGTACTGCTGACGGTGAAGTGAGGCTGACAGTCACCGGGGGAATTGAAGATGGCGGCTATTCTTTCCTGTGGTCAGACGGTTCAAATCAACAGAATCTTTCAAATGTCAGAACAGGGGTTTATACCGTAACAGTTACTGATGCAAATGGCTGTACAACAGTGGGTTCAGTGCCGGCAGGAATTATACATAAGCACTGCCTTATCATCCCCGGGGCTATATCCCCCAATGGCGACCTTATCAATGATGTATGGAACATAGGTAATGTCGATATTTATCCTGAGGTAATCATAACCATCTACAACAGATGGGGACAGTTATTGTGGAAATCTGAGCCCGGCTATCCGCATCCGTGGGATGGAAGAAATAATGGCAGGGCTTTGCCTATTGATGCATACCATTATACTATCGATATCAGGAACGGATATAAATTAATTATCGGAATTGTGACAATCGTTGATATTTGAATGAGATGAAAAGACTACTTTACATAATTTTCTTCGCCTGCATGGGTCAGGCCTCTTTTGCACAGCAGTTGCCCCTTTACAGCCAGTACCTCTACAACAAGTTCCTGATCAATCCCGCTCATGCCGGAAGTGACGGATATACAAGTTTTACCCTGACTGCAAGAGAACAGTGGATCGGGTATAAAGGATCCCCAAAAACTTATTCCTTCACCTGGCAGACCCGTGTCCTCAAGAGAGGTTACCAGCTCAGGCAGAATGTCTTCAATCAGACTGTTTACAGGCCAAAGACTGACGGCAAGATAGGATTTGGCGGTTATGTATTCAGCGACAGGCATGGCCTGATAGCCAAAACCGGATTTCAGACCACATATTCATATCATACCTGGTTGCAGGATTATACACAACTTTCACTGGGACTGGCAATAACAGGCTATCAATTTAAAATAAACGCTAATGAGACGCATTTTGAAGATCCGTCTGAGCCATGGCTTAATGATAATCTGCGCAGGGGCATCTTTGTTCCGGATGTTGATTTCGGAGTCTATCTCCTTAATCCTTACTACGAATTAGGATTTTCAGCCCAGCAACTGTTCGGGGCCATAGCAAAAATCGGAGAAACATTGTATAACAGCTACAAGATGGACAGGCACTACTACCTGTTCGGATCATACACCTTCACCACAGGCACAAAAACCGAATTAAGTCCTTCCTTTCTAATGAAAATGTCAGAACAGCTGATACCTCAGGCTGATATCGGATGTAAATATAATCATGCACAGAGCATCTGGGCGGGTGTTAATTACAGAACATGTGGAGGAGGTGGTGGTGGTTCCCTTGTGGCCAATATCGGATTCAGATATATCACCAGCCGAGTTTACCTGACCACCCTTTACTTCGGCTACTCATACGATTATACACTAAATGAAATACAAAGGGCATCTCACGGAAGTCATGAACTGACCATTGCATTCAAGATAGGAGACAGTTCAAAGAGATTCAGATGGCTTGACCGCTTCTAAGAAGAATAAAAAAGATGCTATCTTGTTACCGGGGAAAGGTAAAGTGAGAGTAACCTGGTTTTATCGGGTGTTTGTGAATTTCCGGGGCCCTGACCTTTGGCGATAATCTTGTCACTTATAACCTGAATATAATAATCACCGGGCTCCTGGAAAAAAAAGGTTCCAATCTGTAAATCCGCCCTGTAGAATGGATGATTCACTTCAGAAGAGTTTCTGATTATTTGTTTTTTGCCTTCAGGCTTCAGTTCAATCTGGTTGTCCTGAAGACTAACTTTAACCGTTCTTGCAAAGCTGAAATCTGTAGTATCTGTAGTGGCACTCGACAACCATATACTGTAACGGCCTGCGGTTGAAATGTTAACACTCCATTCTGCAGTATTATAGGATGGGTCTTCCGGATTACTGTAACATGCAGCATTTTCAAGAGGAAGGGTCAATGTTCCGTCAGCCTCCTGCACTAATAGATTACCTGCATTTCTCATTCCTTTCTTGTCTGACTGACAGCTGCAGGCCCATACTATAATAGCAGCTAAGCTTATTAATAAAAAAAGGTTTGTCTTCATCTGTAGTTACTCTTTTAGATTTCCAGATTAAAATAATTATTTGATTGAGTAAAAATACAGATTACGTGTATTAATAACAAACCTCAAACCCCCATTAAATGGCATATTGAGGAGTAACTGGGCATCTCTTGTCTATGTATTTCAACTGTATATTTACACAAATTTGCTGTTTAGCTACTAAAACGGCACGTTCGTCAAAAAAAGACACGAGTTGATATAGAAACCCGTTGATTGTCAGTATTATTATACATTAATACATCTTAATTATCTTTATGTCAATATCTTGACACGACACAGTTTAGGCATTTCAGTTGAGATTTTACAGATACCGGTTTTGACAGACGGTTCTGGAGTATTGATAAAAATGCAGACGCAATACCTGAAAACAGCTTATTTATGTAAACTGAATATCTGCCAGTTACAGGAGTAATTCAGGGCAGCTGATTATAATAATATCCCCGCGAGCGAAGCTGAGATATATGAAGCCATGGTACCACAGATCATAGCCTTGAATCCCAGTCTTGCCAGGTCCGCCTTTCGGTGGGGAATCATAGCACCTATTCCACCAAGCTGTATTGCAATGGAGCTGAAATTAGCAAAGCCGCAAAGGGCAAAGCTGGCTATCACAACTGATTTGGCGCTCAGCATACCCTGCTGTATCATTGGCGACAGGTCACTGTATGCCACGAATTCGTTGATAACCATTTTCGTTCCCATGAGTGCACCGACGGTAAGTGATTCGCCGGGCGGCACACCCATCACAATGGCGAAAAGAGAGAAGAATGCGCCAAAAACATCTTTAAGCCGCAAATTATCAACATCTATTCCTATACCTTCGAGTGAAACGCCCGTCCATGCCAGGAAATTTCCGAAGTATCCCAGCAGTGCGTCGATAAGTGCAATAAGTGCAATAACCCCTATAAGCATTGCAATCACATTAATGGATATCTTCATTCCATCCGTTGCGCCGTGTGCTATTGCATCCATAATGTTGGTATGCTCTTTCTTCACTTCAAGCTTGACTTTTCCCTTGGTCTCTGATTCCAGTGTCTCGGGAAATACAATCTTCGATATCACCAGAGCTCCTGGGGCAGCCATCAGGCTTGCAGCCAGCAGGTAAGAAGCAGGCACCCCCATCGAGATGTAGACAGCCATCACTCCTCCGGCTATGCAGGCCATGCTTCCCGTCATGGAGGCAAGCAGCTCCGACATAGTCATTCCGGAGAGATAGGGCCTTATCATTATCTGTGCCTCGACCTGACCTACAAAAGCACTCGCCACATTCGAAAGAGCCTCGCTTCCGCTTACTCTCATCAGCCAGTGTACAAACCTGGCTATAAGTGCCACAATCCTTTGCATCAGGCCCACATGGTAAGCCATTGCCACCAGAACGCACACAAATATTATGGTTGGCAAAAGAATAAAAAGAAAAACGCCACTCTTAACAATGCCTTCGGGAATTATTTCCGTGATCTTTGTCAGATCGCCAAATATAAAAAATCCACCCTCCTGAGAGAAGTCAAGAAGCTTGTTGATAGCCATCCCCAGCCAGTAGAATATCTTCTGTCCCAACGGAACCTTAAGTATGAAAATTGCCAGGAGAAACTGAAGTCCCAATCCTGTAAATACAACCCGGTAATTGATCGCTTTGCGGTTGTTTGACCATAAATAAGCAAGCCCCAGAAGAACTAAAATTCCTATAATTCCTGTAAATCGTGCCATACTGCAATCATGAAAGATTAGTTTAGAGTAGCCTCCAAACCTACATTTTTTTTTGATACGTAACTATGATTTTCAAAAAAGAAAACCCAGGGTATTCAGTCCTTCCTTAATTTCCGGACACGACATGAAAAGGTCCCAGAGCAGTCCTGTGCGGTAATTCTCAATCATTACCACAACAGGTCCCTGGTCAATTGCCAGGTATCTCTGAGGATACCAGTTGTGATGTTCGCTGAAGGCATCATAGAAACCATATTTGCCCCAAATTCTGTCCCCGAGTTCATTATAGAAATGCTTCATGGCATTTATCGATTGCTCCGGTGTATAGGGCATTGAGGAGAGTGCGGCTGTTGGTGAGATTACTCCATGATCTTTCTTCTCTCCCGGGGCATGTGCCGAGTAGAAATTAACTGAATAACTTGCCGTGAGTCCCCAGCATTTTTCGCTGTATCCGGCATAATTCAACGGATTCTCAGCACACCACTTCCAGTTGATACGGGTATGATCTGTATTATGCTGCCAGTAATCGGCATAACTATCCTTCAGCTTCCGCGGGTCAAGTCCCAGGTACGAGTAATGAGCCCAGAATAATGGTCCGCCATATTCCTCAGCTCCGTTATGTTTCAGTGTAAGTGTATATCCATATTTACCGTTTACCGTTCTTATATCTCCTCCCCTTGCCCATCCCCGGTGATAAGCCTCCGGACTTACTGGATATGTTGGTGATGATGCTGCAAGCACATATGTAATAAGGCACTCGTTGTAGCCGCGTATCTGATGATTCATTTCCCATCCGTAATCGGGCGACCAGTGCCAGTAAATAACATCCTCTCCTCCCTTTGTGAACCAGCTCCATTCAACTTCCCGCCAGAGTCTGTCTATCTCATCCGCGAGCAGCTTCTCCTCAGCATTGCCATCCTTATAATATTGCCTGACAGAAAGTAACCCCTGAATCAAATAGGCAGTTTCAACTATGTCAGCTCCGTTGTCTTTCTGAGAAAATGGTTTGACTTTCCCTGTCTCACCATACAACCAGTGAGGCCATGCTCCATGAAAACGGTCGGCGTTTTTCAGAAAACCCACAATCCTGCTGAGCTGTGCAAGACCCTCCTCCCTGGTAATAAAGCCTCTCTCAATACCGGCGAGAATTGCCATCACGCCAAAACCGGTGCCTCCCGTGGTAACGACATTCATATCATTACCGGGATACTCCCCGTCAACGTGATACCGCTCCCTTGCCATTCCTGATACCGGTTCTGCACCATCATAGAAATACTGAAAAGTCCGGTATTGAACCAGAGTCATTAAAGAATCGTCGGAAATTTCAGCTTCCGAGGGTTTTTCCGGCTTGTTCCTTTCACTCCAGATATTTTGGCATGAAAGGGTTAATAACATAAAAAGAGGAGCCAGAGACAAGATAATTTTTCTCATAGGTCAGTTTTTGCAGGGTTCATTATGCAATAAAGTTACGAAAGTGTGTGATATGAAATAGTCGAACCGGGCAGTTTTATTTTACCGGCAGGATGTTGGTTCATCAGTCGTAGTATTAATTTTAAGATAAAAGGGCAGCTTTGTCGATGGCAGTGTGAATGTGAAGATAGCAGGGCAGTTTTGTCGATGACAATATCAGTTCGCTGCTGAGAAGCGAATTTTACGTCTTCTGTAAGTCTTATTGTTTATTCTTTTATCCAGGTATTATTTTCCCTGGCTTATATACATCTTTTTACTAATTTTATCCTGTACTAAACGGATCATGAAAAGAATATTTTTTTTAATGGGCAATCAGGGGTAGTCAATATAGATCAGCGAAGGAAATCAATTTAAATCGTTGAAGGTCGGTCAATAAATCCGGTTTTTACACTTCTTAAAAAAGAGATAGCTGTTATAAGACCTTATAACAAAATTGGGAATTAATTATGTTCACAGACGCAATTGAAAGAGTCTCAAAATTTACAAGACCTATTCATACAATAAGCAGGTATTACAACTCGACAGAAATAGTTCCCGGATCGGCCACCCTTTTTGTAGTGAATAAAGATGGGTGGGCGATTACGTGCAAGCACATAGTACAGATGCTTACTTCTCCAACCAGGGTAAATAATACCTATGATTCCTTCAGGAGGGAATTAAATAAGATTAAAGGCACGGATAATTTCGCAGAAAAGAAAGCAGCATTGGAGAAGAAATATAATTACACCCCTTCAAGTATTGTTGAGCTGAGAAATAACCTGGTTGACTGTGTTGACAAAACTAGTAGCTTCAAGATTCATGCCCACCCCGTTTATGATCTTGCGCTTGTAAGGTTTGAAGGCTTCGATAAGCTCTTCTGCAATAGTTTTCCTGTTTTCCAGGCAGATGATAGCTATTTGAAACAGGGTCGTTTCCTCTGCAGGCTGGGCTATCCCTTTCCTGAATTTACGAATTACAGGTATGATCCGGAAAAGGACCTGATGGAATGGACCTCAGATGGCCGGTCCCGTTCACCCATTTTCCCGATTGAAGGAATGATTACCCGTTTCCTCAGGGATAAAGCAAGGATATATGGCATTGAGATGAGTGTTCCGGGACTGAGGGGACAGAGTGGCGGGCCTCTGTTCAATGACAAGGGGATAGTTCAGGGTATGCAATTTGCCACAAAACACCTCCACCTTGGCTTTGATGTTGAGAACAAGGAGATAAGAGTAAACGGAAGTAAAAAGAGAGTTCGGGACTACCCATTCCTTCACCTGGGGCACTGTATTCATGTATCAATACTGAAGGATTTCATGAGAGAGAAGGGAGTTGAATATAGAGAAGAATAGACAGGGATCCTGCAACGCCAAAATAAACCCTAACGGGTTATTGTTTATTTTCCCTCAACAACTTACGAAAGCGAGCTTTCGACATCTATACACCTCATTACCAATAAATCCCCCCTCTTTACGAAGTAGAGAGGGGGGCAGGGGGGTGAGTACATGAAATACAGGGATTACGACCTCACTCTGTTCGGCCGTGATCCCTTAGGGGGATCCTGCAACGCCAAAATAAACCCTAACGGGTTATTGTTTATTTTCCCTCAA
>CAZWFL010000014.1:12575-12845 GCA_964633195.1 uncultured Rikenellaceae bacterium | reverse complement strand
CTCCTAACTAAAGCAAGCTTTAGACGGAGTTTCGGTCAAATAAACAACCCCGCCTGTCGGCGGGGTTTATTTTGGCGTTGCGGAGAGAGGGGGATTCGAACCCCCGGTACAGTTTCCCATACGGCAGTTTAGCAAACTGCTGGTTTCAGCCACTCACCCATCTCTCCGGTACTGTTTAAGCCACCTCCGCCCACCGAAGCTTTAGCGAAGGCGGGTCACCCATCTCTCCGGTACTGTTTAAGCCACCTCCGCCCACCGAAGCTTTAGCGA
>CAZWFL010000014.1:0-12475 GCA_964633195.1 uncultured Rikenellaceae bacterium | reverse complement strand
AGGAGGGTCACCCATCTCTCCGGTACTGTTTAAGCCACCTTCGCCCTCCGTAGCTTTAGCGGAGGCGGATCACCCATCTCTCCGGGTTTTATTTGGTGGGCCAAAAATAGCTATTAAGGTCGTAAGCGCAAAATAATTGAAAAATTATTTCAGGCCCTTCAGCAAATCGGTTACGAGCTTAAAGTTCTCAAGGCTCTCTTCATCAAAGTCAGAGAGTTTTATGAGCCCCTCCTGCACGTTGCTGAGGAACCTGCTGAAAACAAAATTCCTTGGGACCTCCTTTTCCTTAGTATACTGCGAGTTTGGAATTGTTATTCCCTCCCTGCTGTTAAGTATATGATTCTTGAAATCAAGCGTCGACAGAAGATCCTCTGCATTAAGGAACATCCCGGGCATTTTTATCACCAGCTCATCACCGCTGCTTTCTGTCTTGAAGACATTCTTTTTCAGCGACTCACCTATCTCGCTCTCCACATCGTTGTCAAAAAGCAGGACTCCGAATTCCATCCCCCACCCCATGAAGATATTGCACATCAGGGGTATCGAGGATACAT
This sequence comes from uncultured Rikenellaceae bacterium, assembly GCA_964633195.1. Lineage (GTDB taxonomy): Bacteria > Bacteroidota > Bacteroidia > Bacteroidales > VadinHA17 > LD21. The sequence continues at coordinate 11,921 of CAZWFL010000014.1, read as the reverse complement.
TGGTCGAGGGGATCAGGTTGATCGGTCCCTTGAACCCGGTAAGTTCAATTATTGCATTCAGGAGACAGAAGGAACCCACATCGTTCACTATCAGGTTAAAACGGCCGGATGTATAAGTGTCGGTGCTTACGGGATGTCCGAGAATACTCTGGAGGGGTGTCAGCGTGTCGGGTGTGGCCGTGGAGAGCCTCAGAGGATCTATTATCCGTGTTGTGCTCCGGTGACTGTCAAGATCGTCACGCTGCACAGCCAGGACACGGTGCAGTTTGTTTATCTCCACCAGGTGAGGCGAATGAGTTGTGTAGATTATCTGTATCTTCTCGCTGATATCCTCAAAAACCTTCAGCACATCCTCCTGGGCCCTGGCATGAAGACTTACACCCGGTTCATCGACAAGCAGTACCATCGGCATGTTTGTGCTGCTGGCGGATGCCTTCAGCTCCAGATAGAAAGAGAGGAACCACCTGACACCCCTGCTCCGCTGCTTGGGATAGAGCCTTTCGCCTTCGTCCTTTATCCAGAATTCGAGATAAGGTTTGCCGGCTTTGTCGCCAAATGATGAACTGTAATGATCAAGCTCAAACAGTATCTGGATCTTGTTATTGCGCCCTATCGACTGCTGCCAGAACTCCTGAAAGTTCTTCGTCAGGACATGATTGAGGTTTTCAATTTTTTGTTTGAGTATTCTGCTCGAAGGTTGCTCAAAAAATGAGTAATCAACCTGCGCCAGCGACAGGAAGTTCCTCGCCGCCTTGTAGCCTTCAACACTGGTTTTTCCTGCTATAATATCATCCATGTCAATCCGGTTCGGCAGGAGGCTTCCGAAATCTTCGAAAAGCTCAATAACAGGGCATTGTTCAAAATATTTCTTTCCGAGGATCTCGCTGTTGACATGTGACTTATACGATCTTACAGTCTCATTCACCTTTTTTTCCGCAGCCTCCTCTGTGAACCCTTCCATGATATACCCGGCAAATGCTACGTGCCTGTTGAGTTCTTCCTTCTTCAGATCACGATCAGCTCTTGTTTTTCTGTAATCTTTAACGATCTTGTTCCAGTCGAGGTCATCACCCTGCTCCATGGGACGCATCAGAAGCGTCATTTTCTGATGCCTCTCTTCGAGTTTAACTGCCAGGTCTGCAAGATGTGCATCAAGAGCATCACATTCCCCCTTCAACTCCGTCCAGTTCTCTCCTACCCTTTCAACCGACTCCCTTTTTGAAAGCTCGCCTCTTATTGCATCCTCTTTTTTCCTTGTGTCACCAAGCCGCTGTTTCAGTTCATGATATTGCTCGCCCGGAGGGGAAGCGAGATCGACGGCCCTGCGGCCGAAGAGTGAGAAACCTCTTCTGTTGCCCTTCGCAAGCGAGAGTTTGGTTTTTACCTCAACAGTCTCATTTATAAGGTCTTTAAGCTCACTTCTGAGAGTATTGATCTGGTTGATCTCATCCCTGAGCTTATCTGTAACATCATCGAGATAAAGGCGCCAGGCATCCTCAAGTGAATCAAGGTACTCGCTTATCTTCCCGCTGGCATAGACAACTGAGGAAAGATCAGGGAGCCATTTCCTTGTAAGTTCAAGATGACTGAGTCCGGACAGCAGCTCTTTCAGCTCAGTCCCCGGATTATCAGTGATCTTAACAAGCCACCCTTCCGGGATACTGAACCTGCAGCTTACTTCAGGCAACGAAAGGTCGCTGCGTAGTATATCTTCTGATATCACTCCGGTATAAAAAACACTCAAAGCTTCCAGAATCGAAGTTTTTCCGGATTCATTCTGACCTATAAGGCATGTAATATTATCAGGTGAAAGAGATTGCCAGTCGCTATCAATTATCGACCTGAAATTCCTGATCCTGAACGCTATCAGCTTCATCATTCCCTTTCGTTATTAAAATTGAAATCCCATCACGAGTAAATCATCAACCTGTGGAGCATTACCTTTCCACTCCATGAAAGAATATTCAAGACACTCCTTTTGCATTACCATCGACATTCCGGTAAGTGATTGTATGATGTGTCTGAACTGCTTGTATTTTAATTTCTTGTCCGTTATCTCCCCAAACTGGTCATAGAAACCGTCGGAGAAGAGATAAAATGTGTCACCCGGCCTTACCTCAATAATATTGTTAGTAAATGATTGTTCCGTAAAAGGGGCAACGCCGATGGTCATCTTGTTTGGTTTGTATTCATACAGCTCACCATTACGTACCATCAGAAGGGGGCGGTTGGCTCCTGAGAACTGCATCTGGCCGGTCTCCCGTTCGAATATGCATAGCCCTATATCAATGCTGTCCTTTGCCTCTTCCTGATCACCTGTCTGATGCAGTGCCTTCATAACTTTTTCCCGCATAAGGTTAAGCACCCTGTTGGCTTTCATCTCCGGCCTCGACTGGAATATCTCATTCAGGAAGTTGATCCCGAGTATGCTTAAGAGTGCACCAGGAACGCCATGACCAGTACAATCTCCTGCGGCCAGGCATGTATACCTGTTATTACTGAAAGCATGGTAGAAATCGCCGCTTACGATATCGCGGGGCAGAAAGAATATGAAATACTCGTTCACGATCTCCCTGAGAAATTCATCATCAGGCATCAGTGCATTCTGTATCATTCCGGCATAACGCAGGCTTGCGAAATGGTCATCCATACCTTTCTCCTGAGGCAGAGGAGGCAATTTATCGGGCCGGGAAACCTCAGCTTTCATGCGAACTCATTTATCAAACAGGTGATAAATATAAGGCATTTTTACATTAATTGTTACCCTGATTATTCTTTTGTGACATCAACCTCTCCATCAGCACCACATTCTCAATATGTTGAGTATGCGGGAACATATCAACCGGCCTGACCCTTGTCACCCTGTATCCCTCCCTGAGCAATGAAATATCCCTGGCCTGAGTTGCGGGATTACAGCTTATATAGACTATTCTTTGTGGTGATGCTTCAAGTATTGCTCTCACAACGTCTGCATGCATTCCCGACCTTGGCGGATCAGTGATTACTATACCGGGTCTGCCATGAGTATTGATGAATTCCCTGTTCATAACCTTCCTGATGTCCCCTGCAAAGAATTGAACATTTGTGATATTGTTCATAGCTGCATTAATTCCGGCGTCTCTTACAGCATCCTCAAGGTATTCGATACCAATAACTTTCGAGACAGAATCAGCTATATAACAGGCGATTGTACCAGTGCCTGTATAGAGATCATATACTATCTCATTTCCCCTGAATCCTGCAAATTCCCGGGCGATCCTGTATAATTCCGCAGCCTGCCGGGTATTTGTCTGATAAAATGATTTGGGCCCTATTCTGAATTTCAGCCCGCCAATAACCTCAACGAGATGATCATCGCCCCGATAAAGAATTACATCCTGATCTGCCAGTGAATCATTTGCCTTGTTATTAATGACATACATCAGAGAAGTAATTTCAGGAAAATTCTGCGAAAGAAAATCGAGTAAATCCGAAACTCTTTCATTATCCTCATAGTAAGATACCAGGATAACCATAAACCTGCCATCGGATGAGTTACGGATAATGAGATTCCTTAAAAACCCGGTCCGGTTTCTCAGATTGAAAAATGCAAGTCTGTTCCTGTGAGCATATCTTCTGATTGCATTCCTTATCGCATCCGAAGGCCCGGGTTGCAGATGACACTCCCTGATGTCGAGCACCTTATCAAACATACCCGGAATATGAAAGCCTAACGCATCCTCTTTCGAAAAATCCTTATCCGACTTTAGTTCATCGGGAGTAAGCCATCGTTTATCCGAGAAGGTAAATTCCAGTTTATTCCTGTAATAATAGATATCTTCAGATCCTTTAACAGGTTCAAAATCTGCCTTTTCTATCTTTCCTATTCTTATCAGGGTCTCCATGACCTGCTTCTCCTTGTAACGGAGCTGAAGATCATAAGGCAGATGCTGCCATTTACATCCGCCGCAGATACCGAAATGCATGCACACCGGATCAATCCGGTCAGACGACATGGCATGGAACCTTACAGCCCTCCCCTCGAGGTAATTCTTTTTCTTTCTGATAACCCTGATATCAGCAATATCCCCTGGGATAAGCATCGGCACGAACAGCACCATATCATCCACCCTTGCGACTGCATTACCTTCGGCTCCAATATCCGTAATCCTCACATTCTCAAGCAGAGGCAGTTCTTTCTTGCGTTTCCCCATCCCGGTCCTTTTTTATTATCACTGCGGTCGTTACCAATTAATCACTTTCTGAGTGCCCCGATAAAAAAGAGGCCTTTCAGCAAAGCCGGGATAACACCGTCTCCATGATCAAGTCCCGGAAGTATCTCTTTTATACACAGGGAGGGATCTGTCCCTGCCTGCAGCATGGCTGCATGCATATCGCCGGTGGTGATGGGATCAACCTGTGTATCGCTGCCCCCGTGTATCATCAGGAGCGGCACTTTACTATTCCATGCGGTTATACTGTTACGGGCAAGTGCATCTCTTACCGACGCATACTTCGGATCAGAATCATAGCCCGACAGGAAATCTGCATTTATAAGATCTGAGATCGAGTTAGTCAATTGGCTGTTTATCTGTCCTGATGTTTTTGTACCGTCATATAAACCATCCAGGGCCGACGCATAGGGTTCATTGAGAATTTCCGTAACAGGATTGGTGAACTGGTCGTATGAAGAGTAGGCATGAATTATATACCCAATGTAAACCGGCATATTATAGGTTGAAGAACCCAGCATCTCATCCAGCAACAGTCGCAGGTTATATGGACCCGCTCCGCAGGCGCTTCCTGCAAGATTAAAATCATCAGCATAATCAAGCTCCAGGGCTCTGTGCATATTCATTGCAGCCCAACCTCCCTGTGAATAACCGAGCAGATAATACTCATTCAGCGCTGAAACACCGGGAAACTCGTAGAGGGAAATCTCCTTTACTGCATACAGCATATCAACTACAGATTGTACAGTTGGTTCTGTTATCAGGTACGGATGATCAAGCTGTGCCGAGGCTCCGAAACCGGGATAATCAGGTATCACGATAATATACCCCATTGAGGCCACAAATTCTATCATCTGAAATGAAGGATCAAGAGGGAAATTTGTAGGAGCAAAAGCATTAACAGTATTTGTACCGTTATGAAAGCAGAGCACAGGATACTCTCCTGCATTCACAGGTACACAGACCAGCCCTGATGCGTTAACCTGGTTTCCGTTTACAGTGGTCCTGTAAACAAGCTTATAGAGCTTCACATCAGTGGTCATCAGCGCTTTAAGGTCTGCAATTTCAGGCCATTCTCCCGATACATTATCAAGCAGGGTGCTGATATATGCTGTATTGTATGTGGTAAGATGATCGAGGCTTACGCAGTAATCATATTCAGGGGGATCACTCTCTTTTCTGCACGAAAAAAGAAGCAATGTCACTGCAGCTGTGAGCAGGGCAATACGTAAAACATATCTGTTAGCTTTCATTTCAATTCTGATTTGATTTCAATCACAAAGATAACTCTTTCGTGGACACCCCTTCTTTCATCCCCTCGGATACTTTTTTTATATTTGTCCTCTATTTTTTTCCTTCTGATGGTTTCAGTAAAGAATGTCTCAGTTTCATTCGGCAGTTTTGATCTTTTAAAGGATATTTCATTTCTGATAAATGATCAGGACAGAATAGCTCTTGCAGGCAGGAACGGTGCCGGCAAATCAACTCTCATAAAAGTGATAGCCGGTATTCAGCAACCAACTTCCGGCTCTGTTGATATGTCTAAAGATTTCAGAGTAGGTTATCTGCCTCAGCAAATGCGATTTGACGACAGCACAACTGTATTGGATGAAACCCTTACCGCATTTTCGGAACTTATCAGTCTGGACAAAGAGATAGAGAGATGCCGGAATGAAATCTCTGCAGGAGTGGATCATGATTCGCCTGAATATCTAAGGCTATGCGATATGCTGGCATTCAATGAGGAAAGATTCGGCATACTCGGGGGCAGGGGATATATTGCGGAAACCGAGCAGGCCCTTAAAGGTCTTGGGTTTGAAAGGGAAGATTTCAACAGGCCTGCCAGGGAGCTGAGCGGAGGCTGGAGAATGAGGATCGAACTGGCAAAGATCCTTCTCAGAAAGCCGGAACTGCTTCTTCTTGATGAGCCAATAAACCATCTCGACATAGAGTCGATCCAGTGGCTGGAAGAGTTCCTCTTAACCTATCCGGGAGCCGTAATGCTGGTAAGCCACGACCGTGCCTTTCTCGATAATGTAACCACCAGGACGATAGAGATCTCTCTCGGCAGGATCTATGATTACAGAGCATCCTGGTCGCAATATGTTACACTGAGAAAAGAGAGACGTGTGCAACAGATTGCCTCATACCGAAATCAGCAAAAGATGATAGCCGATACCGAAAGGTTCATAGAACGGTTCAGGTACAAGGCTACAAAGGCTGTACAGGTGCAGTCGAAGATCAAGTATCTGGCAAAGCTGGAGCGTATAGAGGTTGACGAGGAGGATACAAGCGTTATCAATATAAGGTTTCCCCGGGCACCCCGTTCCGGGTCCACAGTGATCAAAGCAGACAATGTCTCAAAGAGCTTTGGATCACATGCAGTCCTTAATAAAGTCTCACTTTCAATTGCACGAGGCGAGAAAATTGCCTTTGTTGGCCGCAACGGTGAAGGGAAAACGACCTTTTCAAGAATACTCACCGGGGAACTCGATCACACAGGCTTATTGAAGAAGGGACATAATGTTATTACCGGTTACTACGCCCAGAACCAGGATGAACTGCTTGACGGAAGCAAAAGTGTTCTTGAGACAATCGACGATGTTGCAAAGGGAGATATGAGGGGCAGGATACGCGATCTGCTCGGAGCTTTTCTGTTCAGGGGAGAGGAGGTTGACAAGAAAGTGAGGGTTCTTTCGGGAGGCGAACGGTCGAGACTGGCAATGGCCAGGCTGCTGCTTGAACCATATAACCTGCTTATACTCGACGAGCCAACAAATCACCTCGATATCCGCTCAAAAGAAATTCTTAAACATGCGCTGAAGGAGTACGATGGCACATTAATTGTGGTTTCTCATGACAGGGATTTTCTCGACGGGCTTGTAACAAAGGTTTATGAGTTCAGGAACAGAAGCATTAAAGAGCATCTCGGGGGTATCTACGATTTCCTTCGCAGAAAGAAAATTGAGAACCTGAGGGAGATTGAAGTAAGGGATAAAACCATCAGGAGACCGGAGCCCTCTGATGTACCTTCATCCCGGCAGAAATATCTCGAGAGGAAAGAGTATGAACGGACTCTCAGAAAACTGAGAAAAAGGCTTGAAGATTCAGAAAAGATGATCGTAATGATGGAGAAGGAACTGGAAGAAATCACCCTGGCGCTCTCAGGGGCAAACAACAACACTCAGCTGCCGGATGATATCTACAGCAACTACGAGGTTTTAAAGGATAAACTTAATGATGAAATGAACAGATGGACTTCTTATTCCCATGAACTTGAAGTCTTTATAAAAGAGAATGTTATATAAAGGAGATGATAACCGGGAAGGAATATCAGGTTCATGTGTATGTAACCGGCACGGATGAGCTGAAAAACAATATCTTTACACCAAATTTGCCATAATATGAAGCAAACAATATTTTACAGGATACTGATCTTTGTCCCTGCTGTTTTATTGATTGCGGTATCTGTGACATCATGCGGGACGAGTCAGCCGGCATTTGACTCCAAAGATCTGTCATACCTTTACAACCCTTCAAAGAATCCGATCAATCCCCGCTACAGTGTTTTCAATGAGTCAGACGGAACATCCACACTTTCTGTAAAATTCTTCCCCGAGGACCTCTATTTCACAGAAGCCAATCCTCAGGGACTACCGATGTCAAGTATGATCCTTACGGTAAAGCTTTATGAGATTACAAAGGGAAGGCGGTTAACAGATACTGCCGCATTCAATATTAACATTGTAAAGGATGAAACACGACCTGAATATCTCTACAACCTTCCGCTAAGGGTGCAGAAGGGGATGGAATATATGGCTGAGATAAAGATACTTGACAGGCTCAGGATGCAGGTAATACAATCATTTGTGCCTTTCAATACCAATTCGGATTTTAACAGGTACAGTTTCCGGGTCCAGGGACATTTTATGAAGAATCTGCTTTTTAATCCGGTACTGAAGGAGAATGAGTATGTTAATATTGTTTATACGAAGAGCCCCATCGATTCTCTTTTCATATCATACTACAAACCCATTGAGGGAGTACCCGATCCCCCTTCCCTGCTTCTTCCCGAGAAAACTATCAATTATGAGCCCGACACAGTGATGGCTCTTGCCTATTCAGCTGATCTGCCGGTTGCATTTCCGGTTGAAGGTGTTTACCAGTGCTCGGTTGACAGGAAAATACCTGAAGGATTTACATTCTTCAATTTTGGCAATTCATACCCTGAGACAAACTCTCCGGAGACGATGATTGAGCCTCTCGGTTATCTGGCTTCAGCAGATGAGATGGCCGCTATGAGATCAAGTACTAAACCGAAGGTGAGCCTCGATGAGTTCTGGATCAATTGTGGTGGTAACGTCGAAAAGTCCAGAGAGCTGATCAGGATATACTATACCAGGGTTCTCTACTCCAATTACTACTTCACATCCTTCAAAGAGGGCTGGAGGACCGAAAGAGGCATGGTCTACATAATTTATGGGCCGCCCGATAAAGTATATAAAACGTCCGACGGTGAAATGTGGGGCTACAGGAAACCTGAAGTCAGGTCATTATGGGGAGGCAGGTACCGGGTCAGGGAAGATTACCTCTTCTTTACTTTCAGGAGCAGGAATTCACTTTATTCCGATAACGATTATTACGTCAGCCGTACCGAAACACTTGTGACACAATGGGATCAGGCAGTTGCCAGCTGGAGGAAAGGGATAGTCTTCCGGTTCGATAACCCGGGAGATATCTAAAGCTATGATAAAAGAGTCCGATGCCATATTTGGCCTGAGGCCCGTTATTGAAGCTATCAGGGCCGGAAAGCAGATTGACCGGCTGCTTATCCGGCAGGGCCTGAGGGGAGCTATCTACCATGAGCTTATGACAGAGGTGAGAAACAATGGTATAAGTTATCAGATCGTACCCCTTGAAAGGATAGAACTGATAACAAGAAAGAATCACCAGGGTGTTCTGGCATGGCTCTCATTAATTGAATACCAGAAAATCGACAATCTGCTGCCGATGATCTTCGAAAAAGGAGAGGATCCGATGATCGTCCTGCTTGATGGCGTATCGGATGTAAGAAATTTCGGGGCTATAGTAAGAACAGCATATTGCATGGGTGCTCATGCTGTTGTAATACCTGAGAAAGGATCTGCCAGGATAACCGGTGATGCAATCAAGACATCGGCCGGGGCACTGCATCTTCTGCCGGTCTGCAGGGAGAAAAGTCTGATGAGGAGTGCCGGATATCTGAAGGATTCTGGTCTGAAGATCGTCTGCGGGACTGAAAAGGCTGAGACAACTGTTACTGAAGCATCTCTTACAGGCCCCCTGGCGCTTATCCTGGGGTCGGAAGAGAAGGGAGTCAACAGGGAGCTCGCATCAATCAGCGATTACAGTATCAGGATCCCCATCACGGGAAACATCGGATCCCTTAACGTATCAGTATCGGCAGGTATAATCCTATTTGAGATCTTCAGGCAACGGGGAGAAAAGATCAGCTGATAAGGTTCCGAATTCTCTGATCAAGCATTTGCTGATCAGCAGTAAAAACAGCAAGTCCTGCCAGTGTAAGAAGTGTGTCGGGAGCAATCCTGCCTTCAGCTATTTTTTTCTCCCATTTCGAATGAACCGGTATCTTACCATCACCCTCAATAGTCATCATTTCTTCCTTTGTGAGCATTGGAAACATATCCCTGCATCCCTCTCCGTGTGCAATCTTAATAAGTTCAGTGCCTGATCCGGGCAGATTCGCGGACAATCTGTCCGCCAGCTCAAGGATGTTGTCATCCACCTCGGTGAATCTTTCAACAGAGGCCTCTTTTGCCGAACCATACAGTTTCATATCATAATTCTCATGCAGACGCGTCCTGAACTCACCGGTCAGCTCATTCCGGCCCGATATGGCCACTTTGGGAGGTATTGTAAACACATCGGTGCCGGCAAGAAGCTCCAGCTGCTGATGGCTTCTCAGACTGGCGGCAATAAGCTTTGTCTGCCAGGGATTCTCCGCGGAGAGTCCTGTCACCCAGTTCTGAGAAGCAATAACTGTCATCTCCCCTACTCCGGCACCATCGCCCAGCTTGTTATCAAATATATAGGCGCCTATCCGGCCCAGAAATACATTAAGATAGTCGGGTCTGGCAATCCTTGTGACAAGAACATTCTGTCGGGCGCTGAAGCCAAGTGTGAAATTGATCCTTACACCGGCATCCTTGAGCTTTCTTGCTCCTATCAGACCCTCAGCTGTAAAAGGTACTTTGATAATAAACTGATCAGGGCAAATCTCATGAAACCTTTTTCCGTAATACTCTATTGCTTTTATGTCGTGAGCCGTATCGGTATGAAGCTCGACGCTCACATAGCCTCCGAATTTCTGGGCCAGTCTCAGTCCATGCCTTGCATTCACCATAAAGGCAATCTCCCTCACCCTGGCCTCCTGAGGAAGCTCTCTGACGATACTTTTTGCCTCAGCTATGAAAATATCATAGATCCCTTTCTGTATCTCATTATTAAGCAATGAGTTATTCGTAGTGAGTGCACTCATCTCCGATGTCCAGATCTTCTCAGCTTCAGCAATATCGCCTGTGTCGAGCCATATCTCAGTTCCGGTTTTCGTCAGGGATTCCCAGAAAGGATCTTTCCTTACTGTAACGTGCTTCTCGTTCAGGTTCTTCCAGATAAAGTCGCTGATCCTTGTATTAATGTCTGCCATATGTTTGATCTTCTGAAGTCAGGTTTCAATTAAGGGGCAAATTTATACAATTTATTGATCGGTGTTACTGATTATTTTTAGCTTTACATAAGATTAACCAGATATAATTATGAAGAGGACATTTACGCTGCTGATTTTATTAATCCCTTTCATTCTAAGCGCACAACCTTCATTTGACAGTTATTTCTCTGACAGGGTGCTGAGATTCGATTTTATGTTCGCCGGCGATTTTGAGAATACCCATGTTTATCCGGTCGGAATGAAAGAGGAGCCTTTCTGGGCAGGATCAAAAACAAACCTGATCGATCCTTTTGATTACGGGAATTTCAAATATGAGGTTAGGGATGCTGAATCCAGCACTCTGATATATTCGAGGGGATTCTCCACCCTCTTTCAGGAGTGGCAGACAACCGGGGAGGCTAAAAAATTGGAAAGAAGCTTCTATGAGGTTGCAACAATGCCGTTTCCGAAAAATAAAGTGAAGTTTATCCTGAGCAAGAGAGAACGAGACGGCACGTTTTCGCCACTTTACCAGACTATTATTGATCCTGAAGATTATTTCATTTTAAAAGAAAAAACTGTAGATGCTGACGTCACAAAAGTGCATTATTCAGGTGATCCTGATAAATGCCTCGATATCGCATTTATTGCCGAAGGATACAGGCCGGATGAAATGGATAAGTTCAGGGATGATGTCAGGAGAATGGCTGATGTGCTTTTTGCAGAAGAACCTTTCACTTCATACCGTGACAGGATAAACATCTGGGCGGTTGAGGCGGTATCAATGGAATCCGGCACTGATGTACCCGGCGAAAATATTTATGTCAATACTGCACTTAATTCGAATTTCTACACCTTCGATCTCGACCGTTACCTTACAACTACCGATATTAAAGCTGTTAATGATTATGCTGCAGTTGTCCCGCATGATAATATTGTGGTGCTGATAAACAGTCCGAGGTACGGAGGAGGAGGTGTTTACAACTATTACAGCGGGACAACGG
>CAZWFL010000013.1:0-89152 GCA_964633195.1 uncultured Rikenellaceae bacterium | reverse complement strand
CTTAAAGCTCCAGTAGGTATCGGGAAATTCGGGGTATACTAAAAGAATATTCATTATGATTTATGCTTTTACAACAGAACCAGGAGTAGTTGATTCCAGAAAGTCATTCAATCAGTTATTCGTTCCGGACATCAAAAGTAATCTTGGCATTGAGGCGGTATTCTGTTATCTTATTGTCTTCTACGACAGCGCTCATATGATGAACATAGATTGATTTGAGCCCTTTGACAGTCTTGGCTGCTGTCTTGACTGCTATACCTGCAGCATCTTCCCAGCTTTTTGGGGATGATGCCATAATTTCAATTACTTTTTTTACCGGCATAATTTTCTTTTTAGTTCGACTATCAAAACTAACCCCTGCCCCCGGTAAAAATGTTACATAATTTTTCAAATATGTTACATCATTCTCGTATAGTTGTGTTAATGTTCACCCTGATTAATAGTCAGCCAAGGTTTTTCCGGTAACTTTGCAGCAGCCGGCATTTTGCCAGCAATGATTTGCATTAAATGGGGAAGATAACGATTTTCGGCAGGGAGCTGATTGATGATAAGCCGATCAGGCAGATTGAAAGGTGTATCACGTCAGAGGATGATATTGCTGTTCTTAATGCAGATGCACATTATGGTTACGGCCATCCTATTGGCGGCGCTGTTGCCTATAAGAACAAGATCTCACTTTCGGGTGTGGGGTTTGACATTGCCTGCGGAAATTATGCCGTGAGAACGGATGTTAAGGCAGTGGAAGTTAATCTGCCGAAAACAATGGATGAGATCTTCAGGCGGATCTCATTCGGCATTGGCCGGCATAACAATGAACCTATTGATCATGAAGTACTTGAAGAGATACACAAAGCAGAATTCATTCCGCAAAGAAAACTCTTCAGGCTGGCAAAGGAGCAGCTTGGAACAGTCGGCAGCGGGAATCATTTCGTTGATCTTTTTAAAGATGATAGTGGTTATCTCTGGATAGGTGTTCATTTCGGCTCGAGAGGATTCGGACACAGGACAACAACTGGTTTTATTGCAATCTCGCGCGGCCTCTCTTTTGACGACAGGGTCAGTGAGGGGAGCATGGATGCCCCGCCGATACTTTTTGATGCCGGATCAGAAACCGGACAGGCTTACATTGAGGCAATGAATCTGGCAGGTGAATATGCCTATGCGGGCAGAGAACTGGTAATAAAAAAGGTCCTTGAGATACTGGGCAATCCCGGGGTGACATATCAGGTACACAACAATCATAATTTTGCCTGGCTTGAAGAGCATTTCGGGGAGAAATACTGGGTTGTGCGTAAAGGCTGCACCCCGGCTTTTCCCGGACAGAAAGGATTCATAGGGGCAACAATGGCAGATGATTCGGTAATAATTGAAGGTACAGACAGTGAACAGTCACGGAAGGCTCTTTATACAACAGTTCACGGCGCCGGAAGGGTAATGTCAAGGACAAAGTCAGCAGGCAGAAAGAAGTGGATGAAGGGAAAAGGCGGCAACAGGCACTTGAAGACCATCGTCAGGGGAGTTATCGATTATGAAGTTGTAAAAACAGAAATGAAAAAACGGAGGATCGAGCTGAGAGGAGGAGATGCCGATGAAGCACCTGAATGCTATAAGAGGCTCAGTGATGTATTGAAGTATCAGGGAAACACCATAAAAATTCTTTTCCGGCTTCATCCGGTTGGAGTGGCTATGGCAGGAGTCGATACATTCGATCCTTATAAAGACTGAACAACTCTTACACATTTTTTTTCATTATTAATCTGATTTTTCGTATCTTGCAGTCTGTTAAGGCTGATAAATCCAATTAATTTACTCAAATGGATGTTTATAATATTTAAAACTATTTTACTATGGAAGAAAAGCTAACAGGATGGGGTGATCTGGTAGTTCCCTGGCTGATGTCCCATGGGATCAGAATAGTCATAATTGCTGTTGCTGCTTATGTCCTTAACCTGGTCATCAGCAGGATAATCAGGAAAGCTATTAGACTTGCTGTTGTGGCTTCAGAGGGTGAGTCAAAAGAAGCAGAAACAAAAAGGGAAGATACTCTTATCATGATCTTTAACGGAGCCGCCAGGATAGTGATCCTGTTAGTTGCATTATTAATGATACTCCAGGAAGCCGGTCTCGAAATAGGCCCCTTACTGGCTGGTGCCGGTATAGCAGGTCTGGCGTTTGGATTTGGAGGCCAGTATCTCATAAGAGATATTATTACAGGATTATTCGTAATTCTTGAAAACCAGTACCGTATTGGAGATGTTGTAAATCTTGACGGTACTGGTGGCCTGGTGGCTGATATCAGTCTGAGAAAAACCACGCTCAGGGATCTTGACGGGGTAGTTCACCATATACCTCATGGTTCCGTAATGAAGGTTGCCAATCTGTCAAAAGACTGGGCGAGAGTAAATCTCGACATGGGTGTAGCCTACGATACTGATCTGGATAAACTTATTGAGGTAATAAACCGGACCGGGATTGAAATGGCGGAAGATCCCGATTTCAGGGATTCTATTATCACACCTCCGAAATTCCTCCGCGTTAATGAATTTGCTGATTCCGCCATCGTTGTGAAAATCCTGGGTGAGACCAAAGCTTTAAAGCAGTGGGAAGTAACGGGAGAATTCCGTAAAAGGCTGAAGAAAGCATTCGACAAGGAAGGTATAGAAATACCATTTCCTCAAAGAGTTATTCATCAACCTCAGGAGAAATAAGAGGGCTGACCCTGCAGGTTTTTATGAAAACCTAACAACTAAAATTATATACGGATGAAACCATTGAAGCAGATTGAATTTCAAAGGATCATAATTGCTGCCTACAGGTTACCTTTTAAGGTTGTAAAAAAGAATAACAAATACTATGCAATTCAGAATACCGGTGGGCTCGTATCGGCAATTCTTTCGCTTGCAGGCAAAATTAATCCGGATAAAAGGACCAGATTGAAGATAGTATGGGTAGGGACGGGAGAGCAACATCATACAGAAGTGACCATTAATCCTGACTTTGAAATTGTTCCGGTTGAGATTTCCAGAAAAGTAAATGATAAATATTACGGCGGATTCTGCAATGATACGATCTGGCCGCTTTTTCATTATTTCCCGTTCCGGACAGTCTATGACAATTCATATTATGATGCATATCTCACAGCCAACAACCTCTTCTTTGAAAGTATAAAGAACCTGATAAAGCCGGGTGACTTTGTCTGGGTACATGATTATCAGTTGTTCCTTCTCCCCGGTATGATCAGGGCATCGTTCCCTTCGGCTGATATAGGTTTTTTTCTCCATATACCATTCCCCAGCTTTGAAATATTCCGGCTCCTTCCCCGCAGATGGCGGGAGTCAATACTCACCGGCATGACAGGTGCCGATGTTGTCGGTTTTCATACAAGCGACTATTCTGATTATTTCATCCAGTCAGTTAAGAGGAGTCTCGGATACAAAGTGGATCAGAATATAATTCATTTAGATAACAGGCTCTGCAAGGCCTGCGAATTCCCTATAGGGATTGATTTCGATAAATTCCATCAGGCATGTCTCACCCGTAAAACACTCAACCGTAAGAAGAAGCTTCTCGGATATATTGAAGACAGGAAACTGATTTTCTCCGTCGACAGGCTGGATTATTCAAAAGGACTTCTTAACCGTCTCCATGCATTTGAACGTTTTCTCGAAAACTATCCTGAATGGCACGACAAAGTGATCTTCAATATGATTGTTGTTCCTTCGCGTGATAATATTGAAGAGTACCGCCTTATCAAAGGAGAGATTGAATCAAATGTAGGACGCATAAATGGCAAATACAGCAACCTGAGCTGGAGACCAATAATTTACCAGTACAAATCCGTTCCGTTCAACGAGCTTGTAGCCCTCTACAATATAAGTGATGTTGGTTTGATCACTCCCATTCGTGACGGAATGAACCTTGTAGCCAAGGAATATATAGCATGTCAGACCGACAAACATGGTATGCTGATTCTGAGCGAGATGGCAGGCGCAGCAGCTGAGCTGGATGAGGCCATTATCATCAATCCGACCGACATCGGGGAGACTTCCGATGCTATTGATAAGGCCCTTAAGATGCCTGAAGAAGAAAAGGAGGAGAAGATAAATAAGATGCAGGAGAGACTCAGGCGCTACAATGTTTTCGTATGGTCATCGGATTTTTTCAGACAGGTTGCAGAGATCAGAAAGAAGCAGAAGAGATTTAGATACGGACATTCAAATATCATCCCTTCGTCTTCCCCAAAATGAAAACTGTCAGGAGTATCATTGCAGCCAGTTCTGCAAAGGCGACTGAGGTAAGATGATGAATGCCAAAAACCTGTGCAATTATCCCCATAAGGTAGTTTATTGCCATATTACCAACTAGCCCAACTGTCAGTACAATGCTGAAAGCCGTTCCTGAGAATTCACTGTAGCGGTTGCCGACAATTGCCAGCATTACAGGGAATCCGGCAGCAAGACCGGCACCGGTAAGTACCAGTGCCGGTATGGCAGCACTCAATGAAAAAGCCATTCGCAGGAGAGCCAGCCCTGTAAGAAGAAGCACAAAAGACCATGAGAGTATTCTCGAAACCGAGACTGACCTGAAAAGGGTACCAAGTAACAGTCTCATTACTGTCATGCCGATCACAAAAGATGACAGTGCAAAAAGAGATTTGTTCTGGGCTATTGTCATTCTGTCAAGTATGAAACTGGTTGTCCAGTTGTTGAAGATCCCTTCAAAACTGGCCTGAAAAAAGAGAAAGAATGCAACTGTCATCAGAGCCTTGTCTTTTAACATCTTAACTGCTGCAGCAATGGGAAATCCATGCGGCTGTTTGGGGAGGGGATATCTGATCAGGGCAAAGAACAAACCTGCTGCCAGCATAACAAAACCGGAAACTGCAAAAATAGTCTCAAAACTGAAACGGTTCTCAAGTAATCCCAGCAAAAGTGGTATTCCAAGAGCTCCTATCCCGAAAAAGGATCCCAGAATGGCAAGATCAGCAACCCTGTTTTTGCCGCTGATATCAGACACAAGAGCATTGGCGGCTCCGTTTATGGCTCCGCCCCCAAAACCCAGTAAAAAGATACAAATCTTCAGAATACTTAAAGATGGAGATAGTGCTATTCCTTCAAAACCGGCAAAGATAAAAACAGAGGATACAGAAAAGACACTTCTGTAACCATACCTGTCGCAAACAGGTCCGAAAATCAGGGAACCGAACAATATACCCAAAGGCAGGATTGAAAAAAGAAGCCCCGAAGCGATCTCGTCAATTCCGAGCTTAGCCCTCAGATCGGGTAACACCGCACCCAGGGTTATGAGGCTTATCCCGAACAGCATCATACCAATGTATGACGCAAAATAGATCACTCTCCTGCTGTGCATTCTATGTTTATTTGACCTCTTCCCCGGAAATAAATATCCTCTTCAGCTCAAATTTATTGTCGAACTCGATAATATCAGCCCTGTATCCCGGTACAATAAGCCCCCTGTCGTTGAAATTCATCAGCTTTGCCGAATAACCAGAAGCCATTCTCATGGCTTCATCTACTTTAATGTCTGCATTCTCAACACAATTCTTCACGGCTTTCATCATCGTAAGGCCCGATCCCGAAAGAGTGCCATCAGGCAATGTATACCGGTCTGCCTGGCGCACATGCCGATAGGATCCTTCCGAACTCTCTTCAACAGCATCGCTTACGAGATAAAGCCTCTCACTCATAATCTTTTTTGCAATGGAAAGCATATTGTAATCAACGTGAATTCCATCGGCTATTATACTGGCATACACATTCTCCGTCACGAAAGCAGCGCCGGGCAAACCCGGATCGCGGTGATGAAGCTGAGACATTGCATTGAAGAGATGGGTAACAGAACGGACACCATTTGCAAAACCGGCCACAGCCTCCCTGAATGTGGCATTACTGTGACCCGCGGCAACTATAATTCCGTGAGAGCCGAGAAATCTGATAAACTCAGCATCACATATCTCAGGGGCAATGGTTATCATTTTAACAACGCCATTCGCCTCTTTCAGCAGATCATCTATTTCCCTCAGACCGGGTTTTCTTATTAATGACCTGTCATGAGCTCCCGGCCTTTCAGGATTTAAATAAGGCCCCTCCAGATGTAATCCCAGGAGTGCCGGATGGGGATTCTCCCTCACTATTCTGAAAGCCTTACTGTAAACATCAAAGGTGTTGGTCGGCAGAACAATAAGAAAGCCGGTTGTTCCGCTTTTTACAATGCTTTCGGTAATAGTTGCTAACTTTTCCGCCGACGGGCTATCAGAAAAAAGATATCCGCCGCTGCCTGCTATCTGCAGATCGATCAGTCCGGGTGCGATATAATTGCCATGGCAATTAACTATTTTCGTAGCTTCCGGATATGAACCGCTCTCTTTAATCCCTGAAATTTTCCCTCCGGTAAGAAGTAAGTCTTTCCCGGTAATAATTTCTCTGCCATTAAGAATGGAACCGTTGATTAGAGCCGTATACATATAAAAGTTTCTTTCTCTTTTTAAATTGATGCCTGCTGTAACTCATTAACTTTTTCATTCAACCTGAAAATCTTATTGCAGTAGATTCCTCTTTGAGAATCACCGCAGAGCAAGCGCTTCCTGGATTATAATTGCCTGAAAAGCGAGAAGAGCGATCATAAAGGTTATATAATTCTTCATATTAATGTTTTTTCAGCGTTAAGATAATTATTTTTACATGAGATTTTTTGTTTATTTGTTCTTAAAGATAACATCCGGTCCTAATCCAAGATTTGATTTATGGAACCATCTAACGGTAATAAACGATTTGGTACGGCCCCTGTATTTTTCACGGCAATATCCACCATACTGGGTGCTATTCTCTTTCTGAGATTCGGATTTGCTGTCGGGACGCTCGGCTTCTGGGGGGTTATACTTCTTATAATACTGGGACATTCACTTACAATACCCACAGCATTTGCCATATCAGAGCTGGCCACCAACAAGAGGGTGGAAGGAGGAGGTGAATATTTTATTATTTCACGTTCATTCGGGCTCAATATAGGAGGAACAATAGGGATAGCCCTATACCTTTCGCAGGCAATAAGTGTGGCTTTCTATGTAATTGCCTTTACAGAGGCATTTGAGTTTGTTTTTAATTTTGCCGCTGATTCGCTGAACATAAATCTTCCCAGACAGGTTATCAGCCTTCCTGTTATGGCTGTTCTGGCTTTTGTGATACTTAAGAAAGGTGCTAACCTGGGAGTAAAGGTCCTGTATCTGGTGGCAGGGATATTGCTCCTTTCCCTGCTCCTTTTTTTCCTGGGATCCACGGAATACGGGACAGCAGCGGGCAACAGAATCCCTGCCGGTGATTTAAGGAACCTCAACAGTTTCTTTTTTGTATTTGCGATTGTATTTCCCGCTTTTACAGGCATGACTGCCGGAGTGGGTCTTTCCGGAGATCTCAGGAAGCCCTCAAAGTCAATACCACTTGGTACTACAACCGCCACAATAGCAGGAATGCTTATCTATGTTGCTGTTGTATATAAGCTTACCGTGACGGCCAGTCCGGATGAGATGCTCAGCAATCAACTGATAATGTCTAAGATAGCAATAGCTGGTGTCTTTGTCATTCCGCTGGGGCTTGCGGCATCAACAATGTCATCGGCACTGGGTTCGGTAATGGTTGCCCCCAGAACGCTTCAGGCACTTGCCCTCGACTCAACATTCCCGTCGAAAAAGCTAAACAGATGGCTCTCTTACGGCAGAAAGGCAGACGGAGAACCGGTAAATGCCTCACTGATTACAGTAACCATTGCTTTTGTTTTTGTAGCGCTTGGCAGCGTAAATGCTGTAGCCCAGATCATCTCAATGTTCTTCCTTGTAACATACGGTTCACTATGTCTTATCTCATTCCTCAACCATTTTGGCTCCTCTCCTTCTTACCGTCCTTCATTCAGATCACGATGGTATCTCTCCCTTGCAGGTTTTCTGATCGCAGTATGGGTAATGTTCAGGATCAATGCACCTTATGCTGTTGGCTCGATCCTCGTTATGATAAGCCTCTATACCTATATCAGGTATTATCATAAGGAGAGGCAGGGTCTGGAGTCTCTGTTCGCAAATGCCCTTTTCCAGATCAATCGTAACCTCCAGGTTTACCTTCAAAGGAAAGAAAGCAGGAAAAAGGCCAAGGAATGGAGGCCCAGCGCCATCTGTATCTCCAAGGATTCCTTTGTCAGGGCACGTGCTTTCCAGATGCTCAACTGGATATCGTACAGATATGGTTTTGCCACATATCTTCACCGGATTGACGGATATTACTGCAGGGCAACGAGCGAACAGGCTGCCGAAGAACTTTCAAGGCTGATTGAGCTTTACGACACCACAAACAATCATGTTTATGTTGATACAATAATATCGCCCTCCTATACATCCGCCATTGTACAGGCAATACAGGTCCCGGGAATATCCGGTATGGAAAACAATATGGTCATTTTTGAATATGACAAGGAGCATCCTGATAATCTGAAAGAGATAATTGAAAACATACGGTTAATAAAAGCCGGCAATTTTGATATCTGCCTTCTGGCTACCAGCAGGAAAGATCTGGTTTTCCGCAACGGAATACATGTCTGGATCAACTTTGGCGAGCCGGAGAATGCCAGCTTGCTCATTTTGCTCAGCTTTATTATCTTAGGTCACCCAAGCTGGAAGAAAGCAAATATCAGGATCTTTGAAGTCTGCAAACCTGAAAATTATGAACAGACCAGAAGCATGCTTTCCGAACTGGTTATCTCGGGAAGGCTGCCAATAACTGAAAAGAATATAGAAATAATTCAGGCAGAGCCGGGTGTGTCAACGAAAAGCCTGATCAATGAAAAATCAGCAACTGCTGCGATTACCCTGATCGGATTCAGAGTGGAGGGACTGAAACACAATGGCGAAGCTGTGCTTGGAGGATATGATCCCACCGGGACGATCCTTTTTGTAAATTCTCATAACGAAAAAGAGATTATCTGACAGCCCGATATCGCGGCATGTTCACTTTAGGAACTTTTTGATATTGTATAACTTGTTCAGTGCCTCAATAGGAGTCAGATTATCAATATCCAGATCAATTAATTCGTCGCGTATCTGCTTCAGTACAGGATCATCCAGCTGAAAGAAACTCAGCTGTAGTCCTTCCCTGTGCCCGGCAATAGAGGCAATCGGTTTGGTCAATTCATTCTTCTGATGACTCTGCTCCAGCTCTTTCAGGATTTCGGAAGCACGTTTCACGACACTGCCCGGCATACCTGCCATTTTTGCCACATGGATCCCGAAGCTGTGTTCACTGCCTCCTCTCTTTAGTTTTCTGAGAAATACGATCTTGTTATTAAGCTCCCTGATGGAGATATTATAATTCCTTACACGCGGAAAGGAGTTCTCCATTTCATTAAGCTCGTGATAATGTGTTGCAAAGAGAGTCTTGGCCCTTTTTTTGCTCTCGTGGAGATACTCAACCATTGCCCAGGCGATAGAGATACCGTCGTATGTACTTGTTCCTCTGCCTATTTCATCAAGCAGCACAAGACTGCGGTCTGAAAGATTGTTAATGATACTGGCCGTTTCGTTCATCTCAACCATAAAGGTTGATTCGCCGAGGCTTATATTATCTGAAGCACCTGTCCTGGTAAATATTTTGTCAACTATACCGATATCGGCCTTTTTAGCCGGGACGAAACAACCGATCTGTGCGAGAAGCACTATAAGAGCTGTCTGCCGTAGAAGAGCAGACTTTCCCGACATATTAGGTCCGGTAAGAATAATGATTTGCTGATCTTCCGTATCGAGAACGATATCGTTCGGGATATAACACTCTCCCGGGGGAAGTTGTTTCTCGATCACCGGATGGCGTCCGGCAATTATTTCAAGACTTGCTGAATCATTCAGGACGGGCCTAACATAGTTATTTTCCGACGACACGACGGCAAACGATCGCAGGCAATCGAGTCGGGCAATAAGAGCAGAGTTCATTTGTATATGCGGGATATATTCAAGCATCGCGCTCACCAGATCATTAAAAAGTTTTGTTTCGATGGCTGTTATCTTCTCCTCGGCTCCCACAATTTTCTCCTCATATTCCTTAAGTTCTTCCGTGATATATCTCTCGGCGCTCACAAGCGTTTGTTTCCTGATCCACTCGGGAGGTACCTTGTCTTTATGGGTGTTTCTGACCTCTATATAATAACCGAACACGTTATTGAAACTTACCTTCAGTGAGGGAATGCCGGTCCGTTCACTCTCCCTGCCCTGCAGTTCCGCCAGGTAATTTTTACCGTGATAAAGTATCTCTCTCAGCTCATCAAGCTCAGATGATACTCCGGGGGCGATCACGTTTCCACGGTTTATCTGCAGGGGAGGATCGGAGGCAAGTTCCCTGTCAATCCTGTCGGCGACCGACCGGCAGGGATTAATCTGTTCAGCGAGCCTTTCAAGGGGCATGCAACCGGCATCGCCGCACAGATTTTTAAGCGGCTCCGAAGCTTTAAGTGCCCTCTTGAGCTGCATCATCTCCCGCGGATTGATCCTGCCGACAGCTACTTTGGAAACGAGTCTTTCAAGATCACCGGTCTGCCGTATAAGCTCTGATATCTTATCCCTGAAAGGCACGTTATCAACCAGATACCTTACAATATCGAGCCTGTCGTTTACAGGTTCAATATCCTTGAGGGGCATCGAGATCCATCTTTTGAGAAGTCTACCTCCCATTGGCGAAACAGTAGTATCCAGAACATCAACAAGGGTTTTCGCCCCTTCATACACTGAATGGAAAAGTTCAAGGTTTCTTATGGTGAATTTATCGAGCCATACATACCGCTCCTCTTCTATACGCGCGAGAGAGGTTATATGCCCGAGCTGGTCGTGCTGGGTTATATCGAGGTAGTGAAGTATGGCACCTGCTGCTATTATTCCGTAAGACATGTTCTGAACGCCAAATCCTTTTAATGAGGTGGTTTCAAACTGCTTCAGGAGCCTGTCTCCTGCAGCTTCGGAAGTAAAGATCCAGTCATCCAGCCTGAAGGTGTAAAACTTCGGCCCGAAAAATTCAAGGAAGAGCTCTCTTTTCCCCTTTTCAAACAGCACCTCTTTCGGCTGGAAATTATTAAGCATCTGGTCGGCATACTCAATTGTCCCTTCAGAAACAAGAAACTCTCCGGTGGAGATATCAAGAAAGGCAATGCCTGCTATCTTTCCGTCGATATGGACAGCTGCCAAAAAATTATTCTCCTTGTGCGTCAGTACGTTATCATTAAGCGAGACTCCGGGTGTCACCAGTTCTGTTATCCCTCTTTTCACAATCTTTTTTGCCAGTTTCGGGTCCTCCAGCTGCTCGCATATTGCCACTCTCTGTCCTGCCCTTACAAGCCGCGGCAGATACGTGTCAAGGGCATGCCAGGGAAATCCGGCGAGCTCAACAAATGAAGCCGCCCCGTTAGCTCTCCGTGTAAGGGTAATACCAAGTATCCCCGAAGCTTTCACCGCATCTTCACCAAAGGTCTCGTAGAAGTCCCCCACCCTGAAAAGGAGAATGGCATCGGGATGCTTTGCCTTCACGCTGTAATATTGCCTCATCAGGGGCGTCTCAACATATTTACGGGGATCAGACATCTGGTGTTGATAATGTTCGTTGATTCACAAAAGTGATTCTTCATAACAAAGATACACCCGGGGGATTATTAATTAAGCTCTTTTAAAAATTTGTTCATAAAATAGTGGCCGGAGGTTTTGATATACATCTTTCAGCCTGTATACCGGATTGATAAGAAGCGTATATATCTTTTATCATTGATAATCCCCGATTGATTTCATATCTTGTACTGACGTGAACTGAAAATCGTTATTGGTATGAAAAAGGTCCTGATCCTTGGAGCCGGTCTGGTAGCAAAGCCCCTGGTTGAATATCTGCTTGAGAAAGGGTTTGCGGTAATGATCGCAACATCAACGAAAGAGAAGGCTGACAGGCTTATCAAAGATCATCCCCGCGGATCATCAATGAAATGGACGATGGACGACAAAGAAACTCTGGATCGTCTGGTGAAGGAGAATGATATTACTGTATCCCTTTTACCCTACAGGTATCACACCGATGTTGCCGTAATCTGCATCAAACACAGCAAATCACTTGTTACCACTTCTTATGTTCAGCCTGAAATGCAGGCACTGGATGGAGAGGCGAAAAAAGCCGGGGTGATACTGCTTAACGAAACAGGACTTGATCCGGGCATTGATCACATGAGCGCCATGAAGATAATTGATCACATTCATTCGCAGGAGGGTAAAGTCGATGAGTTTTACTCAATATGCGGTGCTCTGCCTGCACCCGAAGCTGCCGATAATCCACCGGGGTATAAGTTTTCCTGGAGTCCGAAAGGAGTGATACTGGCCAGCCGTAACAGCGCACTCTACCTTAAAAACGGAAAGAGGATCTCAATAGAACCGGTCAACCTTTTCAAGGACAGGTTCACTTATTTCTTCCCTGGTATCGGCGATCTGGAAGTATACCCCAACCGGGATTCGATAAGCTATATCGATATTTACGGTATCCCCGAAGCAAAAACCATGTACAGGGGGACATTCAGATTCAAAGGCTGGTGCGGGACCCTCGATCTGATGAAAAGCCTTAATATGCTGGATGATACAGTAAGTGATTTTTCAGGTATGACTTATGCACAGTTTATTGCGGCGAGGAAAGGGTCCGGAATAGTTACAGAAGGGTTAAGAGAAAAGGTGGCTGAGGGAGCAGGCATACGCCCTGACTCTGAAGCCATTAAATCGCTTGAATGGCTGGGTTTCTTCAGCGATGAAGTACTCCCCTACAGCGATACAACACCTTTTGAGATAACATCGGCCAGAATGATTGAGAAGATGTCGCTTTCAGCCAATGAACGTGATATGGTTGTACTGCAGCATATTTTCCTGGCCTCATATCCCGATGGAAAAATGGAGGTTATAAAATCAGGAATGACTGATTTCGGTACTCCCGCAACCAATACTGCCGTGGCACGCACGGTTGCTTATCCGGCAGCAATTGCCGTAAAGATGATACTTGATGGCACTCTTAAGCTTACCGGGGTTTACAGACCGGTTATTCCCGAAATCTACGAGCCGCTCCTCCGCGAACTGGAATCGCTGGGAATAGCACTGAAAGAAGAATATGATCTGCCCCCGGATGAGATGATAAGGTGATAAATATGCCGCTAATGTCTCAGGCTTTCTATAAAAGTGTCCAACCTTCCCGATGTTTCAATGACCTCGATCTGCTTGTTTACCAATTCTGTAATCTGCTCGTTCATTCCTGAGATCTCTTTCTGGAGATCTGTCTCAAATGTAACCATATCGTAAGCACTGATCTGGCCTTTTGCAAATCTTTCCTGGTAAATCAGAATGTTTTCCTCCAGCAGGGTTATATTCTGCTTCATCAGAGCGATTCGTTCTGCTATCTGTCTGACTTCGCCGTGCAGCCTCAGTAGTTTATTGTTTATCAGATTCTTCTGATCTTCCAGCTGATACTTAAGTCCTTCAGCCTGCAGTTTAAGCTGATCGGTCTTATGCTTCGTATTATCCCCTGCAACAAGCGGCATCCTCAGGTTCAATCCTACGAAACTGGCACCATACCACCTGCTTCCCAGGAAGGGATCAAAATCATCGGTGTACTGGTTTGCTCCAAAGAACCCTTCAAATCCCAGTACAGGCACATAGGTGTTTCTTAAACTCCTTCTTTGCTGATCCGCAAGTTGAGCCCTTAGTTCAAGTTTTTTTACCTCGGGTATTGAGTCATAAGCCGGCACGGTACCGGCATAAAAATTCTCATGACCCGAAAAAGCATTAAAATCGAAAGTAGCTTCAAGTAACATGTTCACCGGCAAGCCGGTAAGAAAGCCAATGTATATCTTCTCATTGAAATAATCCGAAAGGAGAGCTCTGTAAACAGCTATCGAATTATTATGGTTAACTGCCGCCCTGTTGAACTCTGTCCTCAGATTTTGGCCTTCACCTGCTTTCACACCCAGCAGCTCTTTTGTTGTGAATGTTCTGACAGTATCGAGGGCTGCAGTTTTAAGTTGTTCCTCCCTCATCCACACCAGGGCAAAGCTTCTGATTACTTCTGATTTCAATTCGTTCTCTGCTGCAACCGCATCACTGCTTATTATCCTTTCATTAATTCTGCTCTCGTTTATGCGACTGCGCAATGAGAGGTCAATAATTGGCTGGTACAAGGTGACGCCCGCATTTTGCTGCCAGTCTGTCCCGAACCTTATTGCACGGGTCTCATCCGTGGGCACTGTAAAGAATTGCCCAACAGGGATTATTTGTGAAGGTGTCAGAATATTATACCGGAAATCATACGCCAATGATATAAGAGGAAGGTAATTAGAATTTATTTCGGAGGTTTTCAGACCAGCAATCAGGGCGTCAATCCTTGCTGCCCTGATATTTCCCCTGTTATTCATTGCAGCATCAATGAGCTCAGGCAGGTGAATATTATCTTCCGACTGGCAAAGCCCGGGAAGGGTCAGTGCCTGAATTAATAATATGATTAATATTGTTCTCATTACCCGATTATTATTTACCCTCTGAAGACTGAGGCAGGTTCAACATTATTTATTGTTCGTATTGAGAAGAATAGCGAGCTTCCAACAGAGATGAAAACTGTCAGCAGAAAGAGGATCAGGTATTCTCCAAAAGAGAAACTGATCAGTAATCCGGCATTGGAAACACCCAGCCGGAATCCTTCAAGGAGCACCAGTGCGATTAAAAAACCTGTGATCGCAAAAAGAAATGCCTGGGTAAGAATAAGGCGGGTAATATAACTGTTTGTGGCACCCATGGCTTTCAGCGTACCATAATCTTTTACCCGGTCGATGGCTGTTGAATAAAGAGTCAGGCCTATAATAAAGAATCCGCTTATAATGGCGAACACCACAAGAGAACCTATGCTCGTTCCAATATTTGAAGATATTGTGATATACCTTACGGTAGTCTTCCTGAGAGTCTCTGAATTCCATGCCCTTATTCCGTAGATTGTACTGTTTATCTCTTTAACAACCTGGTCAACGCTGTAACCCGGCATAAGACTGACGGCTACAGCATTAACCTTTGAAGCTGGCATTGACATATAATATCTTGCCTTTGAAATGGTTGTATAAACAAAGGATCCCCCGAACCCCCTGGCATCCCTTGTCTGGACCTTTATTATTGCACTTTTACCATTTATCTCTACCCTTGTACCCTTTACCACCGGATAATCATACACCGACTGATCGAAGAACTCTGCTGACACAGCACCATCGTCATTCAGTGATAAAAGGTCACCGTCTATTATCCTGTCCGGCTCAGGGCCGGCAACAAAGTGCGGGGCTTCGCTTCCAATCATTATGACAGGAGCTATTTTCCCGTTGGAAAATTTCATTGAAGCACCTGCAACAACAACCGGATAAGTATTCTGCACACCCTCTATGCTTCGCAGCTCAAGGACAATGCTTTCATCCAGCATTGCAAGCTCGTTTGCATTTCTTGTAATATTATCAACAACCCATATCTGCCCTATATCCTGCCTTGAATTACTTATCAGTCCCCCCATCAGTCCGGTAAGAAAGCTGAAAATCCCGGCCTGCTGACCGATAAGGAATATACTGATTACAATACCGATAATAATTCCGATACTTTTAACCTTATCATACTTCATGAATTTATACGCAGTACTTACCATTTTTTATCTGCTTCAGAGTTTAATGATACATTCCACCTTTGAGTTATAGATTAGCCCGGGATTGTTATCAATCAGAATTTTTACTTCCCTTACAAGCCTGTCTTCCTGTTCTGCAGGCTTTTTAGAGAAAAGAGATTTATTCTTCAGGTAAGGAGAAACAAAGATCAACTTACCTGTCGCTACGGTATTCTCATTACCGATAAACCTTATTTCTGCATTTAATCCTTCAGTGAGTCTGTCAGCAAACAGTTCATCGACTTCAGCTGTTATGATTGTTCTGCCTTCCGGTGCAAAAACAGCAAAATCCTCATATTGATTCAGGGAAGCACCTTCCTTAACAAGTATTTCAAGAAGGAGGCCGTCAAATGGAGAACGAATTGTTTTTCGTTCAAGTTCGGTCCCGGCAAGCATCAGTTGTGCCGAATACTCTTCCAGTTTTATCTGCGCCTGAATTAGTTCATTCCGGCTCCTTTCAAGAGCGATAGCCAGTGTTTTAACTTCAGTATCAAGATCGTCGAGGTTCTGAGTTGTTTCTGCACCCTTTTCCTCGAGAGCCTTCACGGAGGCAAGAAGTCTGCTTCTGTTGTTAAGCCTCACCTCAGCTTCTCTCACGGCAAATTCCACGAGTTGTTTCTGTATCTTCTGTGCCTGAAGCTGTTTCCTTGCCTGCTCTGTCCTGATATTCTCCAGTTCATTATCAAGACGTAATAGTGGTTCATCCTTCCGTATGGCTTCGCCGTCTTTTGTATAAACCTCTCTCACGATCCCTCCGGAAATTGCCGCCAGATAAATTATGCCATCTTCAGGTTCAACCTTTCCTATGCCCGCAAGGCGGGTAACATTTACAGACGATCTGTTAATGACTGCATCCCCCTGGGGCATCCCGTCTTTTTCTTTACCTTTTTCTCCGCAGCCTGAGATCAAAACGACTGCTGATACCAGATACAATATCCTTTTCATTCTGAAATTTCTTTATTGATAATGGAATATTTCTTCATCGCCGGGTTTGTCGGACGCCACACCGTTGCTGACATATATTATTTTGTCGGCAAATGGTTTAAGCCTTTGATCGTGTGTGACAACAATCACCGATTTACCTGTAATGGAAAGCATCTTAAGCTCTTCCATTACTATGCCAACACTTTTATAATCGAGGGAGGCTGTAGGTTCGTCGCACAGAATGAGCGACGGATCACCCACAAGGGCTCGTGCTATAGCAACTCTTTGCTGTTCACCACCACTCAATTCTTTGGGAAGGTTCTTTATCCTCGGCACCATATTTACTTTATCGAGTGCACTTAATGCCCTTTCTCCGGCTCTTTTTCTGTCAATGCCTCTTAATATAAGAGGCTGCATGACGTTTTCAAGAGCATTGAGAGGGGCCAGGAGGTTGAATCCCTGAAAGACAAATCCGATGTTTTCCAGTCTGAGCCTAGCCAGCTGATTGTCATTCAAATCATTAACAAGCATTTCCTTTACAAATACCTTTCCTGTGTTAGGAAAGATCACACAGCCCAACAGGGAAAGAAGTGTTGTTTTCCCTGATCCCGAAGGCCCAATGATAAGTGTGAGCTCACTGCTCCGGAATTCGAGTGTTGATGGCTGTAAAGCCGTTATCACCGTGTCTCCTGCCTTATATTGCTTGCTGGCTTCTATGAGGCTTGCAACTATCTCCATAAAAAGAAAATTGTTTTGTACCCTTTAAACAATAAACTGGTTTAATAGTTTTATATGAGATAAGAAAAACAAAATAAAAATAAAATTAGGGCTGTCTTATAGTCCATATTAAGAGAGCCCTAAAGGGTTTTGCAAATAAGAAGATATAATCCGCTTTTACAGCTTATATGGCTTTCTGTATTCGTAATGCATAAGCCTGTGAGCCGTTGCTTCCGGGTCATCCACGAAGGTGAAAGTAGCGGGATCCCATCTTACGGGTCTTCCCAGTTCATGCGCAATATTGCCAAGACAGCAGGTGATTGAAGTACTGCATCCAACTTCTATCGATGCTATTGGTTTCTTGCGTGATCTTACACAGTCTATGAAGTTCTGCATATGGGGTGAGCTGATCTCGAACTGCAGTCCAGCCTGAGTCGGTGCGGGCCGTGCCTGTGCCTGCCGTGCCTGGGTGGCCTGTCTCTGTTGCTGCTGCTGTTGAGCCGGTGGTCTCTCTCCCCTCGGCTGAGGACGATTTCCTGCTATTTCAGCCGGTATAAGGGAAGGATCTGAACAACCTATATAGCCGCGGGCCACCTCTATCCAGCCCTTTGTACCAATGAATTTAATTCCCTGTGCTCCGGGGTTATCCTCAAGATATGGCTGTTCAGTCATAACCACTCCGCTGAGGAATTTAAAGGTCATATAAGGTTGTCCCTTATAACCCTTAGGAATGACCTCGTAAGGAGCTGAGCCGTCCATTCCGATCGCGGCCTGTGCTATATCAAACATATGGGCCCCCCAGTCTGCCGTATAACCGTTTCCTGTCTCAAGGTACCAGCGCCACGCACCCCAGAGTGTCTCATTCTGCACCGGATCGAGAGATATGGGAGGAGCAAGGTCAGGATGATACACTATCTTTTCATCATTAAGCGGACCGAGCCACAGGTTCCAGTTAAGATTACCCGGGATCGGTGTTGCAGGCAGATCGAGAGGCTTCGGAGGATCACCCACTTTGGCGTATATTTTTTCAATATGCCCGATGGCGCCAGCCTGAACAAGCTCAATGGCTTTCTGGAACTCCCTGCTTGAGCGCTGCTGGCTGCCTACCTGAACAACCCGTTTGGTGTCGTTTGCTACCCTTGTCATAACAAGCGCCTCCTTAATGGTATAGGAGAGCGGCTTCTGAACATACACATCCTTCCCTGCCTGGCAGGCGTGGATAGTCATCAGGGCATGCCAGTGATCGGGTGAAACTACTTCAACAACATCTATGTCCCTGCGTTCAAGCAGCTGCTCATAATGTTCGTAGGTATCACAGCGGGGAGCCAGTCCTTTCGATTTCTGCCACTCTTCGATGGTTCGCTTGTAACGCTCCTGTTTAACTGTGTCAACATCACAACATGCAACAATCTGAAGCCCCTGGGCCCCCGCAAATCCCCTGAAATCGGAGAGAGCCTGACGACCCAGACCAATAGCGCCCATCAAAACCCTGTCGCTTGGCGGTATTCTCACACCGTTTATAACATAACTCGGAAGTATTGTCAGACCGGTCAGTCCGATGGCTGACAACCCCAGAAAATCACGACGGTTAAGTCCTTTCTTTGTTTCGTCCTTTCTCATAATATGGTATCTTAATTTGTATTGTTTTATCGCGTGCTAAAATAAAAAATAAAATCAATCACAGAGCAATCGGCTCAATCATAAATCAGAGATTCAGAACATCACATAGAAATCTCTCGTCATTTGGACATGCTCTTACTTATAAACGCGGCGTTTCCCCTTTTTCTACCATCTTGAATTTCTCCATTATTTCACCCTCAAAGGATCGACCAGATCGAGAGAGAAAACAAAGCGGATCCTGTTCCTGAATGTTCCGGTTATTGATTTGATGTTTTCAGAAACAATCAGGGGCAGGTATATCTCGAAAAAGTTATTTATGCCAGCCTTGAAACCAGCCTCAAAGAAGAGCGGAAATCCTTCTGATTCTCCGCCGGCATGATCGTTCAATAACAGGTTAAAGAATGGTTTGACCGGAATCCAGGCAATTTTTTCCGGCAGACTGCTCGAAACAGACAACGATACAAGCCAGCGGCTGTACCCGAGGATTTCATTGACAGGAGAAACCAGTCCTCCTTCATACAGGCTCATCTGTCTCGACCAGAATGTTTTCTGAGCCTCACTGAAACGATCGGGATATAATCCCTGATACAGATACAGTTCACGTCCGCTCCGTCCGCCCGGGGAAAAACCATAGAACGGATCTGTGTTCCTGTTTTTCAGCATGGTTCCTGCAAAAAATCTTATATCCAGTCCCTGGTTCACTCCATAATAACTATACAGATAGTCATACTCCGCTGAGGTTTTCTGAAACGACTTCCCTGATTCGAAGGAAACAGTCAAAGTAAAGGGATTGATTTTACCGGGCCTTTCCACAACATATCCTAACTGCATGAATGAACGCATCTTTGCCGGTACAAGGAGTTCAATCTGGCCAAGGTCCGATGCCGCAAGATAATACCCAAAGACCTTATGAATGACCGGATTAACCATGTTGCCGGGTCTGAATCCAAGGTCCAGCCCTATTTTTGCTTTCCGGTAGTTCTGATCGCCCGGCGCTCCAAATTGTTCCCCCTCAAGAATAAAAGTTGTCATCCTGATCGGATTGTCATAGGGAGTTATATTGAACAATACTTTCCCATATCCGGCAAACTCCTGATTGTGAAATGCATACAAAGGGATTAGAAAATATTCCACCGGTTTGGGTATGAGAGTTCCGTTATTTAACACCATACCTGCCATAAAGCCATCTGTACTGTTCCAGTTAAAGGCAGGAAAATACAACAGGGATCTTGACTCAATATCCTCAACAGTATACAGGAACCGGAGTTGAAAGGGATCGGTTCTCCTTAAGACGCCTGATGTCCGTATGTTATTGTTGAGCCTGTATAACTCGGTCATCCTGCGTCCCGGATCGATCTTTATTTCAGAATTATTGCGCCATGGTGTATCTATCCATTTCTTTCCTGCAAACCCGTCCTCCCAGATCTCTGAACATATTGAATCTCCGCTCAATCCGGCTAGTAGCAGAGGTGCATTTAACTCTCCCCTGTTTCTGATAAGCAGTTGCTTATCCTTAAGGCGGGCAATCTGGTAATCAAGCCGTTTGGTTGTAGTGAGGAAATCATTAAAGAACCATGACAGGTTTTTCGTTGTATGAGATTCGAAGATTGCCGTGAGATCTTCCGGCAAAGGATGCCTGTTTTTCCATGTCCGGTAGTAATCCTTCATAATGGAATCATAGAGGGACTCTCCGAGATAAGCCTGCAGATAGTTGAAACCCTGGGCGGCTTTGAAATAGACCATACTGCCGTAATTATTGTAACCATAGTCGGTAGCCGAAAGATCAAGAGGCTGTTCCATGTTCCTGCGGGCCGGGATAATCCACTCGAGCTCCTGAATTCGCTGTACAGGTATATCATCGATCCGGAAAAACTTTGCCATTTTGATGTTCCTGAAACCAATTTCCCGGAATTTTTTTCCTGGATACTTTTCATTCAGGTATCTTGATTCGTAAGCGCTGGCGATGCCTTCGTCCATGAAAGGGAATCTTCTTTCATCAGAGCCAACTGCACTGTAAAACCAGTTGTGACAAATCTCATGGACCAGCACCTGATCCAGCAGGTAAGGATCCCCTGCAAGACCAATAACCGTCAGACCGGGATATTCCATCCCTGCTCCGGAATTGAGGGCACTCTGAACGGCAGTAAATGTATTGTAGGGATAATCTCCGATCCATTTTGAAAATACCAGAACAGCGCTGTCAATATATGAGACAGCACTCTCCCATAGATGAGCTTCCTGGACAGTGAACATGGCCCAGGTTGTTACTTTTCTTTCTGATTCAGGCAGAATAACGCTTCCCTTTCTGACATTGAATCTCTTGTCAGCGAACCAGGCAAAATCATGTATCTCATTCTCAGTGTAATGCAATGTTTTCATCTGCCTTGAGGATGGAGGGAAATCTAATCCTCCATAGCCGGATTTTTCCATCCTGAAAGTATCTGAAGCCAGTGAGTCGAGGAATCTCATTTCCTCTTCGTTCTGCAGGTTGCCTGTTGCTCCCACGATATAATTGGAAGGCAGGGTAATACTTACATCGAAAGAGCCAAACTCCGAATAAAATTCAGCCTGATCGAGGTATGGCATCGGATGCCATCCCGATCTGTCATAAACTGCCGGTTTGGGATACCACTGGGTAATCTGGTATGACTCCCCTGTATGTCCTAAACGTGAAGTGACTCCCTTCGGGATCTTTACATGAAAAGGCGTTGTAATGTAAACTGTGTCACCCGGCTTCAGGGGCTTTTCAGGAATGATCCTGCAGATATCAGGAAACCCGGGGAGCAAGTACCACTTAACCCTTTTACCGTCTGTCCTGAAATCCAGGGAATCGATAAATCCTCTCAGCTCCGGATCATTAAACAGTTTTCCCTTACCCCTCATTTCGAATATCTGCCTGGCTAATGCAGTTTTATTGTTCGAATATGCATTCGGCCAAAGATGAAAATATAAAAATCCAAGAGTGTCGGAAGAATTGTTTATATACTCAACTGACTCGAAGCCATTAAGTTCATGGCTGGTGTCGTTAAGAGTGACATGAATCCTGTAATTTACTTCCTGCTGGAAATATTCCTGCGATGAAGCATCGTGAAAGGGCGGAAAAAAAGTGAGAAATAAGAGCAGATAACGCCTGATGTTATATTTAAGAAGTTTATGCATGCCTGCCCTGCTTAAATTTTTGCCGTCACCCGGCCGAGGATACGAAGATACTCCAAAAGCATGTACGGGGAAAGTCTGACAGGTCAATAGCCTTTCATTAATATTTAAAATTATTACTATTTTTGATTTATTACTATTTTTGATTTATTACTATTTTTGATTTATTTCCTATTTATCCGGAGACATCTGTTATTTGAAGCTCTACATTAAAAATATGGTTTGCATCCGATGCCAGATCGTGGTCAAATACGAGCTGGAAAAACTCGGTTTGCATCACACGAAAGTTGAACTTGGTGAGACTGAAATAATGGAGGAGCTCACAGCCGAGCAAAGGGAGACACTGAGTAATTCGCTGAAAAAGCTAGGGCTTGAACTGCTGGATGATAAGAAAAACATTATGGTCGAAAAGATTAAGAATCTTATCATTGAACTGGTGCACTACAATGATGACCAGATAAAAACAAACCTTTCAGATTACCTGAGCGAAAAACTAAATCATAATTACACTTACCTTTCCAATCTATTTTCAGAAGTTAAAGGGATCACTATTGAAAAATTTTACCTTACCAGTAAAATCGAAAGAGCAAAAGAACTTCTGGTATATGATGAACTCAATCTTACAGAAATTGCATGGAAACTGCATTACAGCAGTGTGGCACACCTGTCAAACCAGTTTAAGAAAATGACAGGGCTTACTCCATCACAATTCAAAAATCTTAAACGCAAAGAGAGGCCTTCTTTGGAAAATATGTAGATCATGAAATTTTTATTCAGATTTATGTAACTCGGCGGCCTTTCCTTCCCATAATTTTGTCGTCTGTCTGATCATTTAGGAATTAAATGGAACATATCTTCTTTATTTTCCATTGTTAAACACAGGGATCAAAATCAATTATTATGGAAACATTGAAAAGCACTGAACTGGTACATGGAAAAGATCTAGAGCCAAAATACGTAGATGATGTAAATTTTCCCGGAAATTATGTAAGAGTATGCGGAACTGATTGACCTACTTTTGGTGATTGAAAAGATATTTAAAACCTCAGGATTAATACAACTGATGATTTTTACCGGCAAATAACCAAATCAAGCAAAATAACAACTATAATGGATTTATTAATTCTTTAACAGATAAATTATGAATACCCCGGAATTAAGTAACCGTCTTGTTGGAATGAAGAATAACATGGAGAGATTTGCCTTTAGTCTTACATTAAACAGAGAGGATGCAAACGACCTTTTGCAGGAAACATATCTGAGAGCCTTGTCCGGCATGAATTATGTTGCAGAGTTTACCAATCTTAAGGCATGGGCATTTACGATAATGAAAAATATTTTTATTAATAATTACAGGAAATCTGTTCGTGAAAAAACAGTTTTCGGCAATGCAGAAGAACTTTTACTGGTGAATGGCGGACTAAATGAATCCGGATTGATAACCCCTGATTCAGAGTTAGCATATAAGGATATCAATAGTAATATAGATTCTTTGAGCGATGAGCTCAAGGTGCCGTTCAGGATGCATATTGAAGGTTATAAATACCAGGAAATAGCTGATAATGTTAATCTCAAAATCGGAACAGTGAAGAGCAGAATATTTTTTGCCCGTAAAAAACTGATGGAGTCATTGCGGGAATATAAATAATTAAAGTTATGGGTTTGTCCCTCAGCCAATTTGGGCTTGAAATGGCAGTTGGTGACAGCAAACTGGTATCTGAACCTTCGAGGGATTGTATCAGTAAGTTGCGTTCTTTTGATATTTATTTTGCTTTTGCTTTTGTTTTAATTTTACTATCAACCGGTTTAGTTTGAGGATTTCTTTATACAGTTTATTATTTGCGATCTCTAATTTATTTTTTCTCCCTTCAACATCCAGGGTATCATCAATATTTTCGATACGCAAAGCCCGCAAAGCATTTATGTGGTTTGCTAACGTAACAATTATTCCATTCAGCTCATTCTCTTTTTTCTTCAGGTCTGATATGTCAGTTGCTATGAGTATGTAATTATCTCCCTGCAGATAAGGTGGCAAAATGTGAATTGATAGTCTGAGATATAATGTGTTTTTCAGGGATACTATTAAAACATCATGTTTGTCATGAGCCGGTTGAGTCAGGAAGTAATCTAATTTCGGGTTATCATCCGGTGTGATGAAACGTTTGAGGGATGAGCCAATGACCTTATTATATGGAGATTGAACAATCTCAGCAAATCTCTGATTACAATATAGAATTGTACCCTCTTTTGTAAGAGTAACTGCTCCTTCGCTCATCTCTTCTATGAAAGTACGGTATGGTGTTTCGGCAGAACTGACAGAATAGACTTGTTCTCCCTTCTTTCCGGAAACCATTATCGCATCCACCTCTCCGTTTCTGATTGCCGTAAGAGCCTCCTCAATTTCAACCAGACGTGAATGCAATTCTTTATTTTCAATTAAGAGCTGTTCTTTCGTTCTGGACATTTCCTTTTATATTAAACCAACTGATTTAAAAATTCCCTGAGTCCTTACTATTCCTTCAACTCTCTCAGATCCAATCCTAAAAGGACTCTTTCTTTATTTGACATATCACCAATAATGCGACGGAATGGAAGTGGCAGCTTTTTAATCAATGTAGGGGCTGCAATTATCTGGTCACCTTTTGCTAAACCTGGGTTTTTATACAGGTCTATCACTTCAAGATCATATTGTCCCTCAAGATATTCATCACAGATCTTCTTCAGGTTGGTTATTGCCACGATTGATCGATTGGTTGTACCGGTTATGTATAACCGCAAAATATATTTATTCTGGTTTCGTTCAGGCATAGGCAGTTCAGACTTTCCCGGAGTCTCCTTTATTTTTGGTTTATTCTTTTTCATAAATATGCCTGTTAAGATATTTATAATTCAGCTTTTTGGCAATAAATCAAGTCCTACAAGTACACGTTCTGTATTTGAAAGATCTCCGATTATCTTACGAACGGGTACCGGTAATTTTCTCACTAACGTTGGTAAGGCAAGTATCTGGTCCTCGGCACCAAGCTGTGGATTTTTCAAAAGGTCAATTACTTCAATGGAATATTTCCCCTTTAATTGTTCCTGACATATTTTTTTCAGATTTGCAAATGCAGTAAGAGCCTTTGGAGATTCTCCTGCAACGTATAAACGAAGCACCCATTTTTCATCTGCCGTTTTACCGGATTTACCTTTTTTAATTATCATTTCTGGATTCACCTTCTTTGCTTTCATCGGATACTCATTATAATGATTTTTTCAAATTTCCGGGTGCACTTTTTCTCATGACAGCTTTTCTGCTGACTGCCATTTCCATTTTGTCCTGTTCCAGTTTATTAATCATATCCTGCTCTTTTGTTATCACTTTAACAGCTTCGGATTCTTCCAAAACAAAATCGGCATTTAATGCTGCAATCTGTGATTCCAACTCCTTCCGTTTCCGTTCTATTTCACGTTTTTTACGTTCAATTTCATGCTTATGTGTCAACACTTTGGCGTTTTCAAGAGCTTCCTGTGCAAGACGGGCCGAACCGGTTAATCCTCCACTGGCACCAATATAAGCCTCACGTAATTCCACACCGTGGTCAGTGAGAATGAATTCGTGGATCTGGTTAGAATTAGCCATCCCCCTCGATTTAAGAACGTACAGTCCCCTGTTTCGTTCGCCGCTCAATTCAATATCGCGTAGTAATAACCATGTATCTATCAATGATGATATTCCGACATCAGAATTCTCTAATGCGCTGTTGCCTGGTGTCAGACTGGTAAATAAAGCTGTTATGTGCTCTGACTTAAGAAAATCAACAATACGCATTAACATTGTTTTTATTTCGAACTCTTTATCGCCAACAACGAAAGTGTTTATGGGATCCAGAATGACAATATCTGGTTTGAAAACATTTACCATTTTATGAGTTACAGCCAGATGCATTTCCAGACCATAAAATGTTGGCCGGGTTGCATGGAATTGTAACAACCCCTTGCGTACCAAGGGCTCTAGTTTTATACCGATCGAAAGCATATTGCGTATAAGCTGGTTCGGAGATTCTTCGAAACAGAAATAAAGGACACGCTCGCCCCGTTTACAGGCAGCTTCTGCGAAGTGAGCCGCAATACTTGTTTTCCCAACTCCGGCAGTTCCGGAAACAAGAACGGTGCTGCCGCGGTAATAACCTTTTCCTTCAAGCATCTCATCAAGTTGAGTTATGCCACTTGAGATTCTTTTATTTGATACAATATGGTTCAATCCCAGGGAAGTTACGGGCAGTACTGAAAACCCATTTTCATCGATCAGGAATGGATACTCATTGGTACCATGTGTTGAACCCCGGTATTTAACGACTCGTAAACGACGTGTAGAGCTCTGCTCAGTTACACGATGGTCGAGCAAAATAACACAATCAGAGACATATTCTTCCAGGCCTTGCCGTGTAAATGTTTCATCTCCCCGCTCGCCTGTTATAATTGCAGTGACACCCTTTAATTTTAACCAGTGAAACAGGCGCCGAAGTTCAGCACGCAGGATCAGTTGGTTTGGTAATCCGGCAAACAGTGATTCAATCGTATCCAGTACAACACGCTTTGCTCCGATACTATCAATTGCATAAGCAAGTCTTATGAACAGACCTTCTAA
The DNA here is from genome assembly GCA_964633195.1 of uncultured Rikenellaceae bacterium. GTDB lineage: Bacteria > Bacteroidota > Bacteroidia > Bacteroidales > VadinHA17 > LD21. Next base: position 62,368 of record CAZWFL010000013.1, on the reverse strand, counting down.
ATCGTATTCCCCTGTTTCTTCAATTTCACTGCGCTCAATACGAACATAGTCAAGAGCAATTTTTTTATTCTTAACAAGATCTTCCAGATCAAAACCGAGTGATGCAACATTTTTCGTTAATTCCTCAATAGTTTCTTCAAACGACATAAATATGCCCGGTTCGTTAAACTGAGTTGCACCCCGTACAAGAAACTCCATTCCGAAAAGCGTTTTACCGCAGCCTGCACCACCACAAACCAGGGTTGGTCTGCCGGTTGGTAATCCGCCTCCGGTTATTTCATCAAACCCCTGGATGCCACTTGGTGACTTTTGAAGACTTTTTATTGCGGGTTTAGATGCTTTCTTTTTCATTCATTTGCAGATTTATATTGCTATTAAAGGATGGTACTAAAAGGTCGAGCTGTTTGTGAAGTGATTTTTTTGGATATAATTGCTTAAAGCTTTTAAGAAATTGCCAATTATGTATTACACAATTATAACAAATATTTACACAATTCACAGATTTCAATAGCGATGTATAACCATTTTTGTATTGGTTAAAACCTTAAGGTAAAGGAAGGTTGGCATATTCAGTAACCCCACTGGCAGAAAAGCCTGCCGGTAAATCAGGACAAGTTGTGTCTGGCTTTAGCTTGAAGAGAAGTTCCATCCCAAAATACGTAAATGATGTAAATTTTCCCGGAAATTATGTAAGAGTCTGCATAACTGATTGACCTAACTTTGGTGATTGAAAAGATATTTTGAATCTCAGGATTAATACAGCTGATAATTCTTACAGACAAATAATCAAATCAAACATAATTACAATTATCGTGGATCTATTAATAATAAAAATCAATTAAAATGAAAAAGATCGTTCTTGGTTTAATGCTAGTGTGCTTTTCATTTGCATTTGTGCCGTTTCAGTCAAGTGCAGCAACCGTAAATGAGCCTGTTACCTTACCTGCTCCAACTCCGGCAGATTCTGCTGCAGCCAGAACACTGCTTGTAAGGCTGGATGAGATTAAAGCGACGGATATGTCAAAACTGAAAAAGGAGGAAAAGAAGAATCTTCGCAAAGAAGTAAAGGCTATCAAACACAATCTCAAGGCAATAGGCGGCGGTTATTACATTTCAGGTGCAGCGTTGCTCCTTATTATTGTTCTGTTGGTTATTCTACTGTAAAATAGTAAATAAAATAAACGAAAATCATGGGAAATCTACTTTATGTCATAGCAGTGGTCCTTCTTATCGCCTGGGCCATCGGCTTCTTCGGCTATAGTGTCGGAGGAATTATCCATATTCTTCTTGTTATTGCAATTATTGCAGTAATTGTCAGGATTATTCAGGGACGAAGGATCCTTTAGAAAATCTAATTTATATTAATAACTGAGTCCACTTTTTACAGTGGACTCATCATATATTGAAAACAAATGAAAACAGCTGGTATCGTAATTATAATAATTGGTTTTATATTAACCGTTGTTACAGCCTTCACCTTTTTCACCAGAGAGAAAATTGTTGATATAGGGAAGGTTGAGATCACTGCAAACAAGCGACACCACCTCAAATGGTCTCCATTGGTTGGGATTGCCGTTATGGGTGTTGGAGGAGTGGTGCTGCTGGTGTCCTCAAGGAAATAGTCAAAAAAGAAACCTGATCTGTTGCTGTCGGCTTCTGTTTTGATATACGGGATATTTACATAAAACATTACAATTTACCCCGGGATTGGACATATACCATTTAGTATGATATCTGTATTTCATTTGAAAATCAAAAGCTTTCATAAATTCAGACAAACCGGATTTTCAATTCTGGTCATTTTTCTTTTATTGATCTCAGTAAAAGGGTTGGGTCAAGACTCCGGTTGTATGAATCCTGCCATAGTAACACTAAGCAGCAGCAGCGGAAGCACATGCGGCACAACGGCTGTAACAATAAGTGGCAATACCTTCGGTGGAAGTGCAACAAGAGTTTATTTAACAGAAAATGGGCGTGGCTCAGTGAGTCCTACATCAGCATCCAGATCGCCATTTTCATTTACATACACACCTCGCAGTAACGATATCGGAAAAACAGTTGTAATAACGGTGACTACCAACAATCCGTATGGTCCGTGTGATGCAGTTAAAGTCACCTATACATTAAGTGTAAATGACCATCCTTCTGCACCAAAAGTGGGAACAATCACCCACCCTACATGTTTATCACCAAACGGAAGTGTGGTATTAAACGGTTTGCCTGCTAGCGGAACCTGGACAATAAACCCGGGTGCATTGCAGGGTACCGGAACGAGTACCACTGTTTCGGGGCTTGCTGAAGGCACATATCGCTTTTCGGTTACCAATTCAGGCGGATGTACATCAGAACCATCACCAAATGTTGTTATCAATGCGCCACCGGCAGCACCTGCAAGCCCGGCACAGACTGTAGATTGTTCACTGGGTTATGGTAAAGCAATTGTTACGGTAACCACTCCGACAGGTTCAGACCTTACCTACAGGCTGGATACCGGGACATACCAGAGCTCCGCTTCCTTTGCCAATGTTGCCGACGGAAGCCACACCATTACAGTAAGAAATTCATCGGGATGCACAACAACAGGAATCTCTTTTTCAGTGGCGTGCGGATGTCAGGATCCTCCGGTTGCTAATGCGGGATCAGGAGGATATGAATGTAATAATGATTTCATTTTCAATGCCAGCCCGACAACCGGAACCGGTACCTGGACCAAAGTCAGTGGTCCCGGGAATACTCTGTTTACCCCGGATGCCCATCAGCCCGATGCTACAGTCACTGTCGACCAGACCGGCTCATACGACTTTGCCTGGACCGAGGTGAACAACACCTGTGCCTCAACAGATATTGTCAGAGTGATTTTCAGGGATCCGCCTTCAATAGATGCAGGGACCTATCCGGCAATGTGCAGTGGGGATTATATTCAATTCAATGCAAAAGGAACAGGCACTTTCTCCTGGTCACCTGTCACAGTGGTCAGCAATCCATATGTATCAAATCCTGTTGCAACACTTACCACAACAACCTCCTTTACAATTACCCTTACTGATCAGTTCGGATGTCAGAATTCAGTCAATGTCGAAGTTGAGGTCAGGGAAAAACCTGTCGCCAACCCGGGGGCAGACCAGGTTCTGGCGGGCCAGTTTAGTACGACCATGAATGCTGAGCTTGCCCACGATTATGAAACCGGCATATGGTCGTTAATTTCGGGTACCGGTGATATTTCTGACACAACCTATACCAGGTCTTTAATAAGCGGACTTTCACCCGGCATAAACAAATTCCTGTGGAGTGTCTCCAACGGTGCTTGCCCGCCATCTTTTGGAGAAATCACTATTACTGTTCTTGATTTTATTATCCCTACGCTGATAACACCGAATATGGATGGGAGGAATGATTATTTTGTGATAAAAGGATTGAGCGGACAAGACAGATCGGAATTGATGGTTTTCGACCGCAGAGGAGTTCTCGTATATAAAAACCTTGATTATGATAATAATTGGGATGGCGTTGACTTCAATAATAAACCACTCCCTGATGATACTTATTTCTATGTTCTGAAAACAGAAAATAGCAAATCTTTTAGTGGTTTTATTGTAATCAGAAGATAACATGAGGAGGCTCATAAATACATTTTTCTGGATCCTCGTACCTGTGTGCCTGTCGGGCCAGTTGGCTCCTGTCACGAGCCAGTATGTCCTCAATCCTCTTACAATTAATCCTGCTTATGCCGGGGCCAGAGGGGCATTGAATATTGCAGCTCTCTACCGCAGACAATGGTCCGGCATCACGGGATCACCCGAAACAATCACTCTCCTGATTGATGCACCGGTAAATAATGACAAAGTCGGACTTGGACTTATTATAATTAACGACAAGATCGGAGTAACCAAAGAAACCCAGCTTATCAGTAGTTATGCATATAAGATCGAAACCGGAAAAGGGACTCTTACTTTTGGACTTGGCGCAGGATTAATAACTACCAATACTGCATGGTCCGATCTTGTTGTAATCGATCAGGGAGACGAATTTTACCTTATCAGCCCACGCCGGTATATTGTCCCAGGTTTTAGCTTTGGCACTTATTTCTCAAACAATAATTACTTCCTGGGATTCTCAATACCAAAGCTTCTAAGCTATAAGTTTAACTTTGAAATAAACAAATACAGTTTTAAGATTGATCCGGATCAGTACAATTATATGCTCACAGGAGGTTTTGTAGCTAACTTATCATCAAATTTAAAGTTCTTACCTTCATCGCTTCTGATTTACAGTCCAGGGGAAAAGATCCTTTACGATATAAATGCTTATTTCAATTTTCATGACCGGTTATGGGCCGGTGGTTCTTACAGGAACGGACGGTCAGTTGCAGGACTGTTCCAGGTTGAGATAAATAACCAGATCAGAGTCGCTTACATATACGATTTTGATATCAGCAAGCTCGGCAGATATAGTAACGGATCACATGAAATAATGCTCAGGTATGAGTTCCGTTACAGGATTAATGTGGTTAATCCTTTGATATTCTAAAACAAAGCCGGGTTAAGATAAATGATTCTTTAATCCCCGATCCGGACAGGGTAGTATTACAATCATGAGTATTCAGAACTATCCATGTTAGCTCAGAACTTAAATAAAAGAGGCTCCGTTACGACACCCTGTGAATTATGTAATTCATTGATGGAATTGTGTAATGATACGGCTGTCTCGCTGCTTATCTTTACATGGGAAAGTAACAATCAATAAGACAATCTTATCAGAAACACATTTATTCAGCAGAGAATTTAAACACTTCCAAATGGTAAATATTTCAGTATCGGAAAAATCCGTAATTTCTCGCAGGCACACTGAACCAAGGATGCTTGAGAAATTTCGTGTACCTGAAATATTCGTGTCCAATCCTGTATTGGAAAATATTCGTTCTGAAGCAGGAGAAGACTTCTATCAATATCTGCTTTGGTTAAAGCTTGCGAGAGAGCCAGATTTACTGGCACTCTCGTCAAGACACCATTTTTACTATGATTCAAGCGACCTGAAAAGGGTTAAAACATTGATAAATCTTAAGAAACTGAATAATATTAAGCATCTTGAAAGCTTCTTAAGTGTGGTAAACCGTTTGCTGCCCCAAACAGCTTATTTTGTGGGCTGCTTCAAAAAGAATGATCAGAATGGAGCCAGGGTACCATTTTACAGGTCTGCTAAAATCCTGAACCACCTGATTAATATTATCGATTCCAGAACTGAAAAAAGTTTAACAGTAAAGGATGTAACAAGCCTCCTCGCTGAGCATAATCTTACAGTTATTGATTTTACTGAAAAAAACGGCATAACATATTTCTGCTCACAAAACACTGGAAATTCTTTCCATAAATATAACAAGTCATGAAAATAAAGGCAACAGCTTGTTTCTGGTTAAGCTTCATCTCTCTTGTTATCTCACTGATAATCTTTTCCAAAGGCATAATTTTAACAGGACTGTTTTTCCTGTTATTCGGGTTGATTACAAGCTGTCTTTATCAGACACGTTACATAAGGTACCTTAAATAACAATCTGCTGCTTAATTATTCTTCTTAGTCTGGCAATAAGGCCAGGGTAAAGGATGAAGAAAATCTCATCAATTATATTATACTATCGTAACAATGAATAATCTTTTAAGAGGACTCATTTCAGGATTCGGTGCCTGGAAATTAGGAGGCGGCTGTTTGGGCACTATTGTGGTTTTTATTGTCATCTGGCTCATACTTGGGAAGTGCGCTTAATACGCGCGAAGCAACCGGCAGGCCGGAAGCAAAGGTGTAAACAGGAAATAAAGTAGCCATTTATTGGAGGTGTGAATAATGTAACTTTTTTAAAAAGTTATATAACACTTATGGGAATAATGCGGATTACCTTTGAGGTACACTTATAAAATTCTATTATGCCACTCTTAACTATCTTGATTATCCTAATCGTTGCAGGCGTTATTCTATGGCTTGTCAACAATTATATCCCCATGGATCGAAAGATCAAAAGCATCCTGAATATCGTGGTTGTTATTGCTGTTATTATCTGGCTTCTAAAGATATTTGGGGTCTTTAACTACCTGAAGGATATAACTATTTAAGAAATGAACAAGACATTCTTAAAAGGAAAAAAGTCCTTTCTGTTGATACTAATAATCCCTCTTATCGGCGGCTTAATTTTTACCAGCTACAGTTCATCGGCCAGAAAGCAGGAAGCTGCCCAGGCTAAAGTACTCTCTTTGAATGCTGGTCTTGAACCTGCAACCACCGAAGAGTGGGAATCGTTCAAAAGCCAGTCTGATCTAAGAATCTGGGATATTGATACCGGGATTACTGAATTAACCACGAAAACAGAAAAACAGGAAAAAAAACCTGATGCCCTTTACGGGAAAAAAATTTCCTATCTGGAGGAACAAATCAAGTTTATGAAGGCAAGGCTGGAAGCTTTTGGTAAGGGCCAAAGAAACTGGGAGTCATTTAAGCGCGGATTCAATAATGAATTGGATGTGATTGAAGAAGCTTTGAAGGGATTAACGGCTGACATTGAAAATAACAATGAAACAAGTGTAGTCAGGACGGCAGAGTGAACATTCCCTCAGTATAAATTCTCCGGAAAACAGGATTATAAAGACTTTTTCTTACATTGCGGTGATTTTGCAATCACCCAATGTCGAAAAAGCGAATTACAGTTTGTGCTCTGATCTTATGCTTCCTTCCGGTTAATCATAACCTCCTTATGGGTAACCGGGAGATTAATTCATCTTCTGAAAACTTTAATCCGGATCCGGAAGTTTATCTCACCTGGTTTTACAAAACACTGGATTGTGATGTATTAAGACCTGATTATAAGGTTTTTACAAGAGCCATCACCGGGTTTTTCAATCTCAAAGCCGGTAACAAAATAAAAAATAACCTGCTTACGATCATTGATTTTTCTCTCTCCTCCAACACGGAGCGCATGTGGATTGTTGACATGAATAAAATAAAAGTGGTGCATCACTCCCTTGTTGCGCACGGAAGGAACAGCGGGGATGAATTTGCCACCTCTTTTTCCAACAGGCCCTCTTCCTACCAAAGCAGTCTGGGATTTTATCTGACAGATGACACATATTATGGCGGGCACGGCATGTCGCTCTATCTCGACGGGGTTGAGCCCGGGGTGAATGACAAAGCCAGGGAGCGGGCAATAGTAATGCATGGTGCCGGTTATGTAAGCAGAGATTTCATCAAAAGGAACGGGAGGCTTGGCCGGAGCTTCGGATGTCCCTCAATTCCCATGGAAAACCATGAAGAAGTAATATCTGTGTTATCGGGACGCTCTTGTATATATATTCATTATCCGGATGAAAAATACCTCAACAGTTCCGCCTTGTTTGACGTGGAAACAACGCTGACAGGGATCTATAGCCTGTTAAGTGAAACCTTTGTAAATTCTATTCCTTACCCTGGTTCATTGTTATTAACCGGTAATTACTGATCCTTTCACGGGGACTCTGCTTAAGAGCAGTCAGCAAAGGCTGATCAAAGTCGTATATATCTTTTCGGAAGTAAGGTACGCCATCATCACCGGCCCATGCAGTATGATATAAAATGTACACCGGTACAGGGTTTGCAAGATATACGCTTCGTGCCTTTCCCTTGTCGATAACATTTTTTATTTCCGCCGGCGTCCATGAAGGATTATCTTTCATGAGCCATTCAGCCAGTGAAAGTGGGTTATTGATACGAACACAGCCTGAGCTCAGCGAGCGGTCGGTACGTTTAAAAAGGTTACGGCCAGGAGTATCATGAATGTAAACACTATATTGGTTTGTGAACATGAATTTAACCTTTCCGAGTGCATTTCCCGGTCCGGGTTCCTGGTATATCCTGTAGGGAAACCCGGAAGCAACCATTGTATTCCAGTCGATGGTTGAAGGATCGACCTCTGTGCCGTCAGTGCGCAGTATCTTAAGATTCTTTTCAGTCAGATAATCCTGGTTCTTTATTACAGACGGAATAATATCTTCTTTCAGGATGGTCGGGGGAACGGTCCAGTCGGGATTCAAAACCATATACGTCATTATGGAATTTAGGACAGGTGTTTTCCTTTTAGTCTGTCCAACGATAGCCTCCGTTCTGAATACTATGCTGTCGTTTTCTATTGCCTGAAGCTCAAAACCAGCTATATTGACTCTGATAAAACGTTCACCAGGATCTCTGCTAACCCAGCGCCAGCGTTCGAGATTAGCCTCTATCAAAGCAATCCTCTCCTCGACAGTAATGTTCAGCATCCCTATGGTAGCTTTCCCCACCACTCCGTCAGCATCAAGTCCATTTCTTAATTGAAAAAGCATAACTTGTTCATGCAAAGCAAGATCAAACAGGTCTTCCTCTTCAGTTTGATATTCAACATATCCCTGAGTTATGGCAAGCCTGTACCTTAATGATGCAACATCCGGATGATGCATCCCTTTCTCAAGTTTTGGTAATACAGTAATGAATGGTTCCCATCCGCCTTTCTCTTTTATTCGCCGGTATTGAACAAGAGCTTTCTTCAGGTTATTGTATTCACGGTGCCGGGGAGCAAGTTTTTGCAGGCTCTCAATTATACTCCTGTTTTGTAATGTACTGTCAATATATTTCGCCCGGTCCGTATATACTGGCTTTCCTGAAGCCCTCCGCTGCAGATCAGTTGCCTCCAAATTGGCTTTTCCCTCCGACAGATCTTCTGATATAATCAAAAATGCATCGGTCAGCAACTGCTCCAGTCTGATAACATCTCCCAGCTCAACCTCATCTGATAAAATTAACTTCTCTGTCACTCCTTCTATTTCTGAAAGGTGGTAATCTTCAGGGTTAAGCCCATCATCAGAGACATTGCGCAGAACAAAAAACATCTGATCTATATTATGTTTGCTTTTCCATGGATCTGAAAGAACGTTTTCGATTTTATGATACAGTTGTGTAATTATATCATTTTTACTAACTGGGGCATCACCATTCAGCGGTTCTTCCCTAAGTGTATCGTTAACAGTAACTGATGAGTCGGGTGATCCCATTTTATAAGCTAACTGTCCACATCCATTTAACAGAACAACAGACGATGCAATTAAAACACCTGCAAATAAATATATGACCCTGGCCCTGTACATCTTTCCTTTTCTTATATTAACACTAACAGAAAAAGGACCGCACTTGTTTGTAAAAGGCAGTCCTTTTCGCATGTTAAAATCCGTTGTTAAAACCTGTACCCTAATGAAAGTCCATAACCTGTATTTTTGTATGACCTTTTATCATCCGTAATCCAGCTATACTCCGGATTGATCTTCAGCAACCCTAACTGGGCGTTCAGCTGGAGAAAAACACCCATTGGCAATTCATATCCGAAAAAGATGTTTGCACCGGCATCAAAAGGTTTGTAAAATGCATTTTCAATCCAGTCAGTCAAACTAACGGCACTATTGCTGAATTTAACATCCCGTTCATAGCTCAGGGAACCAAAATCAGAGGTCTCTTTACCACCAATCCCATAGGCAATGTAGGGACCAAAACCCAGAAGAATATACCCGTTGCCCAGCTGCGGCCTGTACAGGAGGTTTAAAGGCAACTCAACATAAGAGAGCTTTGTGGTAGTTTCAAAATCACCTGCTGCTTTAGTCGGAGGTGAAAAAAATTCATTCTTTGCACCCTTTACAGAGAACAGGAGCCCGGGCTGAAAATAGAAGTCAGGCGCTACAGGTATATTTATGTTTATCCCCGCGTGAAATCCGGTTAAGAGTCCATTCTCAAGCTTGTCGCCATTATTATCCTTCCCGTTTATATTCTGAAAATTCACGCCGCCAAGGATACCAAAACCGATCTGGGCTTGCAGAGCTATAGTGGTAAAGATCAAAATTGCCGATAATGTTATTAATTTCGTTTTCATATTTGTATATTATTAAATTAGTTAATTTGTTAATATTACTTTATAGACCAGCTTCTTTTGCAGCTTCAGCTTTCATCTTTTCATTTGCAGTTATAAGGAACTCAACCCTTCGGTTCTGACTGCGGCCCTCGGCCGTATCATTGTCATATTTCGGGAAAGATTCGCCAAATCCAATAATTGTAATCCGACTGGTTTTGATATTCTTGCTGTTCAGATAACCTGATACGGTAATGGCCCTCCTTTCAGATAAAGACTGATTGTACGACACACTCCCTTTGCTGTCGGTATGTCCCTGCACTTCAATATTCGTATCAGGATAATTGTTAAGGACTACAACCAGTTTATCAAGGCTGGTTCTCGCATCATCTGATAGATCCGATCTGTCAAAAGCGAACAGAACGTTACTGCTGAATTCCACAACAATTCCTTCGCCCACGCGTTCAACTTTAGCATCGGGGACGCTATTCTTTATTTCTTCAGCCTGTTTATCCATCTGATTACCAATTATTGCACCTGCCCCTCCTCCTACAGCAGCTCCGATTATTGCACCCAATGCAGTGTTTCCTGAAGCCCTGCCTATCACAGCGCCCATTGCGCCGCCTGCTGCCGTTCCGACAACTGCTCCTTTCTGTGATTTGTTCCATGATGCACAGCCCGATAATACCAGAACTGCACTTAAGATCATAATTAAACTAATTCTCAATGTTTTCATAATAGATTTATTATAACATAATTAAAGATTGATTTAAATATTTATAAAATATTTCGAAAGATAGGCTCTCGCGGGCTGATAAGTGTTACATAACTTCCTGTAAGATTTACATCATTTACGCATTTGATCAGATAAAGATGAAAATGAGTTTCAAGGCTTTTTTTCGTGTAATCGTTTTGATGCTGATTGACGGTCCCGAGAGCTCTACAATGGCCGCAAAAGAGCCTTTGTACTTGTAAATGTGTAAATTATGTAAACTTTACGAAGAATTTTGTAACAAACTTCCCAGGCACACACGGTACATTTACATCCGATAAACTTTTTGTACCCTAAAATCAGAAATCATGGAAAATAGTGTAAAAGGATTCTGGAACGAGAAAAAGGAAAAACTCAGGAAAAGCTATCCGACCCTTTCGGATAAAGACCTGAGCTTCAGAGAAGGGAAAGAGAAAGAAATGATAGAACTGCTTGGATATAAGCTGGGAAAGACAAAACTGGAACTGCTGAATATTATTACATCAGTGTAATATGAAACGGGAAATTAATCACGTATGATGAAATTCCGGTTTGCAGAAAGCCTGCTGATGATTTTCTTATTTGTGCTGCCGGTAAGAGCAGCTGCTCCGGGTTATAAAGCTGTCTGGCTCTTTCCGGTTTATACTGCCAATGTTTACGACAAGCTTATAGAAGCAATTGTCAGGGTTGAGAGCTGGGGAGATACACTTGCTTATAATGCGGCTGAAGAAGCTGTGGGAGCATTTCAGATAAGACCGATCAGACTCAAAGATTATAACCAGAGAACAGGCAACAATCATAAAATTGAAGAATGTTATAATTATGAGTTTTCCAAAGAGATATTCCTGTACTATGCAAAGCTGACATTATATCCCGACTATGAGATAATAGCCCGGAACTGGAACGGATCAGGAAAAGCTACATTTGATTACTGGAAGAAAGTTAAATCACATCTGTAAATTATATAAATTTTTTAAGGATTTATGTAAAAGCTGCTGCAATATAAAGATCAACCTTTGTATAATGGAGAAATATTCACTTTTAATAAAACCGATATGAAAACAACAAAACTGAAAGAACTGACAAGGATTTTTTTTGCCGGGATCCTGACTATAATTATAATGCTGACATTTAATTCATGTGCCAAGAAAGCGCTCTTCCTGACATCCTCAGTTGTTCCGGCTGCGCAAGGTGAAGTAGGTGTAACAAAGGACAAAAACAATAATTACGTTGTAAAAATGAAAATATCAAATCTGGCGGAGGTCGACAGACTGGATCCACCAAAAAACAGTTATGTGGTCTGGATGGAAACAGACAGGGGGATTGTCAGAAATATAGGAAGAATAAGTACCTCAAATCAACTCAATGTATCTTTTGAGACAGTATCTTCCTTCAAACCAAATAAAATATTTATAACAGCCGAAGAAGACGAAAGTACTCAATACCCCGGGCCAATGGTTGTTTTGACGACAAACAGATTCTGAGACTATTTTTGGAAGCCGGCTATCAAGATATAGTTTATCGCTATGAAAAAAACCTTCAGTCTTTTGTTTATCGCTTTACTTTTAACCGGTTGTATTTTAAATAAGGTAACAGGTCGCAAACAACTGAGTTTAATAAGCGATTCGGAATTACGATTAATGGCCGTAAGTCAATACAATACCTTTCTGTCGGAGAATAAAGTATTAAACCCAGGTTCCAGCAGAGATGCGGCAGCCGTAACCCGCGTAGGCACACGGATTGCTAATGCAATTACAAAGTATTATAACAGCGTGGGAAAAGAATCTGTGCTGGAAGGATATGCATGGGAATTCAACACGATTGATGATAATAAGGTTGTAAATGCCTGGTGCATGCCTGGCGGAAAGGTGGCTGTTTACACAGGATTATTGCCCGTAACCCGGAACGAAAACGCCCTTGCGATTGTTATGGGGCATGAGATTGCCCATTCAATTGCCAAACACGGCAATGAAAGAATGAGCCAGGCAATGGTCCAGCAATTAGGAGGTATGGCATTAGAGATAGCTTTGGCGCAAAAGCCTGAGGAGACACAGGACCTGTTCATGATGTCGTATGGCATTGGGAGCCAGGTTGGAGCTATGCTGCCCTGGTCGCGACAGCAGGAAACCGAAGCTGATCAATACGGACTGATATTCTCAGCCATGGCCGGGTACGATCCCCGGGAGGCGATTCCATTCTGGCAAAGAATGTCAGAGGCAGGCGGGGAAAGTCCCCCGGAATTCCTGAGCACCCACCCCTCAGACGAGACAAGGTTAAAAAAGCTGAAACAATTCATGCCTGAAGCCCTGAAGTATTATAAGCCCGGCAGATAAAATGAGGTTGCAGGCCTGTTTAAGCACTCTCCCGGCATAAAATGCTGGAAGACCTTACAATAAAAGCAGCTGTTTGTTTTTAATGTAAGATTTTTTTTTCTTAATTTGTATTGACTTTTAACATTATAGCGAACTTAAGAGCTGGCAAAAGCACATAAAAACAGCCTATGCAGATTGTTTATTTACGAATCTTAAATGGTTAGTCATATATTTTCATAATACCGTAAAATTTATAACATTTTATCCGAGTGGCCCCAGCTAAACCGAAACCAAAAGCATCATCCAGAGAAAAAACATCACTATCAGAAACCGTTAAGTTTCCGGTAGTTGGAATCGGTGCATCGGCCGGAGGATTGGAAGCACTGGAACAATTTCTGAGCAATGTGCCTGAATCAAGTGGAATGGCGTACGTTGTTATTCAGCATCTTGATCCGACCCAGAAAGGCATGTTGCCTGAGTTGCTTCAACGAATAACCGGGATGCAGGTTTTTCAGGTTACTGACCGTATGGATGTAAAGCCAGACACTGTTTATGTCATTCCTCCGAATAAAAGCATGTCAATATTAAAGGGAGTGCTTCACCTTTTCGAACCAATGGAATCGAGAGGACTACGGCTTCCTATAGATTTCTTTTTTCGCTCGCTTGCCGATGACCTGCATGAACAAAGCGTCGGAGTAATACTTTCAGGCATGGGATCTGATGGCAGTTCAGGACTGCGTGCCATAAAAGAGCAAAACGGTATAGTGATGGTACAGGAACCTGCCACAGCGCAATTCGACAGCATGCCGCGTAATGCTATCGATTCGGTTCTTGCCGATATTGTGGCTCCGGCAGGCAATCTGCCGGGAAGACTTATTGATTTTCTTAAAAATGTACCCGCAGTCAGATCAGACCTTGAACTTGCAATCAAGGATAAAAGCGCTCTCGAAAAAATTATTATACTGCTCCGGACCTGCACCGGAAACGATTTTTCGTTATATAAAAAAAATACAATCTGCCGCCGCATCGAAAGGCGAATGAGCGTCCACAAAATTGACAGGATAGCTTCTTATGTCAATTTTCTGCAGGAAAACCCGAAGGAAACAGAGATCCTGTTTAAAGAATTGATGATAGGCGTGACAAATTTCTTCCGCGATCCTAAAGTCTGGGAAAAGTTAAAGCTGACGGCTATTACTGATACTCTTGCCAGCCAGAAATACGGTTCGGTATTACGGGCATGGGTCCCGGGGTGCTCCACGGGGGAGGAGGCTTATACATTAGCCATAGTGTTCAGGGAAGCCCTTGAAGAAAATTATCCCCATGAAGGTATTTCACTGCAGATATTTGCTACAGATCTCGACAATGACGCCATTGAGATCGCCAGGAAAGGAATATTCCCTCCGAATATTGCTGCCGATGTTTCATCAGACCGGTTAAATCGCTTTTTTACAAGAACAGAAGAAGGCTATCGTATAAATACTGAAATAAGGGAGATGGTTGTTTTTGCACAACATAACATTATTATGCATCCTCCATTTACCAGGATTGATTTTCTCTCCTGCCGTAACCTGCTTATTTATCTCGATGCCGAACTGCAAAACAAACTGCTCGGGTTGTTTTACTACAGTCTTAATCCTAAAGGATTCTTGTTACTGGGAAGTTCAGAAACGCTCGGAGCACAAAGTCATCTATTTACACCTGCGGATTCAAGGTTAAAAATCTACAAGCGATCCGTTACTTCCCAGCTACCCGAGCTTATCGATTTTCCTGCTTCATTTGCAAGGTCGAAACCGGCCGAAACGGGAAGACCAATACTAACCAGATCAACGCCAAATCTTCAAACACTTGCTGATCAACTTCTTTTGCAGCGTTTTTCTCCTGCCGGTGTTTTAGTGAACGAAAATGGAGATATAATTTATATCAGCGGGCGAACCGGGAAATACCTTGAGCCTGCTGCCGGAAAAGCAAACCTGAATATTTTCGCCATGCTGCGTGAAGGATTACGCAACGAATTTGCGGTTGCCTTCCGGAAAGCTGTTATGAAAAAAGAAACTGTGGGTATACGAAATATCAAAGTCGGCACAAATGGCGGAGAGCAGACATTAAATATTGATATTCAATGGATTGACAAACCCGAGCCTTTATATGGCACAGTAATGATAGTATTTAGTGATGTCGTGGAGTCTGCTGACATCAGACACCTTGCAGAAAAAGGAAAGAGGAGTATAACCAGCATACGGCAGGCAGAGCTGGAGAAAGAGCTGGAGCATGTCAGGGAAGAAATGCAAAGCACTCTTGAAGAGATGCAGACTTCCCAGGAAGAACTCAAATCAACGAATGAAGAATTACAATCTGCCAATGAAGAACTCCAATCCACCAATGAGGAGCTGACCACCTCAAAAGAGGAGATGCAAAGCCTTAATGAAGAGCTTCAAACGGTAAATGCAGAATTACAGTCAAGGGTAGATGATTTTTCAAGGGTGAACAATGATATGAAGAACCTGCTCAACAGTACCGACATTGCTACCCTGTTCCTTGACAAGGAGTTGAATATACGCCGTTATACTAACCAGACTACCAGGATCTTCAAGCTCATTAAAAGTGATATCGGAAGGCCACTTACTGATCTGGTCTCCGACCTCATCTACCCCGAATTAGCTGATGATGCCCTGGAAGTATTAAGGACACTCGTTTTTGTACAAAAGCCCGTTCCTGCCGGGGACGGACGCTGGTTTTCCATTCGTATTATGCCATACCGCACCTTCGACGACAGAATAGACGGCCTGGTCATCACCTTTATTGATATCTCTGACTTAAAGAAGGTCGAGGCAAAATTGCATAGAAAGGAGCAAATCAACAGGCTGCTTTTCGATTCATCTGCAGATGTGATTATTGAACTGTCAGCCGACCTGGAGATAACCGATCTCAATCCTTCAGCTGAAAAATTCTTCGATAAAAAAAGGGAGGATGCAATCAATCAGAAATATACTAATATATTTGTTCCTGAACCTTCCCGTAAAAAGACCGAATCAGCCTTGAATAAGCTGTTAAACGAACTGCAGGACAAAAGATTAAAAATGCAAATAATTTCGTCAGGCGGCAATACGGCAGAAGAAGAATGGTCGGCATACGTACTCTATAACAGCCTTAAAACGGGAACAGGAATAATTTTAAAATTAAACAGATAACTATACAATGAATACCGAAGAACAGGATTTTACTGATCCACGGGTGCTGCGCAAAAAAGCTGAAGAGCATCTGAAGAGTAAACAAATAGAAGTTAACCGGCAATTGAAGGAAACGGATGTAAAAAAATTGCTTCATGAACTTCAGGTTCATCAGATAGAACTTGAAATGCAGAATGAAGAGTTGCGCCAGGCATATGAATCGACAGAAGAAGCTCTTAAGAAATATACAATAATGTACGATTTTGCACCCCTGGGCTATTTTACACTTGATTCCGACGGAAATATCTGCGACCTTAATTTTACAGGTGCCGAAATGCTTGGTGATAAACGCATTAGCCTGACAAATGTCAAATTCAGACTTTTCGTTTCCGAGGAATCGCATGCTGAATTTGATTACTTTTTCCACAGGGTTTTTACAACTGGTGCCAAAGAATCGTGTGAGTTAACAATAGGCTATGTAAATAACCCTTTACGTTTTGTTTACGCAGAAGGTATAGTAACAGGAGATGACAATAGATGCCTGCTGTCGGTAGTTGATATATCATCCTTCGTAATATCGAAACATCCTTAAACTCCTGCCCCGGAAAAAGGACTCCACAACCGTATAAACGTGTAAATTATGTAACTTTTAATTAAAGTTATGTAAGACATTTTAATTTCGAAGATCATATCTTTAATCTGTGATATTGCTTTGATAATTTCACAAACCAGGCTTAGGAAATGCCAGCCTGTTGCATCTTGAAGAATTTTAAATATAATAAGGATTTTAGGTTTTAGGTTTTTTGATTTTAAAGCAGAGTTAGGGTTAGTTGCAGGGTTAGTTTGGAGAAGAGGTCTTTCTGTCCCACGGAAAGACCTCTTCATTTTAAGTAATGATTAAGATCTTCATCAACTCAATGCAGAACAGTCGTGAGTTCCTCCAAATCTTTCTACGGACAATTAAGGCAGCATGATTTTTAATCATATTTCCTTATTTTTATAATCCCCAATTTAAGCAAATGAAGTTAAAAAGGCATGATTTGAAGGAGTTTCTGGATGAAAAGGTTATACTATATAACAGACCTTCTTTCATTGAATATGATCCAATTAGTATTCCACATCAATTTACAAAGAAGCAGGATATTGAAATAGCCGGATTTCTTGCAGCCACAATAGCATGGGGTAACAGAAAAATGATTATCAGAAATGCAAACCGGATTATTAAAATACTCGATCATTCACCATACGAATTCATAATGAATTCAAGCGATGACGAATTCCAAATAGTCGAAAGTTTTGTACACAGGACATTTAAATCCACCGATCTGTTATATTTCCTGAAAGCACTTCAGCACATTTACAAGAACAAAGGTGGCCTCGAAGCTATCTTCAGAACTAATCAAACGACTGATTCTCTTCAACCTGCTATACATGAATTACATAAGGTTTTCTTTGAACTTCCACATGAAAAAAGAACGGAAAGACATGTGTCTGATCCATATAAAGGATCATCAGCAAAGAAACTAAACATGTACTTGAGGTGGATGATCCGGAAAGACAACAAAGGTGTGGATTTTGGCATATGGGACTCAATATCACCCTCAATCTTATCGTGCCCACTTGATGTTCATTCCGGAAATGTAGCCAGAAAGCTTGGCCTGTTAAAACGCAAACAAAACGATGCAAAGGCGGTTGCAGAATTGGATGGAGTTTTAAGAAGTTTTGACGAAAAAGATCCTGTTAAGTATGATTTTGCACTATTTGGATTAGGTGCTATAGAGAAATTTTGAAGCTTCATCATTACTATTTAGTTTCGTCAGCCATTTCTTTTTTATAGGTATCGATACTTTTTTCAAGGGCAGTTCTAAGCTGTTCTGCTACTTCCTTAAGTACAACCTTTTTATCTTCAGCAGCTTGATTAAATTCTTCTATCTTATTTTCAAGTGGTTATTCTTCTCTTGTTTCTAAAATTAAGATTCCAATTAAGCTATTAAAACCCATTACCGGGGTAACTATTTTCACAATACCATCTTCTTTTAGAACAACCGAATTTTTTAATTCGAAATTCAGATTCCCTGAGTATTGTAACCCTTCATACTTTTTATCAGATGATAACAAAACCATTTTATCCTCAGGGTTAATAATCTGAACTAAATCAGCTTTTGATTCCTGGACAAATACTGTTAAAAGCTGATTGAGATTTTCTGTGTTGTTTCTTATCAACTCACTGCGAATTGACCATGAGAAAACCACTGCAGCAAATTCCATGTGTTTTACCTGCAAGCTGTCAAGCTCTGTTTCATACTTTGAAATGATCTGTGCTTTAACATTTTCAAAATGATTTGAATTGTTTTTAATTTTCGTTGCAAACCAAATGGAACTCAAAACTAAAGCTACCAGGAGAATGACTGATATAATATTCTTTTTCAGAAATAGTGCCAGTTTTGCATTAAACTCCATTCCTGGTGTTTCTTTTTTCGATTTGGAATCTTTGCCGGAATCTGTTTTTTTTTCTGTGGACATACTTTCTATTTATTATTGTTTATTTATCTGTTTTCTCACTCAGGGTGATTTTCTTTAGCATTTAAACTGAAGATTATTACTCCGCTAATATCTTATCCCACAACAAACTGAACCCAATTTGAAAAACAAATCAGGTCTTTTTAGTAATTATTGTAAGGTATGTCAATCCGAGAAGAGAATTGTTACACAATTCTTAATAAGATTTGCATAATTAACACATTTCAATCAACTCTTCGAATATTACATCTTCCATCGAACCAAAAGCGGAATAAATGTGTTTCAGTCCTCTGATAAAATAACCGCAGTCGGACCCGTTGAGAGTCCTGTGTACAAACCTTGAAACCGTTACCAGTTCCTCCTTCCCCGCATTGATTATAAATTCGTATGGCCGGTTATCCATAAGACCAATCAGTCTTTCACTGCTGCGGAGAATAAGGTCTCTCCTGCCCCATGCGATTGATGCGGCCAGGAACCCTGAGATTTCTTTATCTTCTTTTCCTGTGAACTGATGCGGGATGCTTATTGGATCTGATTCGATGAAGGCAGGCCTGTTATATAATTCAACTTTTTCATCAAGGAACTCTTTAAGATCCGATATTTTTAACTTCATAATGCATGTATCTGTCTGATAAATATAGGTTCCAGGTTAATCAATGTAACAAAGTCACGGCTGCTTGACCACTTTTTTGTAATAAAGTAAAGGATGTTTTTATGAAGGTATATCTGTCCTCAGTGCTGAAGTTGAATAATGTTTCTTTTCCTGAAAATTCTGCTGCATCCTAAGTGATCAAATCTTATGCTTTTTTGTTTGTGACCACATCAAAGTGAACATTTGCCCATTCAATCATCTCCTCAATAATAGGCATCAGGCTTTCTCCCAGCTCTGTAAGCGAGTACTCCACACGCGGTGGTATCTCAGCAAAGGCTTTTCGATTTAGAAGGTGATCATGCTCCAACTGCTTCAAGGTGCAGGTAAGCATTTTCTGAGAAATGTCCGGGATCGCTTTTTTTAATTCCATATAGCGCATTTTGCCCTTCAGATGAAGATTAATTAAAATCAGCAGGGACCACTTATCAGCAAACCGCCCCAGGACATTTCTTATCGGGCAAGTAGGGAAATGTAAATCAAGATTTTTCATCGTGGGACTTTTTTACAATACAAATATATGAACAATATGCTCAAAAAGAGAGTTAGAGTCATTTTGGGCTATTATAATTAGAACTTGCTCAATTTTCTCATAAAAATATTCTTTCACATAGCACTGATAATCAGCATTTCTAACCTTATGGGTGCGTAAGAACCCTCTTTGCATTGATCTTTTTGTTAGTGTACTTTTACCATTGATTAAAAATTATACAAATGAGTAAATTAAACAAACTGAACGAATGGGCAGGAGAGTGTGGATATATTTCACGCACCTCTGCACAAAGCTACATGACTGTAAGTACAATCAACCCGAATGCATCCGGTTGTGGTTCATCCTGTGGTTCAAAGGATGGTGATAACGACCCAAAACCATCCTCATGCAGTGCAGGTGACAGTAATCCGAAACCGTCTGCCTGTGGTGCGGGTAATGAAGACAGCAATCCAAAACCCTCTGCCTGTGGTGCAGGCGAAGGGGATAGCAAGCCTAAAACCTCAGCCTGCGGCTCCTCATGCGGAAGCGGGGGCAATTGAAAATTTTATGTTCCCGGTTTTGTAATAAATGAGACCGGGATCTTTTCATTAATCTTAAGATCGTGGAATACTTTGCTTTTCAATGGCACATTACCGATAGTTGCGACCAGCGCTGCAATCATTGCTATATTTTTTCGGAAAACGATCATCCTGTTTTAAAAGAGATGTCGTGGTCTGAGTTAGAATCAGTGTTTGGAAACTGCCGGGAAATGTGCAGGAAGGCGAATCGTACACCATATTTCTATATAACAGGAGGCGATCCGATACTTCACAGCCGCTTCTGGGACCTGATGGAGTTGTTCAGGTCCAGCAATATTGCTTTCTCCATTCTTGGAAATCCTTTTCACCTTGATGATGAAGTTTGTCTTAAGCTGAAAAGTCACGGATGCGAAAGATATCAGCTATCCATTGACGGATTAAGGGAAACCCATGATGCAATGAGAAAAAAGGGATCTTTCGATACGACACTTGAAATATTAAAATGCCTGCATAAAGCAGGGATCAGAAGTGTGGTCATGACAACTGTTTCAGGGAGTAATGCTGAAGAACTACCCGGGATAATAGACCTGGTAGTTGAAAATAAAGTCAATGTTTTTGCATTTGCCAGATATGCACCCACAAGTTTTGAAAAGAGCACTCATCTGACTCCTGATAAATATCGTGAGCTTCTGGAAATATGCTGGCAGAAGTTTGAACAATACAAAGATTGCGGGACCAGCTTCAACCTCAAGGATCATTTATGGACTCTTTTTTTATATGAAAAAGGTCTTTTCAGAATACCTGATAATCTTAAGAGTGATGTTATATACGAAGGCTGCAATTGTTCCAACTGCCACCTGACCATACTCCCCCGGGGGGATGTTTATGCATGCAGAAGGTTTGAAAGTAATATAGGCAATGTTTTCACCGAAAGTTTCTTCGATATCTTCACAGGAGATAGAATGGACGCTTACAGGGATTATGACAAATTTGAGAAATGCAGCTCCTGTGAATTGATAAGATTCTGCCGGGGATGCCCTGCCGTTGCGTATGGTTACACAGGTAATTTTTATGGAGCGGATCCGCAGTGCTGGAAGAAATTAGCAAGCTGAAAATGAAAGCCGTCGTTTTGTATAAAACCTGTTCGCCTGAAGAACTGACAGTTACAGATGTTCCGGTTCCTGAAACCATCCCGGGATGGGTGCTTGTCAGGGTACGAGCTTTCGGTTTGAACCGTTCGGAACTGATGATGCGGGCTTATGAAGCTGATGCTCCATATATAAAATTACCACGTATCCCCGGAATTGAATGTGCCGGGGAAATTGCTGATCCTTCCGACAGTGATTTTAGCAAGGGAGAAAAGGTGATAGCGCTTATGGGGGGCATGGGCCGGAGTTTCGACGGCAGTTATGCTGAATACGCTCTTCTTCCTGCAAAAAATGTTTTTAAAGCAGTTATTTCCCTCGGTTGGGAAGAAATGGGAGCTGTACCCGAATCGTATTTCACCGCATACGGATCTTTGTCTGACTGCCTTCAGCTGACTGCCGGGAATACATTGCTTATACGTGGCGGCACAAGCGCTTTAGGCATGTCAGCCATTCATCTGGCAAAAAGTACGGGAGCCACAGTGCTTGCGACTACAAGAAATGAAGGAAAACGTGAGATGTTATCCGGCCAGGGAGCTGATATTGTCCTTATAGATGATGGAACACTTCGCGGACAGCTTTTAAAAATTTATCCTGAAGGAGTAAGTAAAATACTTGAGCTGATTGGTCCATCGACGCTTCACGAATCCATTCAACTTGCATCCTATCATGGCATTGTCTGCTCAACCGGCATTCTTGGCAAAGCAGGCGTGCTCAATAACTTCGATCCAATAAAAGATATTCCTAACGGCGTATATCTCACCGGATTCTTCAGTAATTATCCTTCACAGGCCGTTATAGATGATATCTTTAATATGATTGAGAAAAACAACCTGCATCCGGTTATATCTCATATCTTCCCGCTGGAGGAAATAGGGACGGCACACAGGTTAATGGAAAGTAATTTGGCAAAAGGGAAAGTGGTTATAAAACTTTAAAAACTTAAAAATATGAAAACACTTAAATCTGCATCCTTGGTATTGTTTGCACTAATAATGAATTGTGCCGTTTTTGCACAGGTCAATGAGATATTTATAGATCCGGATTCCGGGAGTGATCAAAACCCCGGATCAAGGGAACAACCTCTGAAGTCTCTTCTTGAAGCGGCAAAAAGAGTTAACGAATCCACTGGAACAGGAGCATTAACCATATATCTTTCCGAAGGCATCTACGGACTTGATGCTCCTGTAACAATCCAACCCGCAAACCGGCATTTTTCAAAAGAGCAAAGGTTAACCATCAGGGCCGCTGTTCTACCAGATGATTCTGAGTGGAATCCGGGGAAAATGCCGGTAATTGTTTCCACAATGCCACTGGATTCTGAACAGAACGGCAGAAATGACCCCCTCGGTGGTAAATCATACGGTATTCAGATTGAAACCAGCCATGTTACAATTCAGGGATTAAGAGTACTGGGAACGCCTGTTCATGAAAGACCTGCGGAAGGAATGGTTAGAAGAAATTATCCTATCGTAAGGGAAGGCAGAAGTCTTGATGACCTGAGAATAACTCAGTGTTTATTTGTCGGCGACATAGTTGCCATCCCAAACCATCTCGGAATATTGGCAAGCGGACAGGGAATTGTTGTTGATCATTGTGTTTTTTACAGGTGTAAAGATGCCATAGTCTTTTGGTTTTCTGACGAACCTGCAATGAATTGTGAAGTGCATCACAACCTGTTTGTCGGCAATTACGGAGCAAATGTTTGGTCATGGTCCGCAGCCGAAGACCTGAAATTCTACAATAATGTAATCGGTAACACAAATATTGTCTGGGTCCTTAACAGGGATGAAAAGAATTCATTCACACTAACGAATTCACTGATAGCGGGGTTTAATGAGCTTGTTACCAGGGGAGGAGGCGCAGGCGGTTTTGGAGAAAAAGGTGACCACACAAAACTAAAATACGGTAAAGATGTTGTGATAAATAAAGAGGGCACTCTGAAAATAGAGGAAGATCCGGTAAAACGCAACTTCCTCCATCTTGTTCCCGGAACTCCCGGCGCTGATCTTGGAGCCGGATTGTTTTACTATTAAACAATTTTTAAAATCGTTTCCCTGCTTCATATCCTTTGTAATGTCCTATCATCCTGCAAGAGACTGGCGAGACGTAATTCCAACCATTAAAGCACCTACAATGGTCGTTATGGGGGGGAAGAGCCATTTTGCATCTCAGCTTCTCTGGAACTGGCTGCATAACAACATTAAAGGATCGAGACTCGAAATAATTCAGGATGCAGGTCATGGCTTTTGTGATTAGTATACGGAAATATTTTAATCTTTTGTATTGGATTTCATGAAGAATGAAATATAGTAATGCTGAAGTAAGATATAAGCAATTGGTTTTATAAGGAGTGGATACCCTCGAATTCATACTCAGGGAATTGATGACAGAACCGTATAAGTACAGTTCTGTCTCAATACCAACAGGTAATCAGGAAAAGCGAATATTGATGCGTTCTCTGATGAACCTTCGTCCGCCTTATCATGCATCCAGACAACTCCTGGATGCTCAAGACAATGAATTAGATATCCAGCTGAGGGAGAAAGGTGTTGTTAATATTGATCAGATTGAAAGTTCATCGTCAGATCCCCGGTTGAAATTATGGCAGGGCGATATTACACGAATTAAGGCTGATGCAATAGTCAATGCAGCTAACAGCCGGATGCTTGGATGTTTTGTCCCTCTGCATAACTGTATCGACAATGCCATCCATTCAGCAGCAGGGATTCAGTTGCGTCTCGAGTGCAATGAACTGATGAAGAAACAGGGACACCCAGAACCAGCAGGTTCGGCAAAGATTACCTCAGGGTATAACCTCCCAGCAAAATATGTAATTCATACTGTCGGCCCCGTCATTGGTGACAGGAAAGTAACAAAGGAGGACGAGGACCAGCTTGGCTTCTGTTACCGGGCCTGTCTTCAACTGGCAGATGAAAATAAACTCCGGAGTATTGCATTCTGTTGCATTTCGACCGGAGAGTACAGGTTCCCGAATCAACAGGCTGCAGAAATCGCAGTAAAAACGGTGAAGGATTATTTCCGCGAGTCGTCCGCTTCATTGATTAAGACAGTTGTTTTTAATGTTTTTAAAGATTTCGATTACTCGATCTATAGCCGGTTATTAAATTGCAATTAGGTATGAAAGAAGATTATTTCGCGAGGATCGAAAAGGCGGCCGGGGCTATCCATGATTCGGAAAAACTTGTAATCGGTGCTGGGGCAGGACTATCAGCGGCTGCAGGGATTGAATATAATGGAAGGAGGTTCACTGAAAACTTTAAACCCTTTATTGAAAAATACGGGATGCAGGATCTTTACACTTCCAGCTTTTATCCATTTAAGTCTCAGGAAGAGAAATGGGCATACTGGTCCAGGCATATCAGTCTGAACCTTTTTGAAACCCCGGTTAAGGAATTGTATTTAACCTTAATGGAGCTTGTCTCACAAAAGGATTACTTTGTCATCACTACAAACGTGGAGGGGCAGTTCAGAAAAGCCGGAGTTGAGGAGGCAAGGTTTTTTGAGGTTCAGGGCAATTATGGCTATTTCCGGTGTGCCTCAGCCTGCAATGATAAGCTGTACTATAATGAACATATCGTTACACAAATGCTTTCAGAAACCTCCGACTGCAGGATACCATCATCCCTGGTTCCCAGATGTCCTGCCTGTGGCGGCGATATGGAAGTCAACCTTCGTAAGGATAGTAATTTCGTTCAGGACTGTAACTGGTATTCAGCTGAGGCTAATTATAGAAATTTCCTATCCGGAACTGAAGGTAAATCAACTGTATTTCTGGAACTTGGTGTTGGGTTTAACACCCCCGGAATAATAAGGTATCCCTTTGAAGCAATGGTTCATAATAATCCTGATGCACTTCTGATACGTCTTAACAAGGATCACCTTAACGGTATGCCTGATAACCATGGGTCTACAATATCGTTCAATGAAGACATGCATGATGTTATTAATGATTTGATATCATGGGTAATCCTGTTAATCAGAAAGAGGCTCCAGTCTGGATCGAAGCGCACTGGATGATGTTTAAGCTGCCTTAATTATCCGCAAGAACATGTTAAGCCTCTTACCGGCGGCCCCGTTCATCACATCGGCAAAATGTTTTTCAATCCTTTTCGGATGAGACAGAGAGAAAAAAATCCTGCGAAGATGCCCCAGTCCTTCTCTGAGCGATCCGCTCTGCCGCATACCCTAAAGTATTACATTTTCCATCGAACCAAAAGCGGAATAAATGTGTTTCAGTCCTCTGATAAAATAACCGCAGTCGGACCCGTTGAGAGTCCTGTGTACAAACCTTGAAACCGTTACCAGTTCCTCCTTCCCCGCATTGATTATAAATTCGTATGGCCGGTTATCCGTAAGATCAAGAAGCTTTTCACCGCTTCTCAGGATAAGATCCCTTCTTCCCCAGACAATTGACGCTGCAAGGAATCCTGCAATCTCCCTGTCGTTTCTGCGGGTAAACCTGTGGGGAATGGAAACCGGATCGGAGAGGATAAATGAAGGATTGTTATACTGAAGGTATTTCTCCTCCAGGAATGATTTTAATTCCTCTTCCGGTATACCGTTATAGGGTTCTCTAAGACTCATTTACAATAAGTCCGTCTTTTATCTGAAGGATCCTGTCCGACATACCGGCCAGCTGACGATCGTGAGTTACGATTACTATGGTCTGACCGAATGTATCTCTCAGTTTGAAGAAGAGTTTATGAAGCTCATTTTTATTCTCTGAGTCGAGGTTGCCTGAGGGTTCATCAGCCAGTATCACTGCCGGGTTATTGACAAGAGCCCTGGCCACAGCCACTCGCTGTTGTTCTCCACCGCTCAGCTCTGAAGGCTTATGCTCCAGTCTCTCTGTCAGGTTGAGGAAACCGAGCAGTTCAGCTGCCCTTGATTCAGCTTCGGTTTTGCTCTTACCTGCTATGTATGCCGGTATACATACATTCTCAAGAGCCGTGAATTCGGGTAATAACTGATGGAACTGGAAAACGAATCCTATGTTATTGTTACGAAAAGAGGCAAGCGCCTTGCCCTTTAGTTTACTGATGTCAGTGCTGTTGTACCGTATTATTCCCTGGTCGGGTCTGTCGAGCGTACCGATTATCTGGAGAAGGGTTGTCTTGCCGGCACCACTGGCTCCGACAATTGCCACTACCTCCCTTTCATTAATCTCAATGTCAATCCCCTTAAGAACCTTCAGATCACCATATGCTTTTGTAATACCTTTTGTAATTATCATAATGAATAGTAAGGGAGCGGCAATTAATCCGGACAGCTCAGGGAATTAACAGTGTCCGGCAAAAAACAGATCTTTTAATCGTAATTATAGTAGTTATCGTCGGGTTCGTTTATATTCCGGTTTACATTCTCCTTTATTTCACCAACATCCTTCTTCACCTCGTCTGAAACATCCTTTACCTCATCTGAAACATCCTTTACCTCGTTCTGCACTTCATCTGCAGCATCGTTCATTTCCTTCTGCAGGTTATCCGAGATCTCGTTCACATCCTTCTCTATTTCCGATGTGACCTCATTCATCTCTTTATTGATGTTATCTGCAACCTCATCCATATCTTTCTGAATATTTCCGGATATATCGGTTACCTCATTTTTTATCGTACTTGTAACTTCATTCAGATCTTTTCTGATTTCCCTGGTGCTCTCCTCAAACTCCTTTTTAATGTCATCCGTTGCCTTTCTGAAATCGCGCATACCTTTCCCCAGACCTTTTGCCAGTTCAGGCAGCTTGTCCGCGCCAAACAGCAGAAGGACGACCACAATTATTATGAATATTTCCTGTCCGCTCATCACGAATACGTAAAAAAAATCCTGAAAATAATCACTGCAAAGTTAGAAAAAGTTTCACTATT
Organism: uncultured Rikenellaceae bacterium; assembly: GCA_964633195.1. Lineage (GTDB taxonomy): Bacteria > Bacteroidota > Bacteroidia > Bacteroidales > VadinHA17 > LD21. The sequence continues at coordinate 35,042 of CAZWFL010000013.1, read as the reverse complement.
ATATAATGAATACCGGTTATGTGGCTTAAAAAAAGCAATCAGCCCCTAAATCCCCTAAAGGGGACCTGATTAGCGGAAGGTTCTTAACCCCCTTTAGGGGGTAGGGGGCAATCAGAGGCCATAAATAAAGCATTTAAGACATCCTTAATATAGAGTATTAACCAGCTTACTCCTGCATTTTTGTTTTGCTGTCTATTTTTATTCCCCTCTTCCTCGATGTATCATAAACAAGCATTGTAGAAACGAAGATTGATGAATAAGTACCGACTATTATGCCTATCATGAGTGCAAATATGAATCCGCGTATTACTGCACCTCCGAAGATAAATATTGCCGTGATTGTGAGGAGTGTTGTAAAGGAGGTATTTATTGTGCGGCTCAGTGTAGCATTCAGCGCCATGTTCAGTACCTCTTTCAGCGGACGTTTCCTGTAGAGTGGAAGAAATTCCCTTACCCTGTCGAAAACTATAACCGTGTCGTTAACAGAGTATCCGATAACAGTTAGTATTGCCGCGATAAACGCCTGGTCGATCTCAAGAGAGAATGGCAGTACCCCCCATAACAAAGAGTAGATACCTATTACAAGCAGGGAATCGTGAATAAGCGTGGCTATTGCACCGAAACCATACTGCCAGTTCCGGAATCTCATAAAGATGTAGAGGAAAATTATAATCAGTGCAATAGCAACTGAGTAGAATGCTTTTATTTTGATGTCTTTAGCTACTGTCGGTCCAATGGTTTCGGACTGCTGTCTGTAGTCCGACAGGAATTGCTCCCTGGATACATTATCTCCGATAACTGGAATAAGACCCTCGTAAAGCATGGTATCAACCTCATCATCAACCCCGGGTTCATCGATCTTGTATTTGGTGGTAATCTTAACCTGGTTATCAGCGCCAAACGTTACTACCTGGGGCATTTCGCCGAAAACAGGCACAAGGCTCTGGGCGATATCCTGTGTCCTTACGGTTTCATCGAACCTTATCACAAAAGTGCGTCCTCCCGAGAAATCAATTCCCTGATTAAGTCCCCTTACGAACAGTGAGATAACACCTAATAACAATATTGATGCCGATACCACATAGAAATATTTTCTCATGCCGATAAAATCGATCCTTGTGTTCTTCAGCACATTTTCCGTCAATGGGATGGAGAATGTAAGTTTTGCATTCCGTTTCAGGAGGAACTCATAGATAAGACGTGTTATAAAAATTGCCGTAAACAGTGAGGTTAAGATACCTATTACCAGGGTAGTGGCAAATCCTTTAATGGGACCTGTTCCGAAAACATAAAGAACCACACCTGTAAGAAGGGTTGTGAGGTTACCGTCGATTATAGCGGAATAAGCACGCTTGTAACCATCGGAGATTGCCAGTTTTATTCCCTTTCCCGCACGGAGCTCTTCTCTTATCCTCTCGTATATAAGCACGTTGGCGTCGACAGCCATACCCATAGTGAGAACGATACCTGCTATGCCCGGAAGGGTAAGCACCGCACTCAGGGAGGCCAGTACGCCAAAAAGAAGGAATACGTTTGCGAAGAGGGCTATATCAGATACTGTTCCTGCTACTTTGCTGTAATAGAATATCATATATAGCAGAACAATTGAGAATGCAATGGCGAATGAAATTACGCCCGATCTGATTGCTTCCTTACCCAGGGTGGGGCCCACTACTGTATCGGATACAATCCTGGCAGGTGCCGGCAGTTTTCCGGATCTCAGGATATTTGCCAGGTCATTCGCCTCATCAAGTGTAAAGTCGCCGGTAATTTCGGTGTTGCCGCCCGTTATCTCGTTCTGCACTCTTGGGTACGAACGCACATACCCATCAAGCACCACAGCGATACAACGGTCAATGTTCTCCCTGGTCATTCTCGCCCATATCTTTGCGCCTTCTGCATTCATGTTAAAGTCCACCTTCACTTCCGAGCCCGTAATCCCTGAAGAGGGTCTGGCTGAGGTGATAACATCGCCGCTCATTGGCGGCCGGCCGTCTCTGGTAGTTACCTTGATGGCATGAAGTTCATACAATGTACCGGAGGGATCGTACTTATAAGGACTCTGGCTCCATAGCAATTTAAGGTCGCGGGGGAAGAGTGCCCTGATCTGGTTCATTGCCAGGTATCTGTTTACCCTTGCTGTATCACGACCGGAAGCCAGTCCTACCATGGAAGAAGGCAAAGGTTCACCCTGAGGTGTTACTCTTGGGGAGAGCAGACCGAACAGGGGATTCTGTAAATTGAACTCCTCACGTGTTGTTGCCTCTGGTGTCTCCTGGTCTTCCTGTCCGAGGAGGTCGAGGAGCGACTTCTCTCCGGCAGTGGTGTCAGGCTTTTCAGCCTCCGGGGGCTGGCTGACAACAGTTGTATCTTTTACTGCATTCCGGGTGACAAGCAGTTCCCTCAGCAGCGTATTTGCCTGTGAAAGATAACCTATGATCTCAGAATTCTCATACGTCTCCCAGAACTCGAGATTTGCAGTTCCCTGAAGCAGCTCACGAACCCTCTGGGGATCGTCCTGACCAGGGAGTTCGATAAGGATGCGACCCTTGGTTGCCAGCCTTGTAATGTTAGGCTGTACAACACCAAACCTGTCGATACGGGTTCTCAGGATATTGAATGCATTATCGATCGCGGAATCTACTTCATCTTCAAGGACCTCCATTACGTCGCTGTTGGATGAATTAAAATTAATTCTGTCCCGCAGCTCAACCGTTCCGAATATCGCAGCCAGCTTCGCATTGGGATCAATCTCGGCAAATGCTCTCAGAAAAAGTGTAAGATAATCGGTCTGACTCTTAAAATATTCCTGACGGGCTCTCACCAGTGCTTCATTGAATGTTTTATCGGTACTGTAGTTAGAAAGGGCCTTAAGTATATCCTCAACGGATACCTCGAGGATCACGTTCATCCCTCCCTTCAGGTCAAGCCCCAGGTTAAGTTCCTTTTTCTGAACTTCTTTAAAAGTGTTTCCCAGAAAACTCCATTCCTCCTTCGGCAGGGTTGCTATTGAATCGAGATAGGCTCGTTGCTTCACCAGGTTTCCCTCTGCATACTCCCTGGCATCCTTCTTGACCTTGGAGGTTGCTGCCGTAAATGATAGCTGGTAAAGCGACACCAGCACCAGCGTTACTGCCAGAACGATAATAGCTGCTTTATTTTGCATTTGTCAGTTTTTTGGAAATATTTTCTGAATCTTCTTTTATTGAGGCGCAAAGATAAAAAATTATTTACAAAAAAAAGGGCCGGATCAAGTTTATCCGGCCTCTGAACAATATCATCGATTCTGCCTTTTTATTGCAGAAGCTTCTCAAAATCGGTTTCCAGCGGCCGTCTGTTCACGAAGTCAAAAAGTGCCAGGCTGCGTATGTTATAGTAATAGCTCCAGTAGTTCTGGAGTGATTGTACGTAAGCCCTCCTGTTCTGGTCTTTACGTGTGTCGGCATTGTTAAGCTCGAGTACCGAAATTCTACCGATAAGGAACCTTTGCTTCGTCACCTCAAACATTTTCGCTGCGACCGTATCAGACTTAGCGGCAATACCTACCTGATCCTTTTGCAGGTTGAACTGCTCTACATCAAGGAAAAGGTTTTGCTGGAAATCAATTAGTGCCTGATCTGACTGTACCTGTGCAAGTTCAAGACTCGACTGGGCCATCCTGTATCTTCCGCGTCCGAGTCCCCAGTCGAGGATCGGTACCTGGAAGCCGACCCTTATATTCTGCTGACGGTTCATGTCGGAGTATGCCAGAGCAAAGTCTGAATCCTGGTCACGCAGACCGAATGACGCTATAAGGTTGGCATTTAATCCCTTTTCAGCCTTGGCCTGGGCCAGGTTGCTTTGAGCATTAAGCAGGGTCAATTGTTGGTTCAGAATTTCCGGATTATTCTCAAGAGCAAGAGCAAGTACTTCCTGAACCTCAACCTGAAGATCGGGTATTTCAGACGGCAGAACCAGTTCAAGTCTGACGGTTTCCGTGAAGCCAAGGAATGAACGGAGACGTATCTCCCTGTCCCGCAGGTTCATTTCGGCTTCCTTCCTTGCAGTCTCGGCATTGAGCCAGGAGAGTTGCATCTGAAGAAGTTCATCCTCGGCAATTGTCCCCAGCTCATAACGTCCCTGGGCAATCTGCCATAGGGTATCGGCATTGGAGTAGTTCATTTCGGCTATCTGCTTGTTGATCTGTGCCAGGGCAAGAGCAAAGAAGCTCTGGACAGCCTGCCTGTGAACTGCTTCTATATTAGTCATAAACGTCTTTTTTGCAGCCTCGTACCTTAAAGGTTCGGTCTTTCTCTGCCACCTGAGTGAGTTATATCTGAAAAGAGGTTGCACCAGACCGATGCTGACCGGCACTGTAATATACTTTCGCTGATCCCTGTCAAAATCGTTCTCCAGTGTCAGATCCGAATTAACAGATATTGATCCTCCGGTTAATCCTATATTTTGTGTAAGAGAAAGAGAGCCGAGGTTACGAAGAACATTAGTTGCCCTGTATTCCCACGCGTTCAGCTGAGAGTTCCAGACACGCTCATTTGCTGTACTGTAAAAAGGAGCCGTACCCGAAAGTGTAAGTGAAGGCCTGTACTCAGCCACAAATGTGCGGTATTGCCAGTAACTGGCTCTGAACCTGTGCTTGGCCATCAGTGCATTGGGAGACTGCTCCTCGGCCAGTTTAATGACCTCTTCAAATGTTAATACTTTAACGGTCTGGGCTTCTGTTTTCTGCAGGGATATAAAGATCACCCCTATCATTGACAGTAATAGTAACTTCTTCATCTTTTTTGTCAGTATTTTATTCGTATCTTAATGATTCTATCGGATCTTTTTCAGATGCCCGTTTAGCGGGTGAATAGCCGAAGACTACTCCAACGGCTGCCGATACTCCGAAGGCAATAACAATTGAGAAGAAAGAGACCACAGTCATTATACCTGCAACCTGTTCAATAAGTTTAGCCATGATCACTCCAAAAAATATTCCGATAAAACCACCGGTAACACTTATCAGAACTGCCTCCGAAAGAAACTGCACAACAATATCCATTTTTTTGGCTCCTATAGCCATTCTGGTCCCTATCTCCTTGATCCTCTCCATAACCGAGGCGAACATGATGTTCATAATGCCAATACCACCAACCACCAGCGATATGCTGGCGATGGCGCCCAGTACAATGTTGAAGATATCTTTTGTTCTCTGCTGCTGTTTAAGAAGAAGCTCGGGCACCGTAATCTCAAAGTCTTTCACACCGGAGTGACGGCGTGTAAGCATCCGGCTGAGTATTTCGGTGGTGGGATTAAGTTGCTCGGTTTCCTCAACCTGAACAACTATTCTGTCGAGCTGGTTGTAATTTGTTTCAATATCGGTGGACGGATCGGAGCTGCTGACAACCACCCTGGCCATGCCTCCCCCTCCGGGTCCGCCTCCGCCAAAGAACGCCATTGTAGTGGCCTCAGAGGCAAGCTTGGTATTGACCAGGGCCCTGTTCTGATATCTCATGAGCATGGTCTGAATAGGTATATAAATGTTATCATTATAAACATTCACACCTTTCTCTTCGAATCCCGTCAGAGTTACATTTGTTCTCTGCAGCACTCCTATCACTTTAAGCCAGTTTCCATTAATCTTGATGTATTGCCCGAGAGGATCAACCTTGCTGAAGAACTTGGCCCTGATATTTGCCCCGATGATACAAACCTGTATTCCGTTCTTTTCCTGGTAATCATTGAAAATAGTACCCGAGACCAGGGGGAGATTATAAAGATGGAAATAGTCGTTCGAAACCCCTACCAGCTTGGCAGTATATTTTACACCGCTGAGCATGGCTGTCGAATTGAATGAAATTTCCGGACTGATTCGCATTACCGAAGGAATGGTTTCCTTGATGGCGTCGACATCAAGCATATTTAGTCCCCTTGAGAATTTCTTCTGCTGTTTCTCACCTTCGTCCCCTGCGGATGATTTATCAGGAATTACCGGATTGATAATGATGTTGTTCACACCAACCATTTTCATCTGTTCCAGTATTTCCTGCTGTGCTCCTCGTCCAATGGCCAGCATAGCGATAACAGCAGCCACCCCGAAAATTATTCCGAGAGCGGTAAGTATCGATTTGAGCTTGTTGGAGATGATCGATTCAACAGCAATCTCGATGTCGTGAAAATATCTGAAGAAAAATTTAAACATAATCTTTTGTTTTAAAATTATTTTTTTCCACCGCTAAAAGCATCCATACATCAATCATTCAGTCATTCTGCTGCTGTTGCTGCTGTCCCTGCGGGCGGTTTTGCTGGCCTCCCTGTCTGGTTCCCTGGGCCCCCTGACCGGGTTCTGTGCCCTGCTGCCTCATGTTCTGTAACCTCTCCATCATTTCAGGTGTTGCACCTTCCATTCCCGGTCTCATTCTTCCGGGTACCTGCCTCGGTTCTGTCTGCTGCTGACGAACTTTCATTTCTTCCTCTCTCCTGAGCCTGGCCCTCTCCTTATTAACGTCAATAAGCTCCTGTCCCGCTAACTTGAAATTATCGGGATTTTCAGGAGTGCTAAGGAATAAAACAGCACTCTCATCAAGCCCCTGCTCAACAATCACACTGTTCTCGTTCGACTCTCCAAGTACAACTATCTGCTTCTGTCCGTTCTTCAGGTACACAAAAGGAATACTGTCGGGGGTTGCCTGGACAGCCTCGATGGGTATATAGACCACATCAGGTATTGATCTGGTGACAATCTTGTTACCCGTGGTCATCGAGGGTCTCAGTATAGGATCCGATTCGTTGACCTTAATAAATACCTCAAACACCTTGGCATCAGCATTGGGGAGCTGTTCCCCAATATTTGCCACCGATAATACCGTACCTGTGTATGATTTATCCGGAAATGCATCCACAAGAATATCAACAATCTGTCCGATTTTTACCTTGCTCACGTCGATCTCGTTTACATAAGTTCTGGAGATCATCGTCGACATATCGGGCAGTGTTGCCACAACATTGTCCCATGGACTTATACTCGATCCAACCCTCCTTTTGGTTCCGGTCCGGTCTCTTTTATAGATTACCATCCCGTCCGACGGGGCAGTAATTACGAACTGCGTCAGAAGATTCTGAAGATCAGCTACTCTCTGGCGCTGCTCATTAAGATTGTTCCTCAGGGTACGCATATCCGATCTGGCCTGTTCCACTCTCAGCTCATACCCCCGTTTGGCCTGATCAAGAGAGCGTATCGCTTTGTCGAGGGCTATCTCTGCCTGCCTGATGGTTGTGGGGGGTTCATACTTCGACTGGTCTAGAGTAATCACTGCCTCTTCCACCGAAAAATTCAGATTCTTAATATTGTCCCTCAGATTACTCAGTGTTACAGCCGTATCGAGCATCTTCACCTCAAGGTTGGTCTCCATCGTTGTAAGCCTCTCAAGTTCATCCTTCAGGGTGTTGTCGAAAGTTGTACGGTCGAGTTCTGCAACATAGTCACCTGCCTTAACTTCAGTCCCTTCCGGAACAAGATCGGTGATCTTGATGTCCATGGCCCTTATATTCCTGCTCTGGGCAATCTGCGGACCGATAATATCTTTTGAATTCTCGGCCTGAAGCTCACCCGTAGTAGTCACAATAATGTCAAATTGCCCTCTCTGAGGTCCCACATAGAGATTGGTGATATCCTTCCTGGATGTTGCCCTACCGATAATTATCATTATTATTACCGCCACTGCAACAACAATTCCTGAAATAATGATTGTTCTTTTCATCTGAGATCCTGATTGTTTATGTTCTTATTACACTCCATTCTGCTATTTGTTCAAAAACGAGTCACAAAAGTATTAATTAGGCTTATACGCATTAGTCAATTAACAATATTTAACAACCAATAGCACTCTGTACTCGCTTAAAAGACATCTATCTCCACGCTTTTATTCCAGGAAACATAAAAAATAAGATTCAATTAGATTTTTTTAACAATGTTGATAACAGTATCAGCAATTGATTCAGCTTCAGTGTTTGTTCTGCCTTCGGCATAGATTCTTATCACCGGTTCTGTGTTCGATCTCCTTATCTGAACCCATCCATTCTCAAACTCGATTTTTAATCCGTCTCTTTCGTCGAATTTCATACCGGGATATTCTCTTTTCACCTCATCCGATATTAATTCAAACTCTATTCCCGGGGGCAGAGAGAGCTTCTTTTTGGCAATCACATATTCAGGGTAGAGTTTTCTCAGGTCAGAGCATTTAAGGCCGCTCTCTGCAAGATGAGAAAGGAAGAGAGCTATTCCGACAAGGGCATCACGGCCATAATGAAGTTCCGGATAAATAACCCCTCCGTTACCCTCGCCACCAATAACTGCATCCCGTGCTTTCATTTCCTCGACAACATTAATCTCCCCGACAGGAGCCGAATAGTACCTGTATCCATATTTCTCCGTAACATCTTTCAGCGCTTTTGTTGAAGACATATTTGAAACGGTATTTCCCGGAGTATTCTTCAGAACATAGTCGGATACGGCCACCAGGGTATACTCCTCTCCGAACATGGATCCGTCCTCACACACTATTGCCAGCCGGTCAACATCAGGGTCGACCACGAAACCTGCATCTGCTTTCTTTCCGGCCACCATCCCGGAGATACCCTGAAGATGCTGTGGAAGAGGCTCCGGGTTGTGGGCAAAAATGCCGTTTGCCTCTGAATTGATTTCATGTATCTCCTTTACGCCCAAAGCCCTGAGCAGGTCGGGCACAATCAGGGAGCCCACTGAATTGATGGTATCCGTAGCAACTGTGAATCCGGCCCCGCTTATTGCTTCGGTATCCACAAGCCTCAGGCCCAGGATGCTTTCAATATGTTTCCTGTTCCACGAATCGTCTGCGGTAATCGTCCCGGTCTCATCCAGGGAAGCATAGCTGTAATCTTCAGATTCAGCTATCTTCAGCACTATTTCTCCATCAACCGATGAGAGGAATTCTCCTTTCTCATTAAGCAGCTTCAGAGCGTTCCATTCAGCCGGGTTATGGCTGGCTGTTATTATTATCCCTCCATGGGCACCGGTACCGGTCACGGCAAGCTCCACGGTGGGCGTTGTCGCCAGACCCAGGTCGGTAACATCAATCCCCAGCCCGTTGAGAGAGGTGTTGACCAGGCCGGCAACCATGCTGCCCGAACGCCTGGCATCGCGCCCTGTTACTACTGAAACTTTTCTTCTGCCATGTCTTCTCTGCAACCATGTGCCATAGGCAGAGGTGAACCTTACTATATCAGAAGGCGTGAGACCCTCTCCGGGCCTTCCCCCTATTGTGCCTCTGATACCTGAGATAGATTTAATTAATGTCATAAAAATATTGTTTCAACAAAGTTGCGAAAAAATCATCAAATCATATGTCCCCGGATAATTGTATCTTTGCAGGCTGATATTTAAAAGGTATGAAAAATCCCCGGCAGGAAAGGGTGAGCAATAAAATAAGGCTGAACAGGTTCATCGCCAACAGTGGTCTCTGTGCGAGAAGGGAAGCAGACGATCTGATCCGCCGCGGGCTCATCAGTGTGAATGGCAGGAAAATAACCGGGCTGGGCACACAGGTGGATGAAAATGATGACGTTCGCTACCGGGGGAAGAGGCTCTCTGCCGAAAAGAAGGTATACATACTAATGAATAAGCCGAAAGGATATGTGACAACGGTAAAAGACCCGCATGCGGAAAAAACGGTACTTGATCTTCTGGGAAACTCATGTCCTGAAAGGGTCTACCCTGCCGGAAGACTCGATAAGGATTCGACTGGTGTCCTGCTGATTACAAATGATGGTGAATTAACAAAAAAGATAACCCATCCTGGTTTCAACAGGAAGAAAATATATCACGTCTTCCTTGATAAGCCGGTCACCAGAAACGATATGCTTTCCCTTACGAAGGGAATAGACCTGGATGGAGAAACGATTGCTGCCGATGCAGTTTCCTATACCGGCTCCGAAGACAGATCACAGGTGGGGATGGAGATACATTCAGGACAGAACAGGGTCGTGAGACGCCTGTTCGAGTCGCTCGGTTACAGGGTGCAAAAACTCGACAGGGTCTATTTTGCAGGACTGACAAAGAAGAACCTGCCCAGAGGCAGGTGGAGGTTACTGACAGAAAAAGAGGTGAATATGCTTAAAAGAGGGACCTTTTAAATGAACAGAGCAAATCACAGATCAGGTTTTGTAAATATCCTCGGAAATCCCAATGTTGGGAAATCAACTATAATGAACGCTCTTGTCGGTGAAAAACTCTCCATTACAACATCCAGGGTGCAGACAACAAGGCACAGAATAATGGGAATAGTTAATGGAAGTGATTTCCAGATTGTGTACTCCGATACGCCCGGCATCCTGATACCGGCTTACAGGCTTCAGGAGGCTATGATGAACAGTGTAAAGGGTGCCCTTGCCGACGCTGACGTTATACTTTATGTAACAGATGTAACGGAATCGCCCCTGTTGAATGCTGATTTCAGAAAGAGTATTGCCGAATCTGCCATCCCTGTAATTGTGGTCATCAACAAAATTGACCTGACTGACCAGCCGAAACTTGAAGAACTGGCACTATACTGGCAGAAGGAGTTCCCCGGCTCACCTGTTATTCCCGTTTCGGCAAAAAATAATTTCAACCTCAACACCCTTCTGGGTGCAATATTGAGCATACTGCCTGAAGGAGAACCATACTTTCCTGAAGATCAGCTTACTGATAAATATGAGAGGTTTTTTGCCTCGGAGATAATACGTGAAAAAATCCTGCTGAATTATCAAAAAGAGATACCCTATTCCGTTGAGATCGAAATTGAGAGTTTTAAGGAAGAAGGTAATCTGATAAGTATAAGGGCTCTTATACACGTTGCACGCGACAGCCAGAAAGGTATAATCATAGGTCATAAGGGGGCACGGTTGAAAAAGACCGGCACTGAAGCCCGGCATGACCTTGAGGATTTTTTTGGCCGGAAAGTATTTCTGGAGCTTTACGTTAAAGTGACTAAAGAGTGGAGAGAAAAACCTCATATTCTTAAAAGGTTTGGATACAGATAGCCGGAAAAAATTTTTGCCATGAGCAGGATACTAGCAATTGTCGGAAGACCCAATGTGGGCAAATCAACTCTTTTCAACAGGCTTACAAAGACAAGGGAAGCGATTGTTGATGAGTCAAGCGGCGTTACCCGCGACAGGAACTACGGCCTGACAAACTGGAACGGAGTTGATTTTTCCGTTATTGACACCGGGGGTTACGCCAGAAATTCCGATGATATCTTCGGGAATGAAATCAACAAACAGGTAATTCTGGCCATAGATGAAGCTGATCTTATACTGTTCATGGTTGATGTAACGTACGGCATCCATGAACTGGATACGTCTATTGCTTCCCTTCTGAGGAGATCGGAGAAAAAGGTTTTAGTTGTGGTAAACAAGGTCGATAATTCAGCCAGGCTGATGGATGCAACTGAGTTCTACAGCCTGGGACTGGGAGATTATTTTCCGGTAAGCTCCGTCAGTGGGTCAGGCACGGGCGATCTGCTGGATGCAGTTGTGGAAAATCTTCCTCCATCCGAGCCTGCTGATCTGCCTGACCTGCCCAGGGTGGCCATTGTCGGAAGGCCCAACGCGGGAAAATCCTCACTCGCAAACTCACTGCTGGGATCAGAAAGAAATATTGTAACTCCGCTGCCCGGCACAACCCGTGACTCGATCCACACACGATTCAATAAATTCAGGCACGACTTTTTGCTTATCGATACGGCCGGATTAAGAAGAAAAAGTAAAATTGAAGAAGACATCGAATTCTATTCGGTGATGAGAGCCATAAGGGCCATTGAGAATGCTGATATCTGCCTGCTGATGATTGATGCCACAAGAGGCTTTGAATCACAGGATCTCAATATAGTATCTCTTATTCTTAAGAACAATAAAGGATTGATCCTCCTTGTCAACAAATGGGATCTTATTGAAAAAGATAATAATACGGCAAAGTTATTTGAAAAAGAGATTCGCAGTAAGACTGCCCCCTTTATCGATTATCCCATGCTTTTCATTTCAGCTCTTAATAAACAGAGGATCCATAAGATACTTGAACTGATTGCCGGGGTTAATGAAAACAGGAGAAGAAGGATCCCAACTCCCATCCTCAATGACATTATGCAGGGAATTGTCAGCGACACCCCTCCCCCTGCAGTAAAGGGGAAATATGTCAGAATAAAATATATTACACAACTGCCAACCCACACACCCTCTTTTGCTTTCTTCTGCAACTTCCCCCAATATGTTAAGGACCCCTATAAAAGATTCCTTGAGAACAGGTTAAGGGAACATTTTGAGTTTACGGGAGCACCCATAAGATTGTTTTTCAGAAAAAAATAGCAATATTTGGTGTGATTTTTGTTCGGAAAAGAATATCAGGAACGATAAATGAGATTGACTATTTGCATACTGACAGCTGTTTTTCTTGTTACAGGCCTCTGGTCGTGCCGCAAGATTGTCATGTTGCCCCCGGAACCCCGTATTGAATACACCAGCTTTTCCGTATTCGACACTACCGATATTCTGGGAAACAGCTACAAAGGAGGAAAACTTAAATTCTACTTTGAGGACGGCGACGGTGATCTTGGATTACCTCAACCTTCTGGATCTGATCTTACGGATACCATAAATCTTTTTGTTTCCGCTTATAAAATGGATGAAGGCATACTGGTTCCTGTTGAACCTGATGATATACTTTTCACAAGAGGTTACAGGATCCCTTATATGGACCGTCAGGGCCAGAACAAGATCCTAAAAGGAACAATCACAATATCAATCCTTTACCAGTTCTATGCCCCTGCTGACAGTACTATAGTTAAATACAATTTCTACGTTGTCGACAGGGCTGAGAATAAAAGCAATACTGAGACCACCCCGGAGATTCCCATTTCCCTCAACGGTGTCTATTAAATGGTATGGTCAGGATGAAGCTCAGATTCTTACTCCCATAAAGATTATATCATCCACCTGTTCATGCTCCCCTTTCCAGTCATTATAGAATTTTGAAACGGCCTCATGCTGTTCTTTCATCGGAAGTTCCGAAATCTCATCAAGAAGCCTCCTGAGCCTGATTATCTTCATTTTTTTGCCATAAGGCCCGCCAAACTGATCGGGAAGTCCGTCAGAAAAGAGGTAAATGGCATCACCCTCATTCAGGTAATATTCCTGGTCGTCGAAGTATTTGACCGTAACAGATTCACCTCCTACCGACGATCTGTTGCCTTTGATATAGTATGATTCACCTCCCATCACCAGAATAACAGGTCTCATGGCACTGGCAAAACGGAGATGCCTGTTTTTGAGGCTGAATTCACAGACAACAACATCCATTCCATCATTGGAGACTCCCAGTTCGAGATTCTGGTTGAGGGTTGAGAATATCTGGTTATCAAGCATTCTGAGAATCTCAGAGGGTTTTGAGATCCTCTGCCTGACAACGATATCACGCAACAGGGTTGAACCTATCATCGACATGAATGCTCCGGGAACTCCATGTCCGGTTGAGTCTGCACAAACCAGGATGAATTTATCCTCATCAATCTTGTCATACCAGTAAAAATCACCGCTGACGATATCGCGGGGGTGAAAAATGATAAACGCGTCGTTGAAATACTCCTTCAGTTTGTTGATATCGGGAAGTATGCTTGACTGTATCCTCTTGGCATAGTTGATGCTATCGGTTATTTCAATATTCTGAAGCTCGATCTCCGCCTTCTGTTTCATAACAACCCTGGTTCTGGCTTCCAGTTCCGATTCAAGATATGCCTGAATTTTCTTCTGAGCTTTCTCCCTCTCTCTTACTATAAGTATTATTACCCCGGAGGTAAGACCGGCAATTATCAGAATAAACCACCAGGATCTCCAGAAAGGTTTCTTAATAAATATCTCAAAAGTGAGAGGATCCTCCTGCATTATTCCATCCTCACTTACCGACATCAGATTGAATACGTATTTTCCGTCACTCAGACTGTATGTAACTTCCCTTGTTGTTGTAAAATCGGTCCAGTCAGCATTGTAATTCTCAAGGAAAGTGCTGTAATACACCCGTTCTGGTTCGCTGAACCTGATACCCACATAGTTCACTGTGACTTCATATCTATTCCGGTAAGGCAGTGTATATGATTTGCGCAAGGGATATCTTACATTATTAATTGATACATAGTTAATATTATTGCGGGGGCCACTGCTCACTTTCCTGTCTGCATTCCTGTCATAAACTATAAGTCCCGCGGTCGTTCCGATAAGAACCTTTCCGTCGGAAGACTCAAACATGGCGCCGGAATTACAGGCGCCCCCCCCGGCAAAATCTGTTGCAACCACTCTTACCGTTCCTGTAACCTGATCATAGACTGAAAATCCTCTTTCGTGCCCAACCCATATACGGTTATCGGAGTCGGGGAATACATTATAGCAGTAGTTTGACATTAACCCGTCTGAAGATGTTAACGGAACCACCGAATCGGAATAACATCTGAAGAGCCCGTTGCCGTTTGTTGCAGCCCAGATCGTACCGTCAGCGCTTTGACTTACCGATAGGATCTTGTTAAGGTAATTGCCATACATGCCGGCCCCTTCAGCCACCACTCCCGTTTCGGGACTTATGCTGTAAAGCCTGTCTCCTTCAACAGCGATATAGGCTCTGCCATAGTCTGTAAGATATATCTGATTAATACTGTTATGAGGGAGTCCGTTGTTAATATTATAAGTATTCTTTACTACTCCACCTGCCTTGTCAATCACAAGCACACCGTTCAGTGTGGCCAACCAGATATTAGTGTCATCCACCTTTACGTCTGAGATATAATCCGAGCCGGAGTCTCCCGATCTGAAAAAGAGCCTTATATCCCGGCTGCCTGTTTCTCTGTAAAGCCCGCTCCCTTTAGTCCCGATCCATATATTATCTTCACTGTCAATATAATAAGACAGAATATCTGACTTGCCTGTCAGTGCAGCCAGATTTGTAAAAGAGAGAGGTTTTCCTTCATAAAGGTCAAAAAGGTAATATCCTGATGGAGTGCCGAGAAGATAATCAGTACCTCTTTTACCGGCAAATATGATATTATTGGGAGAGGCAGTCCCCCCCGGGGTAAAATAGCTGAATGCCTGTGTTGCAAGAAGCGAGAGGCCGCTGCCGAAGAAGCCGATCCAGTGATTGCCTTCATCATCTTCAAATACCGTGGTAACATTCTCGTTCTGCAGTCCGGATTCCCTTTTCAGATTCTGAAAGTGGCCTATTGTGTCCGTATCTGGTGAGAAAGTCAGCTTAATTATTCCTGAACCGAAAGTAGAGAGCCAGACGACATTTTCCGAATCAACCAGTATCGAGCGAATTGAAGCAGTTTCAAGTAAGGGTATCCCGACGTAATGTGTTAATACTGAATTGCCAGGTGCAAAAGCAAGCCTGTAAAGACCGTTGCCATCCGTCCCGATAATGTAAATATTGCCATGCAAATGCCGTATGGCATTCACCGTTGCATAATCGAATCCTTCTACTGTCTCACGAAGGTCAGGCGCTGGGCCGTTTAGATCATATATCAGCAGATTCTCCTGGGTTCCGACAAGAAGCTCTCCTGATCCTGTAAATGAAGCAGTGAACACAACCGGATCACCCGGAAGTTCAAATAATTCACACTCCTCAGGCGATTCAGGATTGATCTTTATGATTTCCTGTCGCTGGGGCAGTGCATAAATAAACCCATCAGGACCCTGCACTATTTCAGTGATAATAGATTTACCTGATACTGATGCCTGCTTTAAGTCGCCATCATATGAACAGAATATGGTTCCGTCACTGCAGCCGAACCATATTCTCCCACCATTATCCCTGAATGAAACTGACGGATACCTGTTGAGGGATGAGTCCGGAAACTCTTCCCGGTGAAACGTGAATCCGTCGAACCTTGAAAGTCCGGCAGAGGTTCCTATCCAGAGATATCCCCTGGCGTCCTGTACAAGACTGTGAACGACCGGATCGGGCAGATTGTTTTCTGTTCCGTAGTTTCTGAACCGGTATACCTGTCCCGTTAAAAGATAAGTTAAAAGAAAAAAGCAGAGTGCAGTCAGAATAAATCTGGGGGCAGAATGGAATATCATATCTGTTTCAGATTATTTTTTAGGATTGGTCTTTCGGATTATAGTTCTTGGCTGGTAAACCGGAACACCACCTATAGGTGAACTGAAGAATTGCAGAGCATCTCCCCGCTGGCTCTCGAGAGATATAACCACATTGTTGTTTCTGACAAGCTCATCCTGTCGTTTATGAAACTGAAAATCGAGTGATTTGCCTATTTCCTGCGGCTCAATGGGAATTCTTGATTCAACATAATCATCCTCCCCTGAGACCGGTACGGAGATGCCCTGCTTGTAGGTTGAGACCACCAGGATGGTACCGTCACTATCCCAGTCAAAATTCCTCTGTTTGATATATACAATTCCGGTATCTACATACGGGTATATGTGGGCAACGCTCATAAAATCGTTCCACATCCTGAAAGTATATTCATAAGTAAAAGCGTTAGCTCCTTCTATCGGTAATTCGGCTGTAGCCGACCGGCTGAGGAAATATCTGTAGAGGTTTCCGTCGTCGCCGCTAACACCCTCACAGATAATTTTAAAGATATAAGAGTTCCATTTCTCGTTAAAATCACCCTGTGTGGGATTGAACGGACCAAATGCATAGTAGCTGTCATCATATCTTGGCTCGTCTCCGAATGCCCTGCTGGCCAGCAGGTTACCCGTTTTATAATCAACTCCTCTCTGAAGTCCTCTCGAGGCGATATTTTTATCCGGATCGACTCCGGCACCACCATAAACAGAATAGAGGCATCTGGTGTTCCAGATACCCTGCAGCTCATCATTCTCTCCGCCGGTATCAGGGTCGAATACCTTGATATAGAACTGTTCCTTGAAATCTCTCGGGATGGTAAAAAAGAATATCTGGTAAAACTTGTCGTCTCCCCATGAGGTCTCACCCTCCTTGCCAAAGGTAACAAGAAAAGGTATGTTCTCATCCCTGCCCGGGACCTGCTGTCCTTCCAGATCCGCCGAGACCAGGATGTTGATTAAGAATACCGGTATGAAGGCTTTATATAGTATCTTATTCAATTTCATTCACTGGTTATATTAAAATTGATTTCTTTTCATGGTCGTTCTGTAATGATGACAGCTCTTGTGACACACGTTTCCCTTGCCATTCCGCCATCTTCCGGTTTTGTAGTGACTATCAGCTGGATATTATATGTGCCGGGGCGCAGGAAGCTTTTCTCAACTTCCTTTCCCACTGCAGCAGTTTCATCATCAAAGTTCCAGTAAAAGAGCTCAATATCCCAGCCCGGCAGATATGTGCTGTCGGCACTGAAGGTCACTCTCTGTCCGGTATAAGCTTCGTATGGTCCTGATATATATGCCTGTTCCACATCACTCACATCCAGTATTTCCGTCTTGATATTGCTCATTATCTCGTTTGTAACCAGATTAACAACATCAAGCTGAACAATGTATCTGCCAGGTCCGGCATAACAGTGTTCAACAATATGACCTGCTGCCCTGTTGCCATCACCAAACTTCCATTCATAACGGAAAGGTATGGTATCATATTTTACGGCGTTTTCCTCAATGAATTCGTAACAATAATTATTAATTTCCATTTCATTGCATGAACTCTTTCTTATCAGGGCCGATGTGAACTCATAAATATCATCATTCCTTCGCCTGTTTGATGAGAAATAGCCTGTATGAAGATCCGGTTGAGCGAAGAAGGCAAAATCGTCGGATGATGAGTTAATTGGTTCAGGAAGGCTTATGGGGGCATCCCATGTCCCATTGATATAAGATGAATACCAGACATCCAGTCCTCCCATTCCTCCCGGTCTGTCAGAAGTAAAATAAAGCCTGCCTGAAGGATGCATGAAAGGATAATTCTCAGCGTGGGGTGAATTGACAGCAGGTCCGATGTTCACTGGTTCACTCCAGTCGCCGTTAACAAATTCACACCTGTAAATATCAGAGCCTCCCTGGCCTCCCGGCATGTCAGATGCAAAATAAAGGAATCTGCCGTCGGTTGTCAGTGATGGATGGCCGATATCATATTCAGGATCGTTATACTTGAAAGGCCGTACATCAACCAGATCCATGCCCGCCCTGGTTGCAATGAATATACCGCTGCGGTTCCTGAAGGTTTTTCTTCTGGCCGGCTCTCCGGTTTCAATCTCACTGGTGAAGTATACAGTAACTCCATCAGGAGCAATGCATAACGGACCGTTGTTGAAAAGATTGCTCCTCGGGCTTCTGAGCTCGGCCGGTTTATTCCATTCGACTGAATCTTTGCGTTCCGCCAGGTAAATATTAAAGAGACGGCGGCCGTCAAATCCTGTACGATCCCTTATTCCGCTGAACCTCCGGTCGGAACAGAATATAAGACCATCTTCAACCAGTACCGGTGATATCTCATTAAACGCTGCAGAATTGACAGAAAGCCTTTTCAGAGTGTATCCCGGCAGAAACTGAGCGTTCAGTGTCCCTTCTATAGTCAGGGATATCAGCATCATAAAGGTTACTATCAGTCTGTTTTTCATTTCTCTTAAAAATACCTGGGGTTTGAGGCGCTGACCTTATACCCGAATTCATATCTGAGGATAAATTCACTCGAACCCTTTGAAAATGAATTCATTCTGCCCACAGGGTAATCATATGACAAACCCAGCATCAATTGAGGGTTTATCTGAGCCTGCACTATGCCGACAACCACCTGTTCGGAAGTTCTCCACGAGGCGCCTGCCCAGACAAGATCGGCAATAATTACATTACAGTTAATATCAAGCTGTGATAATCTTTTCGTTTTCTGAAATGAGTAATCGATAAGTATTGAGGGTTTAAGCCTGATAAGCGGAGTGATATCAATGAGTCCCCCGGCAGAAATAACAAAGTCGTATTCCCTGAAACTATGATAAAGCTGTGTATTCCCGCTCCCTGTCTTCCGGTAGTTCAGGAATGCAGGTATTGCCAGTCCGGCGAAAATCCTGTCGCTGAAATAATAGACTCCTGCGCCGGTATTCGGAAGGACATAAGGCTTGTCATTGGTCGTAAAGACCGGGTCGTTGGCATCTGTAAGCAGAAGACCCGTATAGTCGGTATTTGAAATATCAGCACCAGCCTTGAGTCCGAATGAGATTTTTCCTGTCCTGAGCCTTATATGGTAGGCATAATCCGCGTAGATGCTTGTGGATTTTGTAGCTCCATACTGCATAAACTGTGCAAGCAGGCCAAGTGCCACCTTGTCATCCTTCATTGGAGTGTGAAGCGAGAGAGATTGAAGGAGTGGTGACCCGTTCGTGCCCATCCACTGCATTCTGTAGGAGAGAAATGTGCTCAGTACTCCCCGTGTACCGGCATATGCCGGATTTATTACCAGGCCGTTCTGCAGATACTGGCTATATACCGGATAGCCCAGGCTTATCTTGGCCGAATCAGGAACATTCTGGCATGATACCCTGCCGGCAATGAACAATAATATTATTATGGTATATATTCGATCTTTCATGAATCAGTTTAAGTTACTACCATAATATTCCTGTCATCCGTCATCCAATTAATATCTTTTAAGTATTACAAAACCGCTCTTTTTAAATACCTGCCCGTTTGTTTTGGAAATCAGACGTAAGAGGTAATAATATGTTCCCTCAGGCAGATCAATGCCTGCTGAGTTTCTCCCTTCCCAATCCTTCCATTGTCCTCCGTTCATGTTTGAAGTTGAGAATACTTCAACCCCCGCTCCATTAACCACCACAAGATCTGCCTCCTGATTCAGCGGGTCAAGTCCCGATATTTTAAAGACATCATTAATATTATCATTATTTGGAGAGAAACCTTCGGGAATGAAAATATCATATACTGTCACATCGACAAGGTCCGATCTCACACATGCTCCCAGTGTCACACTCCACATAAATCTGTTAAGGCCTTTTGAAAGGTCAGTCACTCTGGTAAGGTTACTGCTCTGATTCTGGAACGACCCCGAGCCATCTATAACGCTCCAGATTCCTGAAGCTCCCTGCATCGGGGGATCTGCTGTCAGCTGAATCATATAATCAAATGAGAAGATTGTTGTATCGGACCCGGCGTTAATGGAGAATTCCGGGGGCAGGACATCCATCTCAATATCTACCTCATTTGACAGGCTTGAACAACAGTTTTCCGGACCTGAAAAGACTCTTCTCCTGTATTTTACCGGCCCGGTAACCGGAGGGGGCTGATAGGCTCCGTTTGAGGCATTGTTCGTACCAGAGGCCGGAGCCCAGTTAAAACCGTCGGTGCTCTCTTCCCACAGATAGGAATATGATCCTGAACCTCCTGACAGTGTGATGCCTGAAGACTGGCCAAGAATTGCCGGCGGATCATCCATGCAGACAGTCTGATTACTGGCAATGGTATTATTGGAGATCTGCGGAAGCACTATGATCCTTATTGCATCGCTCTCATCCGTGCATGCACCTGAGATTGCTCTCCTCCTGTAGTATGTTGAAGCGGTCAGTACAGGAGGCTGGTAATCGCGACCTGTACCCGTAGTGGAAATGTCTGTCCAGTTTGTGTTACCCGGTGAGGATGACCACTGGAATGCATAATCACCGGGAAGATCAGTGCCTCCTGATGGTGGTAATCCATTAATCAGGTTTGGCAGGCTGCCTGAACAGATAGTGGTGTCGGGTCCGGGACCGGAAATAAGTGATATATTGTTTATGAGAGGCTTGTGAACATTTACGCTGACCGGCGGGCTGATATCAGAGCATGCCGATGAATATACTATCCTTCTGAAAAGGGTTGTATCGGTCAGGGCCGCGGGTGTTAAGTTTTCTGAAGTCGTATTCACATAACCGGGGAGATCCTCCCAGTCGTGGAACTTATTCCTGCTTTGCCATGTATAGGTATAGGATCCCGGGCCCTGCCCGTTGAGGGGTGTGGTCGCCGTTATCTGAACGGGGGTGCTTCCTGAACAGATTGTCTGATCAGCTGTTGTTATCAGGTTATTCGTTATCACGGGATACCCGGTCAATAACACCGGTGCACTAATAATACTGCAGACATTGTCAGCTCCCGAGTAGACCGTTCTTCTGAAATATTGCTCTCCGGGAAAAGCAGGTCCTGACTCATCAGGATTATAGCCGGCGTTATCGTTTATTCCCGAAGCAACTGACCATGAGGATCCGTCGGGGCTGCTTTCCCAGAGGAACCTGTAAACGCCGTCGCCTCCTGACAGAGCAGGGGTGGTTGACTGTGTAGTGGCCTCCAGGTCGGTGAACAACATTCCGTCGCAGATCTCCTGTGCAGGTGTCAGTATCGAGTTGCCGCTGATATTATCCAGGACGTTTATTCTTACGGCATCACTTACACTGGTACACCTTCCTGAAATCACGACTCTTCTGTACCAGGTCGTCTGCGTCAGTCCGTCGGGAGGAAGATAGGCTTCATCCGTGCCTCCGGTAGATGTAAAAACCGTATTATCGGTACTGGCCTCCCATCTGTATTCATAAACCCCGTTACCATCGGTAACGATCATCAGCGGATTGATCTGCGGGGAGTTCTGTCCGAAACAGACTGTGTCGGGATCTCCGATCACATTATTTTTAATATAAGGTTGGGCAATCACTCTTACCGGCCGGCTGATGTCCTCTATAGCCGGAATGCTGCTGTCGGTGACTCTCCTTCGGAACCATGTTGTCTGGGTGATAAGGCCGGAAGGAGTGTAATGTTGCTGATTGTTTACTCCTGCGGCAGCTGTAAAGCCAGCCGATTCGGATGTTGTGCTGCTCTCCCATAGATATGTAAAAGGTTCTGTACCCCCGACGGGCTGTGTACCTGTGATCTGCAACAGAGGTGTATCGGTGCATACCGAGTCGGTTTGAGTACCTGTTACTGCCGACCAGATTGAGTTGAAGAGGAATCCGTTCAGTCTGGGCCCGAAATTGAATTTTATTTCTCCGTTCCCCTGAGAAGGAGCAGCAGGTCCCGGTGTTCCATAGCTGACATTACCGGTTAATGCTGAAGGCAGGGATGATGCTCTCACCCAAAGAAGTCCGCCACTGCCACCTCCCCCGCCTCCGAAAGCCGCACTGTTAATACCTCCGTTACCTCCTGCAGCTGTAGCCTGCAGCTGGTTCGATAATCCCTGAAACGAGAGGACGACCGACCCCCCGGCCCCTCCTCCTCCCGCTCCGGCATCCAGCAGGGCATTCCCGGCACTGATGCCGTTAGCCCTCAGGAACCTGTTGTTGCCCTCTATGGAATCAGCTACTATGATTATTATTCCGCCTCCATTACCTCCCGGCGATGCTGTTGATCCTGCCGCGCGGGTTGATGCTCCTCCGCCTCCGCCAACAAAAATACCATTTTCAATAATTGTACCTCTTAGACTTGTTCCGCCCAGCCCTCCAAGCTGTGCATCTGTCCCACATCCCCCGATGATCTTTTCAGGGCCGCCGTCGCCACCCAGCCCCCGGTTGGAGCCACCTCCTCCCCCGGAGTACTTACCGTTGCCGCCGCCACCTCCTGTCAGGTTAATACCCTGCCCTTTGGCATGATCAGGATACAACAGAGCCCCCAGCCAGTCATGTATAGCCACACCCTCTCCTTTTAAACCTGCATTGTTGTAACTAAGGGGATATGAATCTAAACGGTTAGCTTCATCATTAACGAAACAATCTCCTATCCCGGCTGAACCGGGAGCGCCCTTAAAACCTGCTCCTGATACATCTATATCGGCATTCAGAATCAGTTTCCTGCCGACTATCATGGCAAACACACCGCCAGTACCACTTGAACTGCTCCAGGGCCTTGCATGCAGCGTACTGTTCACAACAGGCATACTGTAATAAGGAACGCGAATCAGCTGAACATTGCCAATGGCGCTGTAAGCGTTGAGAATGAACTTTGTAAACGTAACTGTCCTGGAGGGTATGTCCACCGACTGAACCAGAAGGAACTCATATCCCCCCGGTTCTCCGAATTTGGACTGAACGGCCTGGCCGTAAGCATCCTGATCAGTGACTATTCCAACCCCCTGCATCTGTATCAGAAGAACAGTGTCGCCCGCCGCGAACTGCGAGATCTGGACAAGATCATTTATTATGACATAATCAGGACCCAGGGAGTTTACCCTTGCATATTTGTTTATTGTATCGTTAAGGACCTGAGAGTAGGAGATCGCCGGCATGCCTAAACCTGCTATCAACAGCAGACTCATTACCATCTTTCTGATATTACTCGACAGGCTGGCTTTCATCAATACTCAAAATGAAGTGCTAATATAACTAAATAATTTAACGATATTAATAAATCTTATTCTATTGCATTTTTATTGTCCCTGTTAAAAACAGAGTACATCAGAGGGTATTCAATGTAGAAAACTGATCCATTATCGATTTCCGACTCAAACCATATCCTGCCGTTCGCACTTTCCACATATCTTTTTACAATCGATAATCCGAGCCCCATGCCAGATGATTTTGTAGTGAAGTTAGGTGTAAACATCTTATCTCTAAGCGATTCGGGTATCCCGGAACCGTTATCTGCAACGGAAATGACAACCTTGTTACCGGTTGTTTCGATATTGACCCTGATAACACCTTCCCTCCCGTGCGGTATTGACTGTATTCCGTTTTTGATCAGGTTTGAGAAGACTCCGTTAAGATGCTCCTTGTCAGCATAAATGAATATTCTTTTTTCCCGGGGCCAGCCAATTCTGAAAGTTATGTTTTCGCTGCTCTTGAAAAGTTCAAGGGTGGTTCTGATCTGTTCGAGCAAATCAACTTCAACGGGTTTCGCCTCGGGCATTTTTGCAAAAGCAGAAAATGCTGATGCTATAGAGGAGAGGTTATCGATATATTCTATCTGGTTCCTTGTGAAGCGTTCCAGCTTCTTTTCAAAACCCGGAGCCCCGTCTTTCCACGATTTAAGAAGCTGCTGGACATTAAGTTTCATCGGAGTGAGAGGATTCTTTATCTCATGAGCAATCTGTCTGGCCATCTCCCTCCATGCATATTCCCGTTCAGATTCAGTGAGTTTCTTAGCGCTCTCATCAAGCTCTTCGAGCATCATGTTGTATTGCCCTACCAATTCCCCTATCTCGTCACTGCTTTTATAGGCCAGAGGCTCACTCTTCTTCCCAAGCTTCACCGAAGCCAGCCCTATGCTTAGCATGGAAAGTGGTGATGTGAGACGGCTGCTTATGAATACCGCCAGACTCATAGTTGCCACGATTAGCAGAAGAGTGAGATTGATCACGGCAACAATAAGATTGGAAATCTCCTTTGCAAGTACACTCTGCATTCTGAAATAAGGAAGGTTAAGGTATGCAAGAAGTTCATTATCATCATTATAATAAGGCACATAGGCAGAGATATACTGAAGATTACCGATCTTCTCCTCCTGATAATACTCCCGGGTGATGTTTCGCAGATTGAGAAATGCAGTATTGTGCATTCTGCGGCTTGCAAGGTTCCTGTGAAATATTTCAGGCCTCGATGTTGCAAGAAGATAACCATTCTTATCGTACAGGTTTATATCGGTGTTGACAATATTCGACAGATCTATCAGGATCTCATCCAATGTGTTGTATGACCCGTTTCTCCACTCGGGTGTGAGATGTTTCTCCCTGGACAGAATATTGTCTAATTCAAGATAAACAGAATTGAGCTTTTCCTTGAGATCCTTATAATGCCTCTCCCTGTACTGACTTACCGTGAGGGAGGTCGTAATAATCCCGATCAGTATAAAGGAAAACAACAGGACGCTAATAAACGACATCTGAAGCTTTTGTCTGAAATTAAGGTTCCATGGACTTCTTAGCACCGGGCGCCTTATAAGAAGCATCACAAGGTTGGAAAAGAGAAAGAGAAAAGTAAAGAGATAGGCAAATGAAATGACCAGATCTCCGGCAGTCAGAAGTGGTTTGCTGATTATAACTGTAACATTACCGTTCCGGTAAAGTATATGGCTGAATTTTTCCTGTCTGAACTGCCTGTAATCAATGCTTTTTCCGACATAGCTTACATCAGTCTTATTATATGGAAAGTCTCCCGTTCTCAGGACAATCTCGCCGTCGATATACTTGGCAAATGAGTAATCCCTGATCCTCGAATACCCGTAATACCTTTTATCAAGCAAAAGCTCCGGATATCCTGGCTGAAAAATGTTGATGTCGCTGTAAAGCTCCATGAAGAGGCCATTTGTAATACCTTTTGTCATTGGATAGAGCAGCTTCCCCAGATAATAAGCCCTGCCCATCTGGTGGTCGACTGAATAGAAACCTGTACCGGTAATAACATTACCGTCGCGGAGGATACGATCGTCAAAAAACTCAAAGCAGTTTCTGAATACCTCATCAGCCTGCCCTATCCTTAAGGATTCATCCGAACGGCACAAAACAATGTTGAAGTTGTAGTTACCCAGGTATCCGTCAAAATAGCTCTCGTAGAGATAGTTGAAAATATTATCGAAATCGTCGCGTCCGAAATAATCAACCCTCATCATATTCTCAAGATAGCTGTCGGCAGAAATAACCGGCCAGAGATCTATCAAATGGTGCTCCGCCTCGGGATCATTCTCCGTTGAAAATGCAACTGCCTGTATCTTAAGATTTTCCGTAGCCTTCTGTTCAGAGTGTTTTGTTATGACATAGAGTGACCATAATCCGAAAATAAGTGAAAAGATCACTGTCCTGTTGAAAATCCCTGATCTTCTCTTTTCAGTTATCCATACACAGGGAACCATTATGAGATAAAACAGCAATGAAGGAATGAGTATCAGTGGCTTGCTGAAATAGACCAAAGGGAAGAGTAGCGCAGAAATAATTGCAGCAAGGGCCACATCCCGGAAGGTGAAGTTATCTATAGCCCGGAAGATTTTCATAAGGTAAAACAGCACGCCAAGCAGCAGGAGAATCACGGATGCATAACCCACAATACTTAATCCGTTAATATCAACCACTTTATATGTCTCAAAACTTATATTTGACGCATATACGATGTGGCTGAAAACCAGATTGTGCAGAAGAAACAGAAGAACTGACGGGATGAGCAGAAGGGTAAGGAGCGCGGCTTTATTCCTTAAAAGTTTTGTTTCCTTCAATTTCTCAACAGGAAAATAGTTCATAAACAGTCTTGAAAAAACTGTCAGAAGTACAGAGCCTGTCAGCAGATGCCCCAATGATGGAACCAGACGGTTAATTGTATAATTGTAGGGCGAAAAAAGGGAACTAACATAAAACACTGAAGGTTTACCAGTTACCAGAATAATAAAATATATCAGCACGAATATAAGCAGGCAAAATCCGGCAGCAGCGATATTTTTGTTTTGTCGGGCCAGAAAAGCCGATATTTTCAGGGTTATTATAATCGCAAGGATTAATGCGATGATCCATAATGCAAAGGGAATGATTATAAAACTCGTTACAGGTCTGCCGGGACTGAAAATGAGCGTGAAGATGAATTCTCCCTCCCTGTTAAAGATATGAAACTCTGATTTTCCCTTATCTGTACTGAACTGTGTGCCTCCCGGCAGTCTGAAATCCTTTTCGAATCCACTTTCTATCAGATCATTCTCAAACCCGTAATCGGAAAATACACGCAGCAATCCAATGATCTTCTCATTTCGTGTCTCAATGGTTTTAGGAATATACCATCCGTTCTTAATGAAAAGAAAAGGTTTGGCAAACAATGAGTCTTCGGGAATCTCCGGGATATCGATAGTATTATCCGACCAGTAAACCAGGCTGTCACCAATATACTGTAGTATTGTTATATTGTGCTTTTCTGCGAGGGACACAATACGGATCTCTGTCGGCAATACAGGATCCTCACTGGCGATCAGTGTTTTCAGGTTATTAAGGGACTCGTTAAGAATAGTCTCCTTCTCTGAAAGCAGCTTCTGAAATCTGCCGGTGCGAAACCGGTACTCGAAATTGCTGAAATAGACCGATTCGGCCAGAAATGCAAGGATGGCAACCAGCGAGGTAAGAATGGCAAATAATAATATTGACCGCTTTTCTTTCATTAATTTAAATATCGCCGGCTATTCATGATGATAAGGCACCCCCTTTATTATCGTGAACGCCCGGTAAAGCTGTTCGAGGAACAATAATCGTACCAGCTGATGGGAAAAAGTAAGCTTTGACAATGACAGGGTGGTATCGCTTTTCTTATAAACTGCATCTGTGAATCCCCATGCACCTCCTGCTACAAATACTATTCGTCTTTTCGGGAGCATAAGTTTACCTTCGAGCCATCCGGCAAACTCAACACTCCTGTACTGCTTTCCCCTTTCATCGAGCAGAACTGCATAATCGCCGGCCCTGAAGAATTCAATTATTTTACCGCCCTCTTTTTCTTTTTGTAATAGTGCCGGCATCGATCCGATATTTCTGAGCTCCCTCAGAGTGACAATCTCAAAGGGAGCAAATTTCCCTATACGGGCCGAATAATCCTCAATCCCTTTAATAATATACTCTTCTGTTGTTTTTCCTGTCAGCAAAAAAACAATTTTCATAACTATTGGCCCGACTTTTGTGTATACTGAATCAGCATACTGCTTTATACAAAAGTAATAATTAATTCAAGTTGCTTGTTGCTTATGACAATAATGGGATGCAATACCCGGTTATCTTAAATGAAAATGATTAAATTTGTATTCGTTTTGTTTCGAAAGTCGTAAAAGAGAGATGAAATTTCTTGAGAAATTAACAAGAATTATCCTGGCGCTTCTGCTGACAATCACCTTTTTGCCGGTAAAGGCACAGGAACAGGCAAGGATTCCTGCCGGTATTTCAATGGCATTCAAGGCAGGCAATGCAGCCGAACTCGCCAGGTACATGAATGCAACAGTTGAACTGCTTCTTCTTGACAAGGAGGACTTTTATAAAAAGAATGTTGCTGAAACCATTCTTAAGGATTTTTTCAATAATTACCACACCAAAGATTTTGTCATCCGCCATCAGGGAGCCAGGAATGAAGCTCACTATGCCATAGGCAGCCTTAAAACCGAGAAGGGCGATTTCAGGGTATATTTCCTTCTGAAAAGAGTGGGCAAGGATATGCTTATACATCTGATACGCATTGAGCCCGACGATGGAAAATAGAATTCCCGAAGAATTCATAAAAAGATGTCTTGAAGAGGATCTGGGCGACGGAGATCACACATCCCTTGCATGCATCTCTCCCACTGCCCGGGGAAAGGCCAGGCTGCTTATCAAGGAGAAAGGGGTGCTGGCAGGTATAAGGATTGCCGGAAAGGTATTCGCCGTGGTTGACAAGGATCTGAGTGTTGAATTGCTGATCAGCGACGGCACTGAAGTGAAACCGGGTGATATTGCATTTCATGTTTCCGGACTGCAACAGTCAATATTGAAATCCGAACGGCTCGTTCTGAATATAATGCAGAGAATGAGCGGAATAGCAACCACTACACGAGAATATGTAAAAAGGCTGGAAGGCCTGAAGACAAAAATCCTCGATACCCGTAAAACAACACCCGGTTTCCGTTTCTTTGAAAAGGAGGCCGTAAGGATTGGTGGAGGATATAACCATCGTATGGGATTGTTCGATATGATAATGATAAAGGATAATCATATTGATTATGCCGGAGGAATTGAAAATGCTGTCAGAAAAACCCGGGATTACCTCCGGAGTAATAATCTGAACCTCAGGGTCGAGGTTGAGGCCCGCTCTCTATCGGATGTGAGTACAATTCTGGCGACAGGCGGTGTCGATCGTGTTATGCTTGATAATTTCAGCATTAACGACACACGGCGGGCTGTTGAGATGATATCCGGCAAGCTTGAGACCGAATCGTCGGGTGGCATCAACCTTTCCAGCATCAGGTCTTACGCTGAGTGTGGCGTTGATTATATCTCTGTCGGTGCCCTGACACACCGGATAAGAAGCCTTGACATGAGCCTCAAATCCTGTCAGGCTGAGTAATATTATCAATCCCCGTCGAATCAGATCTTACATCCGGACTGGTCAGCTGCAGTGAAGGAACTGACTGACCAGTCTGCTTATCTCTTCGGGTTTGTTAAAAAGCCTTTCGCTCAGATCCTTATCGTTGTAAGCTTTAAGCCTCGAGGCAAGGCTGTCGATCACGCCATGCGGAAAAACATTATCCATCTCGAAAAAATCCCTTTTTGCCAACAGGCATTCTGCCGATTCGTGGCATGAAGCAGGGAGGCGCTCCAGCTCTTTCCTGCTTTCTTCAGCCCGGTCCCTGAAAATATTGTAGTCGACATACAGTTTTTCCGCCAGCTCACGTGCATTGGCCATTTTCAGTCCGTGTTCAGCAGCCACAACGATGCCCGCGAACAGGATATAAAGATCAGCTGATCCGTCAGGAGATCTCAGCTCGACGGTCTGTTTTGTGGGCATATCATGGAAATTGGTTGTGTCGAGCGGATTTGCATCTTTTATCATATTCATTGCACCGTTCCAGCCAAGTGGTACCCTTATCAGCACCGACCTGTTCCTGTCGCCCCAGCATATACTTGTAGGGGCCTCCTGATGTGGAACAAGCCGAAGGTACGACATTGGTATAGTATTACCGAAGGCTGTGAGA
Organism: uncultured Rikenellaceae bacterium; assembly: GCA_964633195.1. GTDB lineage: Bacteria > Bacteroidota > Bacteroidia > Bacteroidales > VadinHA17 > LD21. Next base: position 5,429 of record CAZWFL010000013.1, on the reverse strand, counting down.
GCCTTAGAGAGGTCGAGTATTCCTGCCATCATTTTTTTTGCAGTGTCGCTGAGCTTACCGTTTTCAACCATTACATTTTCGCCGTCCCTTTCAAGCATCATGTGGACATGCATCCCGGAGCCGGCCTTCCCGACTGTTATTTTTGGTGCAAAGCTTACTTCAACACCATATTGATACCCCAGCACTCTCAGTATCCATTTTGCAATAAGAAGCTGATCGACCGTTTCATCAACCTCAATCGGAAGAAACTCTATTTCGTGCTGTTCAAAATCCTCACCCTCCCTCGTGAAATTCCCAACCTCTGAATGACCATATTTGATCCTGCAGCCTGCTTTTGCACACATCTCAAGAGCTTCAATCCTCAGCTCCTCGAACTTGGCAAAAGGGACCGACTGGTGATACCCTTTCTGGTCCGATATCTGGTAAAGGCTGTCGGGTTGTGACTTGATATAATATTCAAGTTCTCCGAATCCTTTGAAAGTAAGTCCGGTGTTCTTTTTAAAACGTGCATATGCTTTCCTCAGAATATACTCCGGAGAACTCTCAAGGGGCTTCCCCTCACTATTGTAAAATGAACACAGTATTTCGAGGACCGGTTTCTCCGTAAAAGGATTAAGAAAGGCTGTACGGTAACGTGGAACAACATATAAATCGCTTGACCCTGACTCGATAAAAGAGAAGAGGCTCGATCCGTCAACCCGCTCTCCGGCAGTAAGGATGGACTCAAGATGATCCCTTCCCGAGGGAACGAAATTAAGTGTTTTAAGCTTCCCGTCGTCGGCCACATACCTGAAATTGATCATCCCGATCCCTTTGGCCTCTACAAATCTCATTATATCGTCGCGGGTAAATTCCTGCCGGGGCTTCCGAAGGAACTGCACCAGCTCGCTGGGATTCATCAGTATATCACTGTTTTTCATTATTCTGAATTTTGAATCCCAAAAATAGATATTTAAGTAATATGGGCAAATGATTAGAATTACAGTTACTGAAACTTAAGCAAACTTCTTGTGATGCAGAAAAAGGCAATAATAAATTTTTCATTATTTTTAACGCCACTAAAGAGACCCCATGAAACCCACATGTATTAGACACACAACACGTATATATATAATTTTCAACCGAGCGAAGCGAGCTCGACGAAGTCAAACATGCGGATTCCATCCGACCTCTGGAATTAATTATTTACGGATGAAAAAATGGACTTCAGTTTTTATTATTTTATTTCTGGCAGGCTGCCGGGGAGAAAAGAATGAAACATATTTCACTCCCGAAATGGCTTCAACCTATTTCAGGAATATTGAAGAGATCTGCAAAAATGACGATGGCCGGCTATGGGGGGAAAACCTGTATGCACCCATTATGTTTGTTGACCGCCGCAGCCGCCAGATCGTTGCCAACCAGCCAGATAAGCATAGCCTTCTGAGGGAAAGAGATGGGGTTTTTACCGGTTCTTATCCCAGGGAACTCATAATAAATAATATTGCCGTTGACTTCGGCGGTGAACTATTTGCCCTTTCTCCCCTGCCTGCTACGGAAGATGAATACCGCATCAATACAAGAGCAATTCATAGCCTCTTTCACCGGTTCCAGAAGAAGATTGGAGTGGAACCTGTTATTTACAATACCCGGCACATAGATGAAAAAGAAGCAAGGATATGGGTTAAGCTCGAATGGAAAGCACTGAGAAGAGCCCTTTTGTCGGAAGGTTCAGATCAGGAACAGGCTATCAGGGATGCACTTATTTTCAGGGGGGCCAGGAGAGAACTCTACAGCAAATATGCCGGAGAGGAGAATAAATTCGAGAGCTATGAGGGGCCTGCCACATTTACCTATATACACCTCGTAACCAGATCGAAGGAGGAGTTTAATGACAGGCTTCTGGAGTATCTCGACAGAATATACTCCTTCCAGTCATACTCAAGATCATACGGGTTCGTTACGGGAGCGATGTATACCCGCCTGCTTTATCTGGCAGGTTTTGACCTTAAAACGTTAACTGCCGATTCATGCGATCTCGGTTTCCGGGTAAAAGATGTTTATGATGTTCAACTTCCCGAGATATGCAGGGACGTTGCAGGCAGTCTGGCTCTTAATTACGATCTTGACGCCATCTACAGGGAAGAAGAAACAAGGCTGAATGAAATAAGGGAACGAATTCACCGGCAGGTGAGCGTCTTCACTGAAAAACCTGTCGTTTTTTTGGGTCTCGAGAGCCCCTCATTTGATTTTGAACCTGAAGACATCAGATTCCTCGACACACTTGGAACCCTATATAATGCTATAAGGGTATCGGACAACTGGGGAAAGCTGACCGTGGATAAGGGCGGGTGCCTGATATCAACAAATTACAAGAACCTCCGCATAACGGCAAAAGGGATTAAGGAAAGGAAGGCACACTTTTATGGTGAAGGGTGGCACCTGATTCTCAATAACGGGTGGACACTTGATGAGATCGAAGAGAATTATGTTGTAAGAAGGCTGATGCCCTGAAATAATTCATTTAACAATAATCTATATCTTTTACCCCTTGCGCGAAAGAGCTTCGATAGCTTCCTGAAGATTCCGGATCTTTACCTCAGTATCCCTCTTCTTCTTCCTTTCATGTTCGAGAACACCGGCCGGGGCGTTGGCAACAAATCGCACGTTATCAAGCTTTTTCATAACTGAATCGAGGAAACCCCGGTAATAGTCGAGTTCCGTTGTAAGCTTCATGCGTTCACTCTCAATATCGATCATGGTCCCGACCGGAATAAAATATTCTGTTGTTCCTACCATAAAAGATGCTGAGTCATTATGCTTCCTCTCTGTAAATTTAATATCGGACAGGTTGCACATTTTTCTGATGACAGGTGCGAATTTCTGGTCGAAATCCTCCGGGCCGGACCTGACAAAAAGCTCAAGCGGTTCACTGTTCGATATTTCTCTCTCTTTCCTTGCAGTGCGTACAGAGCTGATTATCTCCTTTACTGTCTCAAACCGCGATATGAGTTCCCTGTCATACTTTTCCTGCTCAGGATGAAGACATATCATCAGACTCTCTCCCTCTTTCCGTTCCCCGATAAGATGCCATATCTCCTCGGTAATGAAAGGCATAAAAGGGTGTATTATCCTGAGCAGCTTATCAAAAAAAGTGACTGTCTGATCGAGGGTAATCCTGTCGACCGGCATTCTGAACGGAGGTTTTATTATTTCCAGATACCAGCCCGAGAACTCATCCCAGAAAAGCCTGTAAGTGTTCATCAGGGCTTCCGATATCCTGTATTTCCTGAAATTTGACTCAATTTCAGCAAGCGATCTGTTAAGGATTTGGTTCATCCATTCTCCGGCGGCTTTTGCTGATTCCGGCTGAGCTGATTCTTCATCGCATTCCCAGTTCTTCACGAGCCTGAAGGCGTTCCATATCTTATTGGCAAAATTGCGACCCTGCTCGGGAAGGGAGTCATCATAAAGAAGGTCATTACCCGCCGGGGAGCAGAGCATCATACCGACCCTTACCCCGTCAGCCCCGTATTTTTCTATCAGGTCGAGGGGCTCAGGCGAATTGCCCAGCGATTTCGACATTTTCCGCCTTTGCTGGTCGCGTACCAGTCCGGTAAGATAGACATTATGGAAAGGCTTTTCCCCGGCATATTCGTAACCGGCAATTATCATCCTCGCTACCCAGAAAAAAAGTATTTCGGGAGCAGTTATAAGGTCGTTGGTTGGATAGTAATATTTCATCTCCTCATTGCCGGGATTGTTTATCCCGTCGAAGCAGGTTATCGGCCAGAGCCATGAGGAGAACCAGGTATCGAGGACATCCTCATCCTGTCTCAGGTCGGTCTCCTTAAGATCAGGATTACCGCTTTTTTCCATGGCCAGAAGCAAGGCTTCAGCTTCGTTCGCGGCGACTACAAACTCGTTATTGCCGTAATACCATGCCGGTATCCTGTGGCCCCACCATAACTGCCTGCTGATGCACCAGTCACGTACGTTCTCCATCCAGTGACGGTAAAGGTTCCTGAACTTGGAAGGGTGCAAATGTATCTCCCCGTTCATAACAGCATCGAGGGCAGGTATTGATATTTCCTTCATCTTCAGGAACCACTGCATCGAGAGCTTGGGCTCAATTATTGCGTTGGTACGTTCGGAACGACCTATCTTATTGTTGTATGGTACAACTTTCAGCAGGCTCCCGCTGTTGAGCAGTTCCTTTTCTGCCATCTCCCTGGCGGCGAATCTGTCAACTCCGGTGAAAAGGCCGGCCCGTTCACTCATTGTACCGTCATCGTTGAAAATGTCTATTGAAGGCAGATTATGTCTGATCCCTATCTCATAATCATTTAAATCATGTGCAGGTGTTATCTTCAGGCAGCCTGTCCCGAACTCCATATCCACATAATCGTCGTAGATGAAAGGTACCACCCTGTTTGCCATCGGGACAATGATCTTCTTTCCCCTGAGTCGCTTATAGCGTTCATCGGCAGGATTTGCGCAAACGGCGGTGTCGCCCAGTATCGTTTCGGGACGCGTTGTGGCGATTGTAATGTAAGTATCCTCTTCGTGGATCCTGTATTTAACATAATAGAGCTTTGACTTCTCTTCGGTATAAACAACTTCCTCATCCGATACCGCTGTCATTGCCTGGGGATCCCAGTTAACCATTCTCACACCACGGTAAATATATCCCTTGTTATAGAGGTCAATGAACACCTTAATGACAGATTCATAACGTTTCTCATCCATTGTGAAGAGAGTCCGGTCCCAGTCGCATGAGGCGCCCAGTCTCTTGAGCTGTTCAAGGATAATGCCCCCGTGTTTCTCGGTCCACTCCCATGCATGACGCAAAAACTCCTCCCGTGTAAGTGAACGTTTCTCAATGCCCTCTGCTCTCAGCTTTGCCACAACCCTTGCCTCTGTGGCAATGGAGGCATGGTCGGTGCCCGGTACCCAGCACGCATTTTGACCCTTCATCCTTGCCCGGCGTATCATCACATCCTGTATTGTATTGTTAAGCATATGCCCCATGTGGAGCACTCCTGTAACATTGGGCGGCGGGATAACTATCGTATAAGGCTCCCTGTCATCCGGCACACTTCTGAAGAATCCATGCTTCATCCAGTAAGCGTACCACTTGTCTTCGGCCCTGCCTGGTTCATATTTTGAGGGAAGTTCCATTGTTATGTGAGAGTGTTTGAGGTATAAGATCTGCAAAAATAGGAAAAAAATGACAAACAGGGAATGCCCTTCAGTCTCAAGTGGCACTGCCCCTTACCCCCTGGGGGAATTAAAAAGAACATAAAGTCCCGCATTAGCGGGATTTATAGGTAAACAAACAGCGCAGGGCCCAGAGCAGAAAAGGCTTCTGTCTTCGGGCTTCGGTTCCGCTGTCGCGGAATCTCCGATTACTATGGTTTAACCAAATTTATAACAATAATTTTTTTCAT
>CAZWFL010000012.1:91220-92489 GCA_964633195.1 uncultured Rikenellaceae bacterium | reverse complement strand
GGATGAGTACATGTAGAATAGAAACAAATATTAAATGAATATTATTGATTCCGGACACTCATATAAAATTTAATGTAAAATGAACAAGAAAAAATTAATCGTGCTGATTTTCATTATCTGCACACCGGCTATTCTCCTCCCGCAAAAACCTGATTCTTATAAACCCGATTTCAGTCTACCCGAGACCATTCCGGGAATGACTCTTGTCTGGAATGATGAATTCAATAACGAAGGAAAGCCTGATCAGGGAAGCTGGAGATACGAAAAAGGATTTGTCAGGAATCAGGAGCTACAGTGGTACCAGGAAGAGAATGCTCTCTGCGCCGGTGGAGTACTTTACATTGAAGGACGCCGGGAAAAGACCAGAAATCCTGATCATATTGCAGGCAGTAATAACTGGAGGCTTGGCAGGGAATATGCCGAATATACATCTTCAAGCATCCAGACCCGCGGCTTGCACCAGTGGCAGTTCGGCAGGTTCGAAATAAGGGCCAGGATCGATACTGCAAGGGGTTCATGGCCCGCCATCTGGACCCTTGGTGTGTCAGGAGGCTGGCCCGCAGGTGGCGAGATAGATATAATGGAATATTACCTCGTGCAGGGAGTCCCGACAATTCTGGCAAATTTTGCCTGGGGAGGGAAAGAGAGGGGCATTGCAAAATGGGACGATCTTAAAAAACCTCTCAGCGCTTTACCCGTAACGACCCTGAATGGGTGAAAAAATTCCATGTCTGGAGAATGGACTGGGATAAGGATAAAATCAGACTTTATGTCGACGATCAGCTGCTAAATGAAGTGTCCCTCACCGAAACAATCAATCCCGATGGATTCAATCCCTTTCTGCAGCCGCATTATATATTGCTGAACCTGGCTGTTGGCGGTAACGGCGGCGATCCATCCGGTACCAGGTTCCCTGTTAAATATGAGGTGGATTATGTTAGAGTCTATCAGGAAGACAGGGACTGAGGGACTGAGGGACTGAGGGACTGAGGGACTGAGGGACTGAGAGACGAAGTGACTGAGAGACGAAGTGACTTAGAGACTTAGAGACTGAGAGACTAAGTGACTTAGAGACTGAGGGACTTAGAGACTGAGTGACTTAGAGACTGAGGGACTTAGAGACGAAGTGACTTAGAGACTTAAGGTGGCAGCGGAGGCAGGTCATTCAATTGTCATTCAAAAGTTTAGCAATGAATGACGTCCGCCGGCCGGCGGACAAATGACGGCCGCAGGCCTAATGACGTCGCGCAGCGACAAATGACGGCCGAA
>CAZWFL010000012.1:0-91120 GCA_964633195.1 uncultured Rikenellaceae bacterium | reverse complement strand
GCGACAAATGACGGCCGCAGGCCTAATGACGTCGCGCAGCGACAAATGACGGCCGAAGGCCTAATGACGCGTAGCGAATGACAGCGCGTAGCGCTGAATGACGTCCGACGTCAGGAGGCCAAATGATAACTTCTTCCGTCTTCCGTCTTCTGTCTTCTGTCTTCCGTCTTCTGTCTTCCGTCTTCCGTCTTCCGTCTTCTGTCTTCTGTCTTCTGTCTGAACTTATCTGCCAAACCGGTGTTATATAATTTTCTTATTTTTGCGAAACTTAAACCCGAACCGATGGCAATTACAGGAGCAATCCCCCTTACTGAAATGGATGGTCGTAATCTCTATTATACTTTCATTGCGGGAGCCAGAAAAATAATTGAACATCAGATCGAGCTCAATAAAATAAATGTATTCCCTGTACGTGACGGAGATACCGGCACAAATCTTGCTTCAACCATCAGGTCTGTAGTCGGGATGATCCGGCCACACAGATCCTATAAAATAACTGCCGACCGTATAGCCGAATCAATTCTCATAAATGCCCGTGGTAACTCCGGAATAATATTTGCCCAGTTCTTCTACGGGCTCAGCGCCGAAACGGGAGAGTACAAATCTGTAACGATCCGTCAATTTGCGGATAGCATACAGCGGTCGGTGAAATATGTCTACGAGGCTGTTGCCAATCCGGTTGAAGGAACTATGCTGACTGTCATCAGTGAATGGGCAGATTATATCCACGGGAACTGGCCACGGTTTTACGATTTCAACAACCTGCTGGTCAGCTCTTTCGATATCCTGAAGAGATCCCTGGCCGAAACAAAAGCCAAACTGGAAGTACTGGCAAAGAACAATGTTGTCGATGCGGGAGCAAAGGGATTTGTTCTTTTTATCGAGGGTATTATTGAATTTATACACTCCAGGAACATAAAGGCCCTTATTCATTCAAAATCAGAAGCTGCGTCTTTTTCGAATATTGAAGAGGTTATTCCTGAAAGGCCTCTCTTCAGGTATTGTACTGAAGCTCTCATTAAAAACAATACTGCTGATAATAGATCCCTTATCCGGACACTTGAGAATTACGGCGATTCGGTAGTAGTGGCAGGGGCTGATAAAATAAGGCGCATTCATCTTCACACCAATACGCCTGCCCTTCTCTTTGACAACCTGCGAAAGACCGGCACAATCACTTTTCAGAAAGCTGATGACATGGTTCGGCAGAGCGAGGCTGTATATAACCGGAAATGGAATATTGCTCTTGTAACAGATTCAACCTGCGACCTCTCCGATGAACTAATAGACCAGTATCAGATAAACATGGTTCCGATAAATATACATTTCGGAGAAAACCATTATCTCGATAAGATCACTATAAAACCTGACAGGTTCTATCAGCTTCTCAGGGAGAGTCCCGACTATCCCAAATCATCGCAGATAAACGAAAAGACATTCTTCAATTTGTTTTCTCATCTGGCCTCCCATTATGATTCCATAATATCAGTTCATTTAAGCGATAAGCTTTCCGGTACCTTCAACAGCAGTCTGAAAGCCGCGAAGGCTGTCAGCAGGGAATTCGGCAAAACTGTTACTGTACTGAACTCAAAGAATATTTCAGGTGCTTTGGGCCTTACCGTTTTAAGGGTCGCACAGGCAATTGAAAAAGGATTTCTCCATGATCAGATCACTGAAATGGCTGCAAAATGGATTAATGACACCCGGGTTTACGTGAGTGTCAGAACGCTCAAATACCTTATCCGGGGCGGTAGATTATCAGCTTTCAGGGGACTTATTGCCAGAATGTTAAACATAAACCCGATAGTATCCGTTGACGAGACCGGCAAAGCCGTTGTTTTCGATAAAGCGCTCAATCAGAAGGCAATAATGGAAAAGGTCATAAGGCATGTAAAATCTGTTACCGGTGGCAGAAAAATATGGAATTACATAGTGCTTCACGCCAGCAATCCCGAAGCAGCAGAGTGGTACATTGAAAAGATGATGGCGATAACGGGGATTAAGCCGGCATCTGTTGTCGATATCTCGCCGATAATAGGCGCCAATACCGGTATCGGCGCTGCAGCGGTATCTTTTCAGTTTGAATAACACAAGGTTTCCATGACATTCATCCAGATCTATTTTCAGGCTCTAATTGTCATATTGATCCTGATGACATTACTCTGGCTGGTCAGCGTGGTTCTTAAGAATGCGAGCATTGTTGACCCTTTCTGGGGCCTTGGTTTTGTTATCGTTTCAGCATTCTATTTCATTAACGGTGACGGATTTGAATCAAGGAAAATATTCCTTCTTATACTCGTTACTATATGGGGCCTCAGGCTTTCGGCCTGGCTTGCATGGAGGAATTCTGGCAAGGGTGAAGATTTCCGCTACAGGCAATTCAGGAAAAATTACGGAGAAAAGAGGTACTGGTGGGTCAGCTTCTTCCAGGTTTTCATGCTGCAGGGGATCCTTATGTGGCTGGTTTCCGCTCCCCTCCTGGGAGCATACTATTACGGAGGCACAAAAGTTCTCAACATACTCGATTTTGCAGGCATCCTGTTATGGGTCACCGGTTTTGTTTTTGAAGCCGGGGGAGACTATCAGCTTGCACGGTTTAAAACTGATCCCTCAAATAAAGGCAAAGTTCTCGATAAGGGTTTCTGGCGATTTACCCGTCATCCAAATTATTTCGGTGATGCCTCAGTGTGGTGGGGTTACGGATTAATCTGTCTTGCAACAGGCAGCTGGGTGCCTCTTCTCGGATCCATTCTTATGACCCTGCTTGTTATAAGGGTATCAGGTGTGGTGATGCTCGAGAGAACTCTCAAAAATAGTAAACCAGGATATGAAGAGTATATCCGAAAGACAAGTGCTTTTATTCCTTGGTTTCCACGAAAATAGAATTCGATTTGCGCAGTTCGTTTTTCCATGTTTTTTTTTGTATTTTAGTTGACTGTGATTTTTGAAGTCTCTTATAAAGATGCTAAAAGCCGGAGGTTTAATTTCAATATTCATCCTGTTCCTGCAAACCGGAGCAGGCATAATGCTCCTTCCCCAGGAGATTCCTGACACCGCATCGATCAACAGCCGTACTCTGAATGCATTCATTAACGCAAGGATAAATCCGGATATGGTCATACCGGTTGCACTCAAAGCTATGGCTGAATCGAGAACGATCGGATACAATAAAGGGATTGCCGACGCTTCCCTTGCGCTCGGATTTGCTTACTTCACAAAATACAGGCTGGACAGTGCATTGTTTTATAACATGCAGGCTTACGATCTCTACAGGGAACTCGACAATACTCCCGGAAAAGCCAGGGCCTGTTACGGCCTTTTGTATGTTTACAGCGTTAAAGGAGATCTGTCGGAATCGGAAAGATATGCTGCGCTAAGCCTTAATTTCTTTGAGCAGGCAGGCGACAGTCGCGGTATGATAAACTCCTACAGCGCGCTCTCCTACCTGGCAAAACAGCAAAAAGACCTCAGAAAAGCACGCGGACTGATCACGCAGGGAATAGAGGTTGCCCGGTCGGTTAATGATACTATCCCCCTTGCAGATGCTTTGAACAGCCTGGGTAATATTTATAAGGACATGGCCTTGTTCAGCCAGGCTATCGACACTTATTTTGAAGCACTTGATCTCTGGGAACTCAAGGGAGACTCCAATGGCATTTCAATTGCATACGGGAGTATAGGACTGATGTATTTTTATCAGAAAGAATGGAACAACGCTCTTGAATTCAATTTCAGAAAATTGCCCCTTACATTTGCCGCAGGTAACCTGTGGGAGGCCAGTAAAACATATAATACCATAGCCCAGATCTATAATTCAACCGGACAACACGATACCGCACTGATCTATCTTCGTAACAGTCTTCATCTCAATAAACAGATGAATTATACATCCGGTATCGCTGATGTATACCATAATATTGCTACTACGAACCTGCTGATGCAGGAGATCGATTCTGCCTATTATTATATTAACATGGCGCTCCGGCTTGGGAAAGACATTGATGCTGCCTCTCTTATTAATTACCACATAACCCTCGGTCATATTTACAAAGCACAAAAGAAATATCCGGATGGCTTGCAGAGCACTCTTACTGCTTACAACATGGCAACCAGACACTCTCTTCCAATGCTTCGATATGAGTCATCGGCCCTCCTGAGCGATCTGTACAGTTTACTGGGACGCAAGGAGCTGGCTTACGATTATCTGAAGGAATATCAACGTTTGAAGGACAGCATAAGCGATGATGAACTCCTGAAGCAGGTAACAAGGATGGAGATACAGTACGATTTTGATAAGAGAGAGCGAGAGGCTGAATATAGAAGGGCAAGGGAGATACTGGAAGCAGAGAGCAGGATAAGGCAACATAAAATGTACCTCAGGGGCCTGGCAATTATGCTTTTCCTCGGGGGCACCATTACGCTTCTTTATATCCGCCATAACCGCCTTCGCGCACTCTATACACGGATCGACCTTGAACAGAGGCTGCTCAGGGCCCAGATGAATCCACATTTTATCTTTAATTCCCTATGCGCCCTGCAGGATTTCATACTGGCCGGCAAACCAGATAAAGCGAACACATTCCTTACAAAGATAGCAAGGCTGATGAGGAATATCCTTGAAAATTCGAGGGAAGAGTTTATTCCGCTGGAAAAAGAGATTGAAACGATCCGGCTCTATCTCGATGTTCAACAGCTCAGGTTCGAATCGGGATTTGAATATCAGATCAATATTGATGAAACTATCGACCCTGAGAATTATTCCATACCACCTTTGTTTACCCAGCCATGTGTGGAGAATTCCATTGAACACGGACTCCTGCCTCTTAAAAAGAGGGGGCAGTTGAATATTTCCTACAGCCTCAGCAACGGTACGATGAAGCTTGAAGTTACTGACAATGGTGTAGGCCGGAAAGAGGCCAAAGCAAAAGATACGGAAACACGAAAAAAGCAATCCATCTCAACAAAACTGACTACAGAAAGGCTCGAGCACTTCAGAAAAACCCTGAAAGAAAAGAGCATAACGTATGAGATCACAGACCTCTTTGAAAACGAGAAGTCAGCAGGCACAAAAGTTGTTATGATGCTTCCATACAAAAAGCTCTACACATGATATTTCACTTAAAGAATAATTACAGATGAAAGCCATTATAGTTGATGACGAATCAGCGGTGAGGAATTCCATCAGGTCGCTTATCACGGCCAATTTCAATGATATTCAAATAATTGCCACGGCAGGAAACGTTGCTGAGGGAGTGGAAGCACTGAACCGTGAAAAGCCCGACCTTCTTTTCCTCGATGTTGAAATGCCCGATGGAAATGGCTTTGACCTTCTGAAAAAGATCTCTCCGGTCAATTTCAGGGTGATCTTTGTCACCGGTCATCAGGAGTATGCCCTCGACGCAATTAAAGTAAGCGCTCTCGATTATGTTCTCAAGCCGATCGACACCGACGAGCTCATAAGGGCTGTCGAAAAGGCAAGAGAGGTTATTAATCAGGAGGAGCAGAATCTCAAACTGCAGGTCCTGAACGAAAACCTCCAATGTAAAAAAGTGCTTAAACGCATAATCCTTCATACTGCCGATCATCTTCAGCTGGTTTCAGTCACCGATATCATACGTGCCGAAGCCGACAGCAACTATACTCTCTTTTGGCTTTCAGGGAACCGGAAGTTAATGGTTTCAAAAACAATAAAGGAATTTAACTCTCTTCTGGCAAATTCAGGTTTCATACGTGTGCATCAGTCACACCTGGTCAACCTTGAACATATTGACAGGTTCATGAAGAAGGATGGCGGCTGGCTTCGTATGAAAGACGGCTCTTCGGTACCTGTCTCCCCAAACCTTAAGAAGCAGGTGCTGCAGGCAATAAAGGATCATATGTACGAATAGGAAGGCTCAGAGCACAGAGCGCAGGGTAATTGCCCCCACCGCTTCGCGGCACCCCCTGAAGGGGGTTAACACAGTACTTCCTTTTAGCCCCCCTTTAAGGGGGGTTGGGGGGTCCGATACTAATCCAAACCCCTGCTTTACTCATTTGCTCTTGACTTTTGCACTTCTATCATAGTAACTTGAATCAAAAATCACAATACTATGAAGAAGTCAATATTTTTTACGGTAATCCTTGCCTTTATTATGCTTTTCTCATTTGAAGCCAGTTCACAGATCAAGGTGGATGTAAAGGGTAAGGTTGAAAATGAAGCTGACCGTCGTGCCAACAGGGCAACCGACAGGACTATTGATGCCGGTTTTGATAAGATTGAGGAGGGTATAAAAGGTATCTTCAAAAAGAAAGATAAAACAGGCGCCGGCAACGATGAAAATACCGGAGATGAAGGAGCTTCAGAGAATATGGGAGCAGACACAAAAAGCAGCAAATCAGCTGATCCTGTTCTCTCATGGAACAAATATGATTTTGTCCCCGGTGACAAGGTGATATTCGAAGATAACCTCGCAGGCGAAGAGAATGGTGAATTTCCGTCAAGATGGGACCTGGTCAGAGGAAACACAGAAATAGCCGTTGTGGACGGTGAAAATGTTATTATGATGCGGGAAGGAGCCCCTTCTATTGTCCCTTATATGAAAGATCCCCAGAAAGACTATCTTCCTGACATCTTTACCATTGAATTTGATCTGTATTATCCTGGTGATGGAAACTTTGAGGTGTATTTATATGACAGGAAGAATCAGAAATCAAACAGTCCTACAGGATATACATATATACAGGTTCAGGACGACCAATTCTCAATGGGTCAGGCAAGAAGCAGCCACCCCGACGAGAACATTGCTAAAGAAAGGTGGATGCATATAGCCATAGCTTACACCGAAGGCAAATTGAAAGCTTATATGGATGAAACCCGTCTGCTAAATATTCCCCGTCTCGATTTTGAGCCGATGGGATTAACTTTGTATACATATCATGCCCGTAACGATAACCGATACTATATCAAAAATGTGCGCATTGCTCAAGGTGGCGTGAAATATTACGACCGCTTCATGCAGGAAGGCAAGATAATAGCCAATGGTATAAGGTTCGATGTGAACAAGGCTACGTTGAAACCAGAATCAATGGGTGTTATTAATGAGATTGCCACCCTGATGAAGGAGCACCCCGAGGTTAAATTCAGTGTTGAAGGACATACCGACGGCGATGGTGATGACGCTTTTAACCAGACCCTCTCTGAACAGCGGGCAGCCACTGTGGTTAGTACTCTGACAAAAATGGGTATTGATTCCGGACGACTCACATCAAAAGGCTGGGGCGAAAGCAAGCCCATCGACAGCAATGGCACACCGGAAGGCAAAGCCAACAACCGCAGGGTGGAGTTTGTGAAAATATAGCATTAAAACAATCAGGAGAGCTGGAAATAAAGCTCTGAAAAGTATCCCCATTGGATTCTAAAATTAAAGGAACGCGAACATTAACAATCCAATTAATAGTGCTGCTTTCAGTACAGGTTAACTGCAAGCTTTTTGCACAGGATTCAGATTGTTGCGACAGGGAAGCAATCCTATTCTGCGATTACAATCATCCATTCATGAGCAATTCAGAAAAAGAAAGAACAGAAAAGGAATTCAGTGTTGCTGTGTTTGATAAGTTTCAGGAGGTTTTTAACCGCAATTGTTTTCAGGTTATTTTGCCAATGCCACTTGATGCTTCAAATATTCCACAAAACGAATATCAAATAGAGGTAAAACATACACAAGCTACCAATGTAACCAATTGGCCGAATACCAGAATTGAAGCCACATTATTTCTTGTTGCTCAAGGATATAGGGAACCTGTACATTTATGGGAAATTGAAGAACCCGGTGATAGTCTTACTTTTGGTAAGTTAAGCTGGCCAACGTTTCTTGATAAGCTGGTAAACAAAATTAATACCGGACCGGAAATAACCGAGATTGTTGAAAAGTGTGAAAAACGGCCGGTAACTCTCGACATTGGTTGTGATAAAGAAGAACTTGATCCCGGGGAAGTAATTGACGTTTTCTTGACAGGTTTTAAAGGTAAATATGGAGAGACCTCAAGAGAATTTAACCGGATTGTTGTCCAGGTTTCTCCCGGGGAAATTGTTAATGGCGCTGAATGTGAATTAGGAGAAGATTATAAAGCGTACAGGGTTGAAAATAACTTCATTAAGGTAAGGTATAGAGCTCCTGAAAATTGTGAAAATCCCTCTGTAAAATTTACCATATATAATTCCTGTGATATCCTGCGTGAACAAGATTTATATATGAGTAAAACACAAACTAAAGACCGGTTGTTGGAGAAGGATTTTAGCCTTAATTGCTATGATGCCAAAATAAAGATAACAGGAAAATACGAAAAAATTTTAAAAACCTCCGACAAAAACACTAGAGATGAGGAAGTTAATAACTACAATTTGGATGAATCGATAGACGCTTCGGTTTTAATTTTCTTTGAGTTAATTGAGACCCAGGATATGCCATTGTTTAACCAAACCTTTCAATATTATAAGCCGACAAGTGTAAGCATCACAGATTTTAATTACACTTTCGAATCACACAGATACA
This sequence comes from uncultured Rikenellaceae bacterium, assembly GCA_964633195.1. Classification (GTDB taxonomy): domain Bacteria; phylum Bacteroidota; class Bacteroidia; order Bacteroidales; family VadinHA17; genus LD21. The sequence goes on along the minus strand of CAZWFL010000012.1, from coordinate 82,589 downwards.
TGGCGGGTTCTAATTATGAAACGAATGTTGATGTTAACAGGAGTCCCGGCAAACACGAAATTGATGGGAAAGAATATGTAAGCAAGTTTCCCTGGATGCTTGTAATCGACAATGAAACAGGGAAAGCGGTAAAAATGATACCTGCCGGATATCGCATCTCGTACGAGATAAATGAAACTGAAAAACTGAATAGTGTCAGATACACCAACCAGGGGCCAAAAAGAGAATCAAAAACAACAACCAAAACCAGCTCAAAATACTTTGAACTGGAACCTGTCGGAGAAAAGGTCACGGATCCTACCGTCAGGAAGTCGGATAATTCGCTGCAGGATTACTTACAACGCCAGGGAATTGAAATCCCCGCCGGCGTGTCCCTGCCAGAAGTATCAAACAAAGAAATCATCAAAGAAATAAACCCTGATATAGTAGTGAAGTTTGGTGATGGAAAATCAAGCTTTGGCGGCGAAGGAAGACTTCCGGTAAAAAAAGAAATGGAGAATGGTTTTGAGGAAGAAAACCGCTATTACAAATGGGAAATGACACTTAAAAAGGGGAAATAGCTATTTCAAAAGTTTGAGATGATATGATCCGACAGATTAATAATATCAATTATCATGAAACCCACATGTTTTTCAAACACAAGTAAGCATGAAAATAGTCACAAATCATGTGGGTTCTCCCGTAAAGTGGGACAAGTTATGTGACCTGATAAAATTAAATTATGTACACTTGAAAAAGATTATGATTTTATTAATTGCGGGCGGATTTTTATTAAGCCATCCACAGCCCGCCTCTGCGCAGGCAAAAGATCCCGTCAAAACTGCTGAGAACGAAGGTGAGTACAGGGTAAACCGTGGTATCGACAAGACAATTGACAAAGGTTTTGACAAGATAGAGGAAGGCATAGGTAGCCTGTTTAAAAAGGGCATGAAGAAAAAGGCTGACAATGGTGAAGCGACATATGAACGGCAAGATCATTGCCAACGGGATCCGTTTTGATGTGAACAAGGCAACACTTAAACCTGAGTCAATGGGTGTAATAAACGAGATCGCCGGCCTGATGAAGGAGCACCCGGAGGTAAACTTCAGCGTTGAAGGCCATACTGACAGCGACGGTGATGATGCTTTTAACCAGACGCTCTCAGAACAGCCTGCTGAGACCGTGGTCAACACTCTTAAAAAGCTGGGCATTGACGGTAGCCGCATGACCTCAAAAGGAGGGGCGAGAGTAAGCCTCTCGACAGTAACGCCACTCACGAAGGTAAAGCCAATAACCGCAGGGTGGAGTTTGTGAAAATATAATACTATTTAAAATCATTATTATGAAAACAAGGGATTTATTAATCGTTTTTACCTCTGCTCTGCTTATGCTCATCTTCTCAGGCTGCGGGCAAAAGAAAAAGCCTGCAGCTTCGGATGCTAAGGCAGGCACCGAGATGGCAGAAGCGCAGGCTGAAGAACCCGAAACCACTAAGCCTGATGCCGGTAGCAAAGGCAAGCCACTCGGCGTGAAATCGGGGATCATTGAATACAGTTACTCCGGCGACAAGACAGGTAAATCAACCCAGTACTTCGATGACTTTGGCATGAAAAACGCTGTCTATGCCGAGATGACTGCCAACGGTGAGACAACCAGGGGTTGGACGGTAACTGTCGGTGAGGACCAGTACATGTGGGATATTTCTAATCCCGGCCAGGGAATGAAAACAAAAAACCCGATGCTTAAAATGCTTATGGGATCATCTGGAACGGAAATCGAATCATATATGGCATCAATGTATGAACAGATCGGAATGAAAGAGAGCGGGTCAGAAATGTTCCAGGGGAAGCAGTGCACCGTCTACAAGGGAGATATGGGCAAGGTGCTGATATGGAACGGCATACTAATGATGATGGAAATGAATATGGGGAGTGTCGTCTCCCGCCAGGAAGCTACTTCTGTTAAAACCCACATTCCGGTCGACGCTAAGTATTTCCGGATACCCGGTAATGTTACATTTAATGAGATACCGGGGTTTTGATAAAAAGGATCAACAGATGAGGAAGCTTTATTTAATGTTTGATCAACCAACCGGGTCATTTTATCTTCCTAAACCATTTCAAATTATGATAAACAATAAGATATTAAAGGGGAGCCTGGTACTGACAGTGTTCATATTGATATTCCCCATCCCCACAGCTGCCGCTCCCCTTTCTTCCAATATACTGAAGAGCTCACCCACAGTGATCAGTAATGAAATGCCGGATCTCCTGTCAAAGGGTGATGACGTAAATCCCTCAGTAAGCGAATGGAGGAGATATGATATCAATCTCGATGGGAAATTTGACGTGAGCGATATCGACATCCTGATCGACCAGGGCTGGCAGGACTTCGATTATGATCTCAATGAGGACGGAGTCAAGGATTTCGATGATGCGCTGGCACTTTTCCTGAAGCTGTCTGTTATGGACCGGAACTGCGACAAAAAGGTTACAGATGAAGACTTTGAGCCCGTAAGCCCGGTCAGACTTCCCGGAGAACCCGAATATGGCAAAGTACAGCAAATTGTGAGTAACTGCATCTACAGATCATTACCCAACCTTCCTCACGATATTGAGGCGCAGGTATTCAATTCTATTCCAAATGCCAGCTCTCTGACAATTCCTGAAAGAGCATATGTTTATCAGCTGGCAGGCATGTCTTCTATTGTACAGAACAACCTTGACGGTGCACAGTGGGTATTCGGCAGGGCCTTTCAGACCTATGACCGGTCACCCAGTGCCCTGGGAAACCTGGCCTTTGCCGTTGCTATGAACGGAGAGCATGCTGATGCACTTATACTGCTGGCATACGCCAGGAAGCTGTATCCTGAATCAGCTGCCACCTCAACCTCCATAGGCTGGATCTTTGCCCGTCACGGCCAGAACGAGGAAGCCCTTGAATATTATGAGGAAGCGGTATTCTACGCCCCTGAGATAGGACAATATCACATGAACCTTGGCATTCTGCTCATGCGCATGGGCAACAAGAGAAAAGCATATGAGGAGTTCAGGGAAGCTACTGAAAGAGACCCTGAAGATATTAAAAAAGCGCTTTTCAGGTATACAACAAAACCACCTGATGCGCCACCGAAGAAAAAGCCTTTTAATCCTGAGGAATTTAAGGAGGAAGTCGAAAAGCAGAGAAGGGAGATGGAGGAGCAGGGGCGCACTGAAGATGAAATGCCGGAACCATGGGATCAGCTATCGCCATGTGACCAGGCACGGATGATACCTGAACTCCTCCGGAGAAGATACAGCGAACAAATGGAGAACATCGCCCAGGCTTACGCTGATGATCTGGCAAGAAGGATCCAGCCCCTTATTAAGAGCTACTGGCCCCAGTGGCTAAATGTTTATGACGACCTGGCAAGGTTTAAAGAAGGAGTGCCTGTAGTTTACGTAGAAAGCCAGAACATGACTCTGAACGCCGAAATTGACGCCGGGAACAGATGGGCATCGCTGGCCAGGGAGATGGGGTCTGAGCTCCTGGGCTACAGCTCTTTCTTTATGGAATCCGCTCTGAAGCAGGCCAGAACCGAAGCAGAAAATGCCGTAAGTCATCTGCCCAGGGGTATCCCGATAACAGCTCAGGCTGCTGCAGAATTGAGAGCAAAAGTTTATCAAACGGAACTGGAGGAAGCAATCAGAGACTGTTACAAAGCACAAATAAATAAGGCTTACAGCTTGCTCACGGCTAAGAGTCGGCCGTATGGATTACCATATCCTAAAGTCGAAACAATCACACCAGAAGACTTCTTTACCCTGTGGATGGTCATACCTCTGAAATGTTTTGACATAAAGGGATATTGCCCTGATGGAAAGAGTGGTGATATGGGTGATATAAGCCTTCCCACCAACTTTTCAATAGGTATTGACCTGTTCATAATCAGCTTTAAGTGGAACATGGAAACCGATGAGATGGAACTGAATATAGGCCAGGGTATAATACTTGGAGCCACATGGACTCCCGAGACCGGTTTCGGTTTCCAGATCGGGGCCGGAATCGACAGAGGCATAGGACCCATTGGAGGTACGGCAGTTGTTTACGCCAAATATGACGAGGGTCAATGGACTGTACAGGGAGAACTCGAAGGTTCACTCGGGCTGGGTCCGCTTAGTGCCGGTGTAAAGATCATACCCTTTCAGTTTGCCCCTGAATTTAATTGACTAAAGTATATATAAAGCTATTTGTTAGGTAAACCTTTGCAACCTTAGCTCATCTTATGATAAAAAGTACATCGATATTATTACCAGCCTTATTAACAGCCACCTTGTCAGGACAGGTGACTGTGAGACAAGCATCATCATCCGGCGTTACCACAGCAGATCATTAAGGCAAAATCTCATTGCCGGGAAAACCCGGATCGAAGAAGTAATCGCACCCTGGCAGAAAGAGAAAATGGCTTCTGTAAGTGATAAATTAAGTAAGACCCGGCAAAGTGCTTCCTCAGCCGATAACCCTGTTGATCTTGGTAAGACAGAGTTGAAAAGGGTTTTCTACAGCCTTACAGATCAGCAAACTGATTTCTTTACTACCTATTTTCTCGGATCACTTTTCTCAAACAGCAGCCAGACACCTGTCTGGATGCAAAACACACTGCAGAAGGAACAGCAAATTACGCAGATGCTTTCAAATGCTTCAAAAATGCTCAATGATGAAGGGCAGTCAACAAAACGTAAAATTGGGTGCTCGGGCAGCAAAAGTGATGATTGATAAAAATATCGATAAAAGTAACTATGAGACTAATTCGTAAAACTAAAAATACGACAATGATAGCCAGGATTCTTTGCACTAGTTTATTTATTGCTTTTACATTTTCTCAGACCTCATTCCCTCAAAATGTAAATTGTCCAAAGATCAGGGTCGGAGTAAAAATAACTGAAGTTTTTCCGGAAGTATTTGATCATCTGAATAAAACACATAATACAGAGAAGCACAGAGCAGTATGGCTCACAGAGCTGAGTGAATTATTGTTGAAAAGCCTCCGGGAAAATTCACCCGATCTTGATTTCATTTACCTTGCTGCAAATCCCAATGCAGATTATGATTATCTCTTCACATCTTTGATTGCTCTGTCAGGAGGCGGTGAACGTGTAGTTGTAAGGGATGCCTATACTGTTATTGATGGTGAAGATATTTTTGAAATTCCACCCGTCTATGGCTCTGAATATAATGTTTTCAAAGTCTGGTCTTCACTTATCGTAAACTCAAATTGCTTCCCTAGCAGGAGATATATTCTTTGGGTTGACCACGGTGAGAGTCAGGATATTTACCGGGCTATCCTGTCGAGTCTTTTCGGCTTCTCCAGCAGTCTGACACGAATGCTTTACGAAAGAGAGAACCTCAGGCCTGTCCCGCCAAGGGATCCAAATATCGAAACCTGGATTGACGAAGAGTACTTATCCCCACTTGATGAGGAGACAAGAAAAGTCAGGATCTATGAAAAAGTATTGAGTTGTAATTGGCAGCCATCCTACTACGTAGGTTATCACAGCCAGCCTGTAAGATTTCCCGTAAAAACAGACAGAGGTAAAATCAAGCCTGTTGAGAACTGTTTGCTTGAATATTCCAACAGCGAAATACAATATATTCTTGTCAATAAGCAAGGAAACGCTGTTGGTGAATACACCCTTCTTAAAGGGTTGGATCCACTAGTTGAAAAAATAACACTTTCAACGTGCCCCCTTGGAAATAAACCTAACATTGAAAAAGAAGTTGAAATAATCATTCGTGGCCTGGAACTCGAGGTGGAACCTGATCGAAATACCATATATGTTGGCGAGAAGACTTCAATTCAGATCGATCTTCACGAGCTGGACCCCGACGGAACAGAGATACTCTCGTGCGAAGGCAGGGAGGTGGATGTTCAGGTTACAGGGGTTGTTGACGGAACTATAAGTCATGAATCAGGTAAGATCACCCTTGATGAAGGCGGAGTCGCTTTTATTGAATATGAAGCCGGAGAAAATGACAAGAAGATCAGGATCACAGCTTCCTTTACTCCCCCCGGATACCCCGAAGAGGTAACAGGTGAAGCTGTGATAACAGTTAAGAAGACGGATGGAGATTTCAACGGAACTATCATGTATGAACGCCAGGTGCACTGGAAGGATGAGTCTGAGGACCCTTCCGGCAAAGCATTCACATCAGTGGATCTTGTTGAGAATGCCACCATACATGTTGCCGCACGGTATCTGCGGACAGTTAGCGACAGCTATGGAGTATACGAACTTTATGAGGCTAAACCCCTAACCGGAAATTTCTCAGTGACAATGAAAAAGACGGTTATTCTTACTCACAAGAACGGACACTGGACAAAAAACGTTGACACATGGCAGGGTGATGAAATGATGAAGCCTGAGAGTGGCTCAAATATTTTACTGACCATCGAACCACAGAAAAAAAGCTACAGGCTTCAATTTGAAGTCTATTTCCCCGCAATTAAAGGCACAACTGAGATTACCAGTTCAAGGGGAGTGAACATGGTTATGGAAGCAGCGAATGACTGGCGTTGTACCGCCAATTTTGAAGTGGATGGCTCGTCTGACGGAAACATTGTTACCGGCCACTGGTCCCGGCCGGCAATAGGCAACGTGACAGTTAGTCCCATTTCAGGCCAGTATCCCGGCACAGCCTGGAACTGGAGTATAAGCAGGGCAAACAAGAGAAAGTAAACCTCATAAAATGAAAACTTCACAATATCTGAAGGCAGCTACTCAAAAAACACAAGCTAATTATCTGTCTGACGAAGAAGCAAGAAAAGGTGCCGACTACACATGGAAGGGCAAACTTGAACTTCTGTCAATTGACAAGATCATTCCGGGAGAATGGGAAGATGCATATATTGATGAGCATACCAAGCCAGGCACAAAGCACTATGAACCTGGACGTGCCATTGGCAAATGGCGTTTTACAATACAACTCTATAATCCATTCTGGGATGAAGTCGTCAAAGAGGCTTCTACTTCCGTATGGGAAGGAGATGGAGACCTTGATGAACCGTATGTTAATCTTTACTCTCATAACTTTAGTAATCTGAAAGAAATAATTCTTGAGTATGAGAAGGCTCCCAAAAAAGCAGAATTCGAAAGTGAGGTGATCAAAGTCAATCCAGACAGAACCAAAAGAATAAAACTCAAACTGACGGATGAAAAAGGTGAAAAACCTCAAAAATGGCAAAGAATTGATGTCAAGGTGGACTTCGGCTCACTGTCCAATGGACCTCCCTGTTGTGAAACAGGGGAGGATGCCAGGTTCTATTCTTTTATGTGCGTAGAGGGTGAGATCACCCTGGAATACAAGGCTCCGGATGCAGAAAAGCACACCTTTGACCACATCACCGTTTATAACGGCTGGATCATAAGAAATCCTAAGACAATCCCAATGACAAATGTAGATATCCAGGACGAAATAGGGGCTGTTGATATAGCTCTGATAAATGAAGGCTATTCCGGTTCCATCACCGTTACCAAAAGCTGGAACTACACATCCCGGGAAAAGGACTACTCCCTGAAATATATTGGTAACCAAACAATTACATACACCGGACTATTTAAGCCAATACCTGAGATGGAAGGGATGGAAGGCCAGCCAATAAAAATATTCGGACCTGAAAGAGTCACAGGAACATGGGAACACCATGAAGAAGAATATTGTCAGGGTGATTGCGATTGCCCGGGCCTCGTTTATGACGAGTACGGATCAGGGAATGTTCCGAATGAAACACTGAAGGGTCTGATCATCATCACCAATATTTTTCCGACCAATGAAAAGGAAGTCGCAAAGAGCCTCGCTCAGTTCGGACTGGCAAACTGGTACGACATCGGAACTCCAACCGAGACGGTTCCGACGCAGGCGAGATCAAGGTCCAAAACAGCCGAAGGCGGCTGTGAATGGGATGTCTCAAAGTCAGAGGCCGTACTTACAGGTGCAGACCTGCGCTTCAAGATAAAAGACATCAATACACTCAGCGGACGGGTATCATGGGGCTCATCCTCAGGATCCACCGGCATAAGCATCACCGATATGACAGAGGCAATATATGACCAGCCACCTTATGACCCAGTGCAGGACGGTACTGATTATACCTACACCATAACATGGAACTTAAGATCACTCTGAGGACTCGCAAGACATTACAATAAACAGGAACAAAATGAAAAAGATTGTTACACTTCATGTTCTGCTGCTCTGCCTGATAGCAGTAACTACTGCACAAGAGAACGCCATGAAGCTATACGGTATCAGATCAGGCATTATCGAATATTCCTACGCAGGTGACAAGGTGGGAAAGGGAATCCTCTGGTTCAGCGACTACGGACTTAAAAGCGCCATGTACACCGAAGTGATCACAAACGGCGAACAGACAAAGGGCTGGGTGGTCACCACAGGAGATACCCAGTACATGTGGGACCCTTCCAGACCCGATGAGGGGATGAAAGCTCAGAATCCCATGGTGGCCTGGATGAAAGAAGCTGCTAAAGGAAATCTTGATGCCTTCTACGAAACAACCTATTCACAGATCGGGTTCACCAAAGGCCCGAATGAAAATTTCCTCGGGAGAAACTGCATGACCATGAAAGGAGAGATGGGCAAGCTATTGTTCTGGAACGGCATAATGATGTACATGGACATGAAAATGGGAGCCTTCAACTCGCACCAGGAGGTGACATCCCTGAAAACTGATTTGCCGGTCGATGCAAAGTATTTCGTTATCCCAAAAAATATTAAATTTACAGAAATGCCTGTTTTCTGAATCACTTAAATTTGGTACCTATTGCTGAATTATCTTATCTCAATCCGCAATCCGCAATAGTCTATTAACCCTCTCAAAAACTGTAAAAATGAAAACAATTAAACATCCTTTCAAAATTATTTATATCTCTTTGCTCCTTTCTGTATTGCTTCTTATGGCCTCATGCGAAAAGAACAAAGATCCCCTTTATGCGGGAACCTGGGAATATAAAACTAAGATCTCCGCCGGCGACCTTACTTTCAACACCACACGCACCCTGATCCTGACAAAAAAAACATACCAGGAAGTCTATGTTATACAGCTCGACAACTCGCCTGACATCTCTTCAATACTCGGCACGCGGGGCGATCTTACCGTGAGCAAAAATAAGATGGGCTTTACTATGAACGCTGTGGGCGAATGCATTAAGGATACAGAGAACAAATGCACATCCGATGTGGAATGGTTTGACAAGGGCACACCGACCTATAATGACTATATTCAGTATATCCGCGAATCATTTACTGCTGAATTCGAGGCTGATCAGGATTACCTTCGCCTGATACGCGACATGAATAACGACGGCGATACCGAAGATACTGGAGAGGATATTGAATTTGAAAGGAAATGATACCGAAGCCATAATCCCACTATGGTCACATCAAAATAATTAAATTAGCAGGATGAAAAAACTGAGCCTGCTGATAATCCTTTCAATCATTCTTGCCGGAGCAAGGAAACAACTTCCTGAGGCACCGTCGGGACTAATGGTTGAGTTTATCAGGGTAACTTCCGGAATACGCATCCTTGATCCCTCGCCCGAATTCAGCTGGATAGTTCCTGCATCGGCAGGATATCAGAGGGCATACCAGATACTTGTATCCTCTGCAAGAGAGAACCTGCTGAAAGATATCGGCGATGTATGGGACAGCAAAAAAACGATCAGCTCACTTTCAACCGAAGTGGAGATGAAGGGAATCCTCGAGGAAGATAAGGGTTACTACTGGAAGGTCAGGATCTGGGATTTAAAAGACAGGCCTTCACAATATTCCCAAATCCAGTCTTTTACTACCGGGAAATTCAATGGTTATGCGACTACGGAAAATAAATTTCTGTCGGTTATTATCAATCCCGAAGAGATTGTCAGAAAAGGGCCGGGGCATTATTTCGCCGACTTCGGCAAAGCTGCTTTCGGGACATTGTTTCTCAGGTTAAACCCGGGTAAGAACGACACCCTCATAATTCACCTTGGTGAAAAAAGAGACGGGCCGGCAAGCGTTGACCGCAATCCGGGAGGAACCATCAGATACCAGAAAGTGCTCCTTCCTGTTGAAACGGGCAAAACTGAATACACCCTCGCTCTTCAACCTGACACAAGGAATACCGGTCCTGCTGCAATTATTCTGCCCGATTCTTTTGGCGTGATCACCCCCTTCAGGTATTGTGAGATTGAAAATTCTCCCTTGGAGATTACCCGTGAGAATATTTCACAAATAGCATACTGGCACTACTTTGATGACGGATTAAGCTCTTTCACCTGCTCCGACACTACCCTGAACCATGTTTGGGACATCTGCAAATACAGCATGAAAGCAACATCCTTTGCAGGAATATATGTCGACGGCGACAGGGAGCGGATACCCTATGAAGCAGATGCTTATATTAACCAGCTCGGGCATTATTACACCGACCGCGAATACTCACTTGCACGCAGGACCAACGAGTACTTCATAAAGAATCCCACCTGGCCCACCGAGTGGATCCTGCATACCGTGCCAATGTTCTGGTATGATTTCATGCACACGGGGAACATTGAATCGGTCGCCTGGTATTATGAGGATCTGAAGCACAAGACCCTTATCAGACTGGCCAGGGAGGATGGTCTCATCAGCTCAAAAAATGTGACCGATGAGATAATGACCTCATTAGGCTTTTCAAATGCGAAGGAGAGGATAAGGGACATTGTCGACTGGCCCCCTTCGCAGAAGGATACAGGCTGGAAACTGGCCACTCCCGAGGGGGAAAGGGACGGCTACGACATGGTGGAGATCAATACCATGGTCAATGCTTTTCATTACCGGAACCTGGTCCTGATGGCCGGGCTTGCAGGCTTCCTGGGAAAGAATGTTGACCATCTTCTTTACAGCAGCCGTGCAGAAATGGTAAAAAAGAATATTAACGAAAAGCTGTTTAATAAAGATAAGGGGATCTATGTCGACGGGGAGTTCTCCCAGCACTCATCTCTCCATGCAAACATGACTCCCCTTGCTTTCGGGCTAGTTCCGGATGAATACAAAGATTCTGTCATAAGCTTCATTAAATCAAGGGGTATGGCATGCAGTGTCTATGGCGCTCAATACCTGCTTGAAGGACTATACCTTGCAGGAGAAGCAGATTATGCACTGGATCTTATGACTGCCACCCACGACCGGAGCTGGTGGAACATGATAAAGGTGGGCTCCACCATAACCATGGAGGCATGGGATATGAAGTACAAGCCCAACTCCGACTGGAACCATGCATGGGGAGCCGCTCCCGCAAATATAATCCCCGGTTATATGTGGGGTATATCTCCTGCCGGGCCGGGTTATTCAAAGGCAGTTATTAAACCTCAGTTAAGCATCCTCTCTGACAGCAAGATTGAAGTACCCACCATTAGGGGTATTATTAAGGCGGAGTATAAGCTTAAGGGCAACTCAAAAGAGTATATCATAACTATTCCCGGGAATATGGAGTGTGACTTTGTAATAACCGGTGAGCAGGGGTCTGTTGTCAGGTTAAATAACAAGAAGATTATGCCCGATAATGGGGTTTTAAAGCTTAAGCCGGGTATTAATAAGATAATCATATGAAGCTCATAATAAAATAATTAGTACTAAAGGCTATGAAAAAAATCTTCTATCTGATCCTTTTACTGGCATTGAACCTTTCGTTGACCCGGTGCGGTGACAAATCCGTGGTCAAAACCTACAAGGCTGATGTAATCGTTTACGGCGGAACATCGGCAGCAGTCACCACCGCTGTGCAGGCGGTGCGAATGGGAAGAACTGTTCTGATAGTCTCACCCGACCTCCATCTTGGAGGTATGTCCTCATCAGGTCTCGGCTTTACCGATACCGGCAACAAGGAGGTGATAGGCGGTCTCGCCAGGGAGTTCTACCAGCTTATTTACAACCATTACCAGAAACCTGAATCGTGGATATGGCAGAAGCAGTCGGAGTATGGCAATCGCGGCCAGGGTAATCCCGCCATCGACGGGGAGAAGCGTACACAATGGATCTTCGAGCCTCATGTTGCCGAGGAGGCTTTTGAAACAATGATCCGGGAGAATAATATTACCGTACTGAGAGATGAATGGCTCGATCGCGATGGAGGAGTTACAATGAAGAATGGACGGATCGTTTCCTTCAAAACCCTTTCGGGCAAGCTCTTTAAAGGAAAGATATTCGTTGATGCAACGTATGAGGGTGATCTCATGGCATCGGCAGGAGTAAGTTATCATGTCGGACGCGAAGGCAACAGCGTTTACGGCGAGACATGGAACGGTGTTCAGAAAGGGGTTTATCATCATGGTCACTGGTTCAAGGATAATGTCGATCCATATTGGGTGCCGGGAGATCCTTCAAGCGGACTGCTGCCGCGCATATCATCTGAAGATCCCGGAGAAAACGGTACCGGCGACAAGAAAGTGCAGGCCTATTGTTACAGGCTCTGCCTCACACAGCATCCCGAAAACAAGGTGCCGATAACAAAGCCCGAGGGATACGACAGCACCTGGTATGAGCTTCTTGTAAGAGTAGCGGAGACCAGGTGGAATGAATTCTTTGCAAAATATGATCCCATACCGAATCTCAAGACCGATGTAAATAATCATGGTCCGTTTAGCTACGATAACATCGGGATGAACTGGGATTATCCCGAGGCCTCATACGAGAGAAGAAAAGAGATTATTGCAGAGCATCAGCTCTATCAGAAGGGCCTGTTATATTTCATGACAACCGATCTGCGCCTGCCGGCATGGGTAAGAGAGACAATGAATTCATGGGGCTATTCGAGGGATGAGTTTGCCGATAACGGTCATTGGCCGTACAATATTTATGTACGCGAGGCCCGAAGGATGATCGGGGATTATGTGATGACAGAAAATGATGTCCTGGTAAAGAGGCCGGTCCCTCATCCCATTGGAATGGGATCATATACCATGGATTCACATAATGTCCAGCGTTATGTTACACCGGAAGGTTTCGTACAGAACGAGGGAGACCTTGGTGTGAGAGCTCCAAGGCCTTACCAGATAGATCTCGGGTCCATCATGCCCAAGAGGGATGAGTGCAGCAACCTGTTGGTGCCGGTTGCTGTTTCCAGCTCCCATATCGCTTTCGGTTCCATCAGAATGGAGCCTGTCTTTATGATCCTCGGCCAGAGTGCAGGTACCGTGGCCGCTATGGCACTGGATGGCAGAAAGAGCATGTATGACATTACCTATGAGGAAATTAGTGAGCGGCTTATTGCAGATGGTCAGATACTGGAATATTGATATTTGTAGGGGCGTAGCATGCTACGCCCCTACAACATATAAAAAAAATTATCTTCTAAATCAAAAAGATTAAAAATTTGTTACCTTTAAATTTTATATTTAACCTGCTTATCTAAAAATCAGATTGGACTTAATCTTTTAAAATTAAACCACATGAAAAAACCGTTTCTTAAAAGTTTCAGTTTGATTCTGGCCTTTGTGATGCTTGCAGCGCAAACTCACAGTCTGTCAGCTAAAACGATCACTACGAACGCCCCTGATCTGGAAGAATCGGTATTCGTTCTTGATCTGACAGCATTGGATCTGGCCTTTAGCGAACTTAATGATCTGGAAGACTTTCTTGCCCAGAACGAAGGTGTAACCTATGCAGATCTTCAGGCTACAGGAAGTAATCTCATTGCCAATATCAGTGATATTACCTCTCCCATGGGACAGGGTGCCGCCAGCGATGATCCGCTTTTCGGTATCCCGGCATTCTGGTGGGGATGCGTTTTGGGATGGGTCGGCCTGCTGCTGGTTTTTTTATTGACTGACAAAGACAGGGAACTGACCAGGAAAGCCATGACAGGATGTCTGATCAGCACCGGAGTAGGTGTAGTTCTTTCAGGTGCTTATTATTTCTGGCTCTATAATCTGGATTAACCAGCGCCTGCTGCCCGAGCAAAAATGCAGCATAACAAAACCTATTCTGAACAAAAGATGTCACGGGTTCCAGGGCATCTTTTGTTCTTTTAAATAAATATTGTCCTGATTCAGAATATTCGAAATCTAATGATAAAACCTTTTTTCACTTCCCTCTTTTTTATATTGGCCATCCAATCCACGGGCCTCAGCCAGGATTATTTCCGGATCAGGGCTGATTTTACTGTTAAGATCAGTAACAGCGATGGTACGAAAAGCCTGACAAGAGGAACACTCTATTATGACAAGAACATCAAAGATCTCATTTACGATATTTCTTTCCCGCGGGTTGAGAAATGGATTAGCAGGGATACAAGCCTTTATAAATTCAGGAACGATACACTGATTCAGAGGACCACTATACCTTCAATTAACGAATTCACAGTGTTTCATCTGGCACTCAATGCCGGATTGAATGACTTTGGATTGAAAAATTCTGTCTATGCCATACAGAAAGTTGAGAAGAAAGGAGATCTCGTTTTGTCATACTGGCAAATACCAAAACAGGCAAGCGTTTTGATCGATCATGTTGTGATCGCAAAAAGAAGCAACAGGCTTGAAAGTGTGATAATAGTCGATAACACTCAAAGGATCCTGAGCAGACAATTTTTCAGAAACTTTATAAGAATTAGTGCATTCGAATTTCCTCAGCAGATCGTTCAGATCCTGGATAACAGGATAACAGGCAAAGAAGATTACCAGGAAACGGAATTCCGGAATATTGCTGTTAATGATCTTGCGGATAGTAAAATGTATCAGGCCAAACATTTAAAATATGATTAAGGGGCTCCTTGTCGTTTGTTTAATTTTGGTTTTGGGTTTTCTTTTTTTCCCTGTAACAACCGGGCAATCATTGGTTGATCCTGAGCTTAAAACCCTTTTCATCCAGGCTGACACGATACACCACGATCATAATGCGCCGCTCAGGGAGTCGCAGAATGACATTGACGTGGCTGTTTCGACACTTTTCATTTTCTACAAAACCTTTATTTCTTCTCAGGATATCCCGACATGCATTTTTACACCCTCCTGTTCAGAATATGCAGTGGAGGCTTTGAGAAAAAAAGGACTGGCAGCGGGCTGGCTGAGTACTTTCGATCGTCTCTCCAGGTGCCATGGCCTGACTAAGCCGGATTATTATCCTTTCGATACACAATTAAAAAGGTTTTATGATCCTGTCTGGTAAGAAATTCTTCTTTTTTGTCGTTGCAGTGTGCGTATTGACCATTTCTTCCAGTGCGCAGCAAAACCTTATGGATTTCGATAATTCCCTGAAGTTTGCCAGGTATCTTAAATCAACCCGCCAATACAGATTTGCATCCGAAGAGTATGAGCGACTGAACTTTTTATGGCCGGGCAATACTTCTGTTATACTTGAACTGGTTCAGACCTACAGATTTAACAAGCAGTGCGATAAACTGGACCCTTCTTTCGGCCTTCTGAAACAGAATCTTTTCCGGATTGATTCATCACATGCGGCAAGGGAATACCTGTCGTTCGCACTAACCTGCAGATCAGATTCCGAAAAATTCTTCGAATTTTCATCACTGCTTAAGTCAGGGGAAAGATGTTTTTATGAATTGGGGCATTTCTGGGTGACTCAGAAATATGATTCCGCTTTTAATTATAACAGGAATAACGAAGATCTGATAAAAGCGGAACATAATTATCTGTATCAGCTTACTTATGATTTTGAACATGAAAAATATAAAAGCCCCGCCCTGGGGTTGGTATTGTCTGCAGTTATCCCGGGAAGCGGCAAGCTTTATTCAAAACGAACAGGTGATGCCCTGATCTCTTTCCTGTTTGTTAGCACAAATGCTTATGCCTCATACCGCGCTTTTAACAGGAAGGGAATAAAAAGTGTGAACGGATGGATCTTCGGTGGTCTTGCTTTCAGCTTCTACTCAGCCAATCTCTATGGATCAGCAAAAGCCGCAAAACGATACAACAACGACCTGCGAACCAGATATCAGAACAATGCGGAAAATTATATATATTCTTCTTTTTAGTCTCCTGTTGCCCTTCTTGTTAAAGGCTCAGGATATCAACACTATCAGGAGTTTTTCCGACGAACAGTTCAACACCGGGAACTACCAACTGGCGCTGAAGGAATACCAGAGAGTACTGTTTTTCAGCAATGATAACGAATACAACGAATTATACTCAAAAATTGCATCGATCCATTATCTGTTGTCCGATTTAAATCTTGCGATCAGATATTACGATTTTGCAATGCGCGTTGAAGATGATGACAGCCTCCGGTTTGAGCTGGCATTAAAGAAAACCTTGTGTAATTTCAAACAGGATGACTATTATTCTGCACTTTCCGAACTCCTGGATCTTAAGGAGCCTGGTACAGGATATCTAAAGGATAAGAAGGATCTTTATATGGGAATATGTTATTTCGGGCTTAACAACTATGAGAAATCCCGGGAATATTTTTCAGCGGTGCTGGATCCTGATGGAATAGCTGAACTTCATAATTTATTCCATTCTTATGAAAGCTATAGCCGGAAATACCGTCCGGGGAAAGTTGAGCTTATGAGCATCCTCCTGCCAGGCCTTGGCCAGATATATACGGGTGAAATACTGAGTGGCATCAATTCATTTGTGCTGATAACCGGAATTACAATATATGCCATGATTACAGCCGTGAATTACACTCTTATCGATGGTTTGCTGGTTTTGTCATCATGGTTTTACAGGTACTATTCCGGAGGTTTCACAAATGCTCATGATTCTGCAGTCAGAAAGATTGAAAAGGAAAAGACAAGGACCTACTCTGAAATACTCTCTTTGATTGAGAGCCGTAAGGGCCTTGCATGCAACGCCCCCACCACATATTAAAAATACCCGGTATCTTGCTGTACGGGCGTTGCATGCAACGCCCCTGCAACAATATAAAAAACATTGCATACAACATAAAAATAAATTTGACATTGTTAAAATCCTGGTTTAAATTTATAAACGAATTGTTATAAATGATGGAATAAATATTACCAAAACCTGAAGCTATGAAACCGTCATCTAAAATTCCAGTTTTAGCTATTGTGCTTATATGTTCTGTACTATGTGCTGTATCATGCAAGAAGAAACCGACACCTCCTGTGGTTACTACCACCAATGTAACGGCGATAACACACACAGGTGCTGCATCGGGTGGTAATGTAACTGCCGACGGAGGCGCTGAGGTAACCGCCAGAGGAGTCTGCTGGGGCACCTCGGCTGATCCGACAGTCTCGAACAGCAAGACATCCGATGGGAAGGGAACCGGATCATTTACCAGCACCCTTTCACAGCTTACTCCCGGCACTCCCTATTACGTGAGGGCTTATGCAACCAATGAGGCCGGAACGGGATACGGGAACCAGGTTACATTCAATACAAGTGCAATCACCCTGGCAACCGTTATAACTACTGGGGCCAATGTAACAGGGACCACTGCGGTTGTAGGAGGGAATATCACATCCGACGGGGGTGGCAATATTACTGCACGTGGAATCTGCTGGGGTACAACCATTAATCCGACGGTAAACAACAATAAGACTACCGAAGGCACCGGCACCGGAACCTTCTCAAGCACCATTACCGGCTTATCATCCGGAGAAACTTACCACGCCCGTGCCTATGCAACAAACAATGCGGGAGTTGCCTACGGGGATGATGTTTCATTTGTAGCAACTGGAGACAAACCAACAGCAACAACAGGCGATGCAGATCCCCAGACAGGATCTGCAGCATATCTGTATGGTGTCGTTAATCCTAACTGGTCACAGACAGTTGTTACTTTCGAATATGGATTAACAGCAGGTTACGGGCAGACTGTTACTGCATACCAGAGCCCACTGGGAGAAGATAATAATGACTATGATGTGAATGCCCTTATTGACGGACTGGAACCAGGCAAAACATATCATTACAGGGTCAAAGCCGTAAATGCTCTGGGAACAACATATGGCACCGATAAAACATTCACAACGCCTGGAGGCAGCCCAACAGCAACCACAGGCGATGCAGATCCCCAGACAGGATCTACAGCATATCTGTATGGTGTCGTTAATCCTAACTGGTCACAGACAGTCGTTACTTTCGAATATGGGCTTACAGCAAGTTACGGACAGATTGTTACAGCCGACCAGAGCCCCACAGGAGCAGATAATAGTGACTATAATATAACTTCCTTCATAGATGGATTGGAATCAGGCAAAACTTATCACTACAGAATCAAGGCCGTAAACGCTCTGGGAACAACATATGGCACCGATAAAACATTCACAACACCAAGCGGTAAGTAGTATTTGATGCTAATATACGGAGCCCCCGAAAATCCATAAAAGAGTAGGGAGTGTATGCTGAAAAACTTAAGAGTAGGCGATCTGTTAAAAATGAAAATTATGAAAAAACTGGTACTTGTGATTGCTGCTGTATGCATTATCTCGGCTGGAAACGCCCAGACACAGCTTGAAAAGGGCAGATATCTGGCCGGTGTCACCTCAACGATCAGTGCGGGTGGATACTATGGTTCTGAACTCATGAGTCTGCGACTCATAAAAACAAAATACCCCGGTGAAGAGGGATCCTATTCGACTATTGGATTTAATATCCTTCCGAGGGGAGGTTACTTCGTAATGGATAACCTGGCAGCAGGTCTTGATATTCTGCTTGGTCTATCAAGTGAAAAAAGCAACGACTCAGACTATAAATCCTCTGATTTTGGCTTCGGAATCGGTCCCTTTGCCCGTTATTATTACCCTCTTGAAAAGTGCTGGCCTTTCGCTGAGGCCAATCTAATGGTAGGTGCCGAAACCAGCAAATACTCGGGTGGAACCTGGGATAGCGAAAGCAAATGGAGCTTTTTATCGTTCGGGCTGGGCGTTGGAGCCGCAAAACCAATTGGAGAAAGCGTTACCGTTGATCTTCTGGCAGGTTACTCGTTTACCCTCTGGA
This sequence comes from uncultured Rikenellaceae bacterium, assembly GCA_964633195.1. Taxonomy (GTDB): domain Bacteria; phylum Bacteroidota; class Bacteroidia; order Bacteroidales; family VadinHA17; genus LD21. The sequence continues at coordinate 63,665 of CAZWFL010000012.1, read as the reverse complement.
AAGACAGTGAAACCAATGAAGAATACAGCGGTAAAGAGATCTGTTCCGGAATAATTATTAAAGCAGGATTTACGGTTTTATTCGGACTTTAATATATTTGCCTTCTCAAAGTAACTGAGAAGGCTCTTGAAGAAAATTATTCTTATCATCTTGCTGACGGCAGTTCCGGCCTTTACCGGAATTGCTTTATATTGTCAGCCTGATTCACTTAAAACACCTCGTCAGGCAATTTTAATCCCCAGGCTCAACCAGCCGGTCCTGTTTGACGGCATTCCTGATGATGAAGCCTGGAAATCGATACAGCCATTCAGGATGACCATGTATTCTCCTGTATGGGGAAGAGAGCCATCAGAAGATAGTGATGTCAGGGTAGCCTATGATGATAAATATCTATATGTCGGAGCCTGGCTCTATTGCGGAGATCCGTCAATAATAAGGTCGGCCAGTTTTAAACGCGATTACACAGGTGCCGGTGGTGACTGGTTCATGATCTTCCTCGACACCTATAACGACAAGGAAAACTTTCTGATATTCGGCACAACACCCGACGCATTAAGATTCGATGCCAGCATACAGAAAGACGCCGTACCCAGCACTCCCGATCAAATGCCGATGAACGTAAGCTGGAACACTTTCTGGGATGTGCTTACAAACAGGTGTGATGAAGGCTGGTCGGCAGAGTTCCGGATACCTCTTTCAAGCCTCCGCTTTCAGGAAAAGAATGGCGAAGTCAAAATGGGGCTCACCATTCAGAGATGGATACCGGCCAAAAATGAGGTAATACTTTTTCCTGCGATTCCTCCCAACTGGGGACAAATTTCTCCGATTAAACCTTCACAGGCACAGGAAATAGTTTTCAGGGGCATTAAAGCGGGCAAACCGGTCTATATCGCTCCATATATCCTTGGCGGGTATTCAGGCAGATATGATTTAAACACTACGGAAACAGATTACTATAAGAGAACCGGTCCTGTTGCCGAGGCAGGACTCGACGTTAAGGTCGGCCTTTCAGGCAACCTGGTAATGGACCTGACATTAAACACCGACTTTGCCCAGGTTGAGGCTGATGATGAACAGATCAACCTCTCCCGTTATTCACTTTTCTTCCCGGAAAAACGGTTGTTCTTCCTCGAAAGGGCAAGTACTTTTGATTTCGGCATGGGCGGAAGTAATAACCTTTTCTACAGCCGCAGAATAGGTTTAAGCGACGACGGAGATCCGGTACGGATTTACGGAGGCGCAAGAATATTCGGAAGATTGGGTAAATGGGATGCCGGCTTTCTCGACATGCAGACCGCTCCCCTCTGGAAGAAAAACTCCGAAGGAATAAGGGAGCAGATACTCCCCTCAGAGAATTTCGGAGTATTAAGATTCCGCCGACAGGTGATCAACGAAAACTCCTATATAGGTACTATCCTTACAAGCCGACTCGGAGCGGACGGAACCTATAATATCGCATACGGGCTGGATGCAATATTACGGGTAACAGGGGAAAATTATTTAGATATTAAATGGAGCCAGACTTTCGAGAATGATACTGTAAACACCTCATTCAAGGATCCGCTCAGATTTTCAGCTAACTGGGAGAATCGCTCCAGGAAAGGATTGGGTTACAATATAGGATATTCATATTCAGGCATTCATTTTAATCCCGGTATTGGCTTCGAAATGATTGACAACTATTCAAGCATAAGAGGAGGGATCAGGTATGGCTGGATATCGGGTGAAGATTCATGGCTCTACAGCCATTCACCCGAGTTGAGAATTAACCAGAGAAGCTTCGCAGATGACGGAGAATTAATGTCATTGAGTGTAATGGCAGGCTGGTCCTTCCAGACAAAAAGCCAGTGGAGCGGGGACCTGTATCTCGGTTATAATATTGAAAGTCTGAAGGAGCCGCTTGAGCTAAGCGAAAATGAGGTGTATATCGCTGAAGGAAGTTATGAGTTCATCAATCTCAGGGGTAATATTATATCCTCCATGTCAAATCCCCTGTTCGTTATGTTTACTACCGAAACCGGACAATTCTTCGACGGATCAAGATTCTCTGCCGGAATCAAACCTACCTGGAATCTGTCTAAACAATTTGAACTGGGAGGAACCTATAATTTCGATTATGTCAGCTTCAAAGGGAGGGAACAGAGTATGACGAATCATATTATCGGGGTTAAGGCATTATACATGCTGAATACAAGATTTTCCGTAAACGGTTATTTCCAGTATAACACGGCAGCCAACGGCATCGTTTCCAACCTCAGACTGAGGTATAATCCTAAAGAGGGCAACGACCTTTTTATTGTTATTAATGAGGGGCGAAATACGAACCTGACCCGTGAGGTGCCAAACCTCCCTGTTTACAGCTCAAGGGCCATTATGATAAAATACACATACACCTTCAACTTGTAGTTGCCTGATTTAGTGGCTGTATTAAAATTTAACAATTTCGCAACAATTTTCTTTCGCACTATAAAGCACTAATAAACAGCCGAGTGGATTGTTAATAAGTTTGGATGATTGTTAAATAGTTTAGGAATCTGGCGGGGTTTTTTCTTTCATTATAGCTATTTTTGACAATAATTCAGCTCCTGAAGAGTTTATAACCCTGCCGGAAACCTGATTTATGCCATAAAACCTTTTTGAAATTACATAAACCGAAATAAATTCTCTAATGCTTAAAACCATTCTTAAAATGAAAAAAACACTTAAAATTCTGGTACTCTTTTCTGTTATGGTTGCCTTTTCGACGGCAGCCTATGCACAGGTTTCTGAAACTGCAGCAGCAACAGCTGTTATTGTTTCTCCGATAACTATTACATTTGCAACCGATCTGGAATTTGGCAACATTGCCGCAGGAGCAGTTGCCGGTACTGTTGTTCTTAGTCCTGCCGGTGTGCGCACTCCGACCAACGTTACACTGCCAGCAATAACGGGAACTGTTACGGCAGCATCATTTACCGTCGGGGGCACGCCTGGTTACACCTATTCAATTACCCTTCCGGCCGGAGCAACAACCATTTCCAACGGTGCACAGACTATGACAGTAGACACCTGGACCAGCGATCCAACGCCGGAAGGTACAATAGAAGCCGGAGGAACTCAGATTCTTTATGTCGGTGCCACCCTTAGCGTTGGGGCAAACCAGGCTTCAGGTACATACTCATCTTCGACTGCCGGGGGAAGCGGTGATTTCACGGTTACGGTGAACTACAATTAGTGTATTCTGAAACATAACACCTGAGGAATGGCCAGGCTCGCAAGGATATCTTACAGCCTGCTGATATTGATAATTTTAGCAACAGGCAGGACAGAGGCGCAGGTTACACCGCCTGCCAGCGCCACAGGGCATGTTATCGCCGAAATAATACCTGTCTTTGCCGCCAGTGAAACTTCACAGCTGAATTTCGGCCGTTTTGCTCCGGGGCCGGAGGGAGGGGAAATAATACTAACGCCCGAAAGTACAATCTCTGTTCTCGGTACAGTGTTCAAGGGTCCCGGAGCCCCTAATGCCGCCAGCTTCTATGTATCGGGCGACGCCGATGCTGCATTTTCAATTTCTCTTCCCGGGACTCCGGTTATCCTAACTCATTCTTCAGATGCAAAGACCATGGCCGTGGAAGATTTTGTTTCCGTCCCCTCTCCGGGTGTCGGGACAGGAATGCTTCAGAACGGCTTCAAGGTAGTCTATGTCGGTGCCACTCTCAAGGTGGGGCCCCTTCATGACAACCCGGTGGGAATATACACCGGTACATATACAATCACTTTTGATTTCAATTAACCTGCATATAAATAATATGGGTATGCCGATCCTTTCAGACAACACCAGTTGCAGAGTATTCTGCTTCGGCAAACCCCTCTTGCCGCTCTTTTTTTTTGTACCTCTTTTCCTTCTGCTTCTTACATTTACGGATTCGCACGCTCAGGGAAACCTCCTCATTACACCAAGAAGGGCCGTTTTTGAGGGATCGGTACGATCGCTTGACCTGAACCTTGCCAATACCGGAAGTGATACGGCAACATACGCAATATCTCTGGTTCAGATAAGAATGACCGACGACGGGGGCTTTGAGACAATAACCGAACCGGATCCCGGACAACTCTTTGCCGACAGGTATGTCCGTTATTTCCCCAGATCGGTAACACTTGGTCCCAATGAAGCACAGGTTGTCAAAATACAGCTTATAAGGACCAATGAGATGATCCCGGGGGAATACCGTTCACACTTTTATTTCAGGGCGGTACCCAAAGCAAGGCCTCTGGGTGAAAAAGGGGTTCCCGCCGACACCACATCAATCTCGGTAAGGCTGACACCTGTTTTCGGAATTACCATACCTGTAATAATCAGGTCGGGAGAACCCTCCGTTAAAGTATCATTATCTGATCTGTCGCTTAATACTGATGATGATACAGGGCCGCGGCTAAGCCTCACCTTTAACCGCTCCGGCAATATCTCAGCTTACGGAGACCTGGCTGTTGACCATATCTCCCCCGAGGGTAAAATAACCCGTGTGGGTATTGCCAACGGCATTGCTGTTTATACTCCAAATACAATACGCAGGTTCCGGCTAAACCTGAACAGAGTGGATGAAGTTGACTTCCGGACAGGTACTCTCCGGATAACTTATTCAGCATCGTCCGATGTTAAACCGGTCAGATATGCTGAAGCTGAGCTGGTTCTTTATTGAGCAGTCGTTGATAATTAGTCTTTATTTTTAGATTAGAAAAAATGATATGGAAAGAAAAGATCGATCCATCAAGGCAGTATTACTGACTACGGTCTTGCTAATTTCCACAATATCAATAAATGCCCAGACCAGGTATGCCGTTGCCGATGGCAATTGGAATTCTGTCTCTACGTGGTCTGCGACATCAGGGGGTGCTCCGGGAGCAAGTGTTCCCAACGCAACATCCGATGTAATAATTGAAAACGGGGTTACTGTTACTGTTACTGCAGATGCAACATGTGCCAGTATAACTTTTACACAGCAAAGTGCAACCCTGACTGTTAATTCTTTAATTGTCCTTACAGTATCAGGAACGATTAGACTTAACAGCCTTAATAACAGTAATTCATTATGTGTCGTTACCGGAGGGGGCACATTGTCATGTGCAAATATTATTACAGGCACTGATGCTAACCCCAATGCTGTCTATACTCATACTTTTATATCGTCAATTACCGGTTTAGATATTACTAATGATCTGTCTGTTAGAAGTTACCGCGGTACCAATAACGGGCGTCTTAATAATGGCGTTTTTTATTTACAGGATGGCATTTTATCAATAGGGCAAACGCTGATTACTGTTAATGAACGAGCTGTTAATACTTCCACTTTTTCAATGGCTGCCGGACCACAGACCGGTACTCTGGTTCTTGGCGGAGCAACTCCTTTCAACTTGTCGGGAACCGGGACCAGTAATATTACCGTAAACGGAACCTCAGCCCTGGTACACTATACCCATGCCGGCGCTCAGAGTGTGGCTTCGCTTCCATATACAGATTTAACTGTCAGTGGCGGTGGCATCAAAACAATGCAGGGAAATATCTCTGTCAGCGGTACCCTCTCTCTGGAAGACGGAAATCTGAGCCTTGGGTCCGGGGCCGGCAATCTCACTCTTACTGCCGGTGCGATCATTACTACTCCGGGATCTTTTGGCAACACACACATGATAGTATGTGACGGAAGCGGCAGTCTTATTAAACAGGGGACAACGGCTGCAGAGTTCCAGGTGGTATACCCGGTTGGAACGGGAGTCTACTACACGCCTTTTGAAATTACCAGTCTTACGGCTTCGGTGGCAGGCACCGGGAGCGTTATTGTCAGAGCAGTGGCTTCAACCGCTCCGGGTCCTCCGGCAGCCGCTCCCACTGATTTAAACAAATATTGGAGCGTATCTGCCATAAATCTTAGCAATATAAATGCAGCCCTCAGGATAACTTATGACAATCCCGGAGAAATAGGGACAGGTGGCGACCAGACACAATATGTTCCTTTTTTCTATAGCGGAGGCGTCTGGACACAACCAGGAGTTTACAGCGGGGAAGGAATCAATCCTATGACCGTAAGCGATATTTCAACATTCGCCGGGCAATGGACCGCAAGAGAAGCACCAACTTACGCCACATATTACTCATATCAGTCAGGGGCATGGAACTCAGCAAATACCTGGACCACCGATCCGTCCGGAACATTATCTGTCAATCCTAAGGTGCCTTCAGAAACAGACCGCGTCATAATTCTCAATAGCCGGACCGTTACCACAACAGCAAACGGAGAAAATGTTCTTTCCGTTCAGATCAATGAAGGGGGAATCCTTGATCTGGGAACATTTACATCACACGACTTTACGGTTATTCGAGGAAAGGGATTGGTTCGCCTGCAGACCAGCCTGTTTCCATCAGGAGACTGGAGCAATTTCGTATCCGAAGGCGGGGGCACCATAGAGTATTATAACACTTCCGGTTTTACATTCTCACAATTGGTTTATAACCATCTGATCATAAATCTTTCCACAAGTGCTGTTGTTGCCACTCTGACCGGCAACATGACCATCAATGGCAACCTGACTATAACTAACGGGAAGTTCCAGATCAATGACGGTACTTCCGCGGGCAGAAACCTTCACGTTGAAGGTGACGTTAACGTGAGTCCGGATGGAAGCATCGGAATTGGAACCGGAAACGCTAACCACAGATTTATTGTTAAGGGTGATTTCACCAACGATGGCATAGTAAGATTAACAAATCAGGACACCCCCAACTATACAACCACACCGGGCAATGGCCGTTCTGACCTGGTTTTCAACAACCCTGCTGCAGATCAGTATCTTATGTGTAACGGGCAAACTGACATTTACCGGGTAGAAATAGACAAAGGGATTGACCAGACATACGTTTTAAACATTGATGCAAGCGATAATACCAAATTCAGGTTGTTTGGGCGGTCAAACCTCCAGACAAGTCCGCCTGCCAATCCACCTCCATCCATTGAAAACGGCAACGCACTGGGTCTGCTTGCAGGAACGGTACGTCTCGGACCAAATATTGTGCTACCCAATCTTTCCGGTAATGCAGTTTATAACATTGATCTCGATGCACAACTCTGGCTCGACGGCGCCACAGTTACATTCTCAGTGGTCGCATCTAATTCTTCAATTGTAGTTTATGGCAGTCTCAGAGTTTCAAACATGGCAATCCTTAACGCTAATGGACGACAGGGAATTGTAACGCGTGACCAGAGCTCCCTCCATTTCGAATCGGGAGAGATTACCACAGAGTGTATCCGTACATCATTTATTTCCGGAAGTCACCGAGGTGCCTTCACTATGACCGGAGGAACCCTGAACATTACAGGAAACAGTCTGAACATTGCCGGATTAAATATCTATGCTTCTTTCACTCTTCCCTATCCGGATAACGTATTCAGGATGAGCGGGGGTACTATAAATATTATTTCTCCAACGACGATAGATGGCGGGCCTGGAACATCTTTCAGCCTGCTTCTCGGTTCAGGTTTAAATAACTCTTCTGTTACAGGCGGAACTATTAATATTACTGTTCCCACCAACCGGAACGCCTATATCAACACTACTGTTCCATTGTGGAATATCAATTTTACCAGTTCTTCAGACACATACCGCGGGCAAATACAAGCTTATGCCGGTAATGCAAGTCCTGCTATTCCCGCAATACCTGCCCAGCCATTGATAGTTTACAATGATCTGAATATACAGAACACAGCCGTATTTAATGCAAACAGTAGCGATGTGACCGTTGGTCGCAATTTTTCAATAGACACCAATGCCGAATATGAAAGCGGAGATAATACAACAATGTTTGATGGTGTTGGTGGCCAGCGTTTTACCAACTCCGGAACGGTAAACAACGGAACGGGACTTTACAATCTCACGATCTCCGACAGTTCCAATTCTGATATCTACGCAAACGACCTTATAATAAGAGGCAGTCTGGCAATTAACAATGGTAGTATCTTCAGCGATGTAGGTCATTCCATAAACGTTGCGGGCGATATTATCAACTCCGGGATCCACATCAGCCAGGCCGGTGGAGCTATAATTCTTAACGGAACGGAGGCACAAACCATAGGTGGTTCAGGGAACGGGTCTTTTGGCAACCTTACGATCAACAAAACTTCAGGAACAACAACACTTAGCGCAGATCAATCTCTTAGCGGAAACCTCAGGCTGGCAAACGGTGTGATCGACCTGGGGATATTTAATCTTGGGCTGGGTCCATCCGGGAATATTTACGATGCCATTACAGGTACAACAACTAATTTCTCTGCCGCAAAAATGATACGGCTTGCGGGTAACGCCAGCAATGGCGGCCTTACCAGGGCATACAACAGTACTGCAGGTTTACTTTTTCCCGTCGGGACGGACACGGATTACACACCGGCCACAATTCAGTTTTCTGCAGCACCCTCACAATGGGGTGCAGTAACAATAAGACCTGTGAAACAAGTCCATCCCCTTGTAACTTCATCCAATGCACTTACATATTACTGGGTCGTTACATCTTCCGGGTTCTCAGGGATTCAGGCAGGTTCTGTATCACATGCATATCAGTATGCCACTTCCGATATTGTGGGAACAGAAGCCAGTTACATTCCCGCGGCTTACAGACCGGACAGTTGGAACCCCATCAATGATATTTCACAAGTTGTTGATGCAACAAATACTATTCTTTTCAGTGCCATTAACCATGTAGAGGGAGATTATACTGCCGGGGAATTTTTTGCTTTTCAAAACATTAAGGTATTCTTTAGCCGTCAGAGCGGAAGCTGGGATGATCCTGACACATGGAGCTCTGAAGGTATAGGCGGGCCTGTCGACGGAACAATCCCGGGCAGCGGAAATCCCGTTGTAATTGGTAATGGTACTTTAAATCACACGGTAACTGTTCCAACTGATTTGAATAACATCACAGTAGGCGGACTTCGGATCAGTTTGGGCTCAACACTTGACCTGCAAAGCACCACAGGTCATAACTTTGGGACTATTCCTGACACCAGGGTCTCAGGGACAGGAAATCTGAGGATTTCTTCTTCCGGAGAAACTGCAGTTTTTCCCGGAGGGGATTTTGGAAATTTCCTGTCCAAAGGCGGAGGTACTGTGGAATATTACAGTACCGCAGATATGGGGTCCGTAACTTTCACACTGCCCACATCCTACATATCAGGTGGAATCAACATCAATATTAGCGGCTATAACAACCTGGTAACCTCTCCTTCAGACGGCAAGAATATTGTCCTGCCAAACACCAGTTTTTCAGTTTATGATGATTTCACAGTATCCGGGAGCGGAATTTCGCAGATGAATATACTTGGAACTACACGGGTAGTTACGGTGGACTCCAATCTGGTTGTCAGGAGCGGTACTCTTCGTTTTATGAACGGAAACAATACTGCCCAAAGCATAATCATCAAGGGTGATGTTATAATAGACAACGGAGCAGAATTTGATGTTAATACTGCAGGAGAAGCCGCAAACCAATTAACAATATATGGTAATCTTATTAATAATGGGATCCTTGACATGAATGCCGGAGCAAACCAGGTATGTAATGTCACCTTTGCCGGAAATACTAACAAAGTGATTGAAGGTAGTGGAACCGTTACCAATTTCAATTTTATCGAAGTGAATAAAGGCACCTCCCGAAATACCATACTGGATGTCAGATCCAGTGTCCTAACTCTTAATACCGCCATTTCAACGGCATTGACACTGACTAACGGCACCTTCAGACTTACAAGTCCCATTACACTTAATCTTACAAACTCCGGAAATTTCACAATACCAATAACCGGATCTCTGTCAGTAAACGGTGGAACTATTAATATAGGAGGAGCAGAAGCCACTGATGCAACTGATCTGAAGCTGGATGGCAGGCTTGAGGTGTTGGCAGGTGCAGTTAATATTGGGACACATGGAACTGATCTGAACAATGATATCGAATATTCATCCGGGGGTACACCTGAGATAATAATAAGTGGTGGAAGTTTATATGTAAATGGTCAGATCAGGCGGGGAACAACTATTAATACCGGCTCACTCAATTATACTCAGAGCAGCGATTCCAGCACGGTTACAATTGCCGGACGAAATGCGACCACCCTCCGGCCGATGTTTGAAATACTTAATACCGGCAGCAAGTTCAATATGAGTGGCGGGATACTTAATATCACAGGCTCTTTCAACAACTCTGATCATATTGACTTATTCCTTGTGCCGGATTCGGCTAATGTAACAGGAGGTACAATCCTTCTTGGATCGGCTGCAACACCATCCGGTACAGCATTTAATATGGCGACATCGGTTCAACTTTATACTGTTGAGATAGATGCAACGGTAAGCAACAAAATTCTGGACCTGAGGATCTTCCCTTTAATACTGAAGAATAACCTTACCATAAACGGAAACTCTGTATTCAGGGCTAACGGACTGAACGTTACTATCGAAGGCAGTCTATCCAATAGCAACAGCACATCCGGTACAGGACTTAATACAGGAGGTTATCAGCCCGGCAGTTCAAATCAGAGAACAACGTTTAACGGTTCCGGATTAAAAACAATTACGGGAGCAGGATCAAACCTTACCAATTTTGCTAATCTGACCGTCTACGTCAATGACACCCTCCTTCTGTCTCCCAACAGTAACATCAGGATAAACTCCGGCCTGATCATCGTAGCAGGGATACTTGATGACGGTGGAAACAATATTTTCCTGGCTGGCAATGCAGATAACGAAGGAGAACATGTCAGCTCCTTGGCTGGCGGGGGCATTCATTTTGAGGGTAATCAGCCACAGGTTATATCCGGAAGCGGTGATGGTGTTTTTGGGAACGTTACAATCAATAACACTACAGCGATAAACATAATTGACAACACCATAATAAGAGGTATCCTGACTTTTGAGAGAGGTGTTGTATACCTTGACGACTATCTCCTTACTTTTGATATTAATGCTTCCGTCAACGGGGTACCCGACGTGACCAGCATGATTATTCTTAACGGCGTTATTTCTGACGCGGGAGTAAAAAAGATTTTCCCGTCCGGGCCATATACATTTACTTTCCCGGTTGGAGTGGCCGGTAAGTATACACCTGTCTCCTATAACTTTACTTCTAACCCCAATAATGGTGCCTCTATTACAGTAGACCCGGTAAACTATGCGCATCCGGTCATGGATCTTCCCGAGGGTAACGAACTCAACTACTACTGGAACGTTACCTCTGATGGTTTTGTTGAACCTTACACCGTTGACCATAATTATTCTTATATGGCAGATGATGTAACCGGGATTGAAGCAGAATACGTTACCGGTCGTTTCGTGAACAGCTCATGGACCCCCCCCGGTGGAATAGATGAATCCTCGATAAATACTTTAACCCACCAGATAAATCTCAATTCAAAGGATTTTATCGACGGTGAATATACAGCCGGAAATACAACCAATTTCACCAATTTAAATATTCTTTATAGTATTAAAACCGGTAACTGGTTCGGTGATAATACCTGGTCGCTGACTGACGGAGGCCCCCCCTGCGGATTTGATCCGGACGGGAATCCGGTAGTAATTAATCCGGGGCATACAGTCACTTTGAACAATAATTCAGCTAATGCCTACTCCGTTACTATCAGCGGAATCCTTGAGGCCGGGCTTACATTATTTCATAATCTGGGCCACGTAAACGGGAACGGGATTCTGAGGTTAGCCTCAACACCCGCCGGAATATTTATTTTCCCCGGGGGTAACTTTCATGATTTTGTGAATACAAGTGGCAGCACCGTTGAATTCTTCGGGAATAATCTCGCCTCACTTCCGGCAAAACCGGGCAATATTTATAAACCATATCAAAATGTAATTTTTTCGGGTACGGGCAAAAAAACAATACCTGCCGAAGACTTAAAGATCCTTAACAATCTTACAATACAGAACGGCTCAACCGTCTTAAGTAATGAGCTTTACAACAAGAGAATATTCATTTCAGGCGACTGGACAGACAATAATACAACAACCGTTGGTGGTTTTATTCCCGGCAGGGGGCTGGTTGTTTTTGAAGGTACAGATCCTCAGATTCTTAGTGTGTCAAACGGGTCAACAACTGAACGGTTTTTCAATTTTCGAATTAACAATCCTGCAGGATTAACTCTATCCGGCTCGGGGAAGGCAGATATCTCCAATCTTCTTTACCTGAGCAACGGAATTATTACCACTACCGGCACAAACCTTTTATCAATCTCCAATACTGGTAATACCCCTGTGATTGGAGGCAATGCCGGCTCTTTTATCAGTGGCCCTCTGCAAAAAAGAATTCTTCCGGGAAGGTGTTTCAATTTTCCTGTGGGTGATGCCAATGGTTCAAGGTATGGCGAGGTAGCTATTTCCAATGTTAACGTTGCAGGCGACTATACTGCCCGGTACTTCAACCACAATCCTCTGATTGATGGCTATGATCCCGGAAACAGGACGGCACCTATAGATGTTGTGAGTGATTCTGAGTACTGGAGCTTGAATGGCCCTCTTCTTTCTTCGGGCAATGTTACTCTCCGGTGGGATCCTCTTAGTGGCATAATACCTTCAGATGCTGCCACAAGGGCAAAGCTTCGTGTTGTAGAGTGGAATCCCTCATGGATTAACCTCGGTAACGGGAAAATAATCGGCGATGCTAATTCAGGCACCATAATAACAAGCTCAGTGGTTAGTCTTGCCGGTGATCATCAGTTTACTATCGGCATTGAAAGCCTGCCGACTGCAACCATCACAAGCGGGGCGGCCGAAATATGCGATGATGGTTCCTCAACAAATATTTCCATTGCACTTACAGGAACACCCCCATGGACTATCAGGTATATGATAAATGGAGCAAATGAAACAACAGTAACCAATATTGCTTCAACCCCATATTCCCTGGTGGTTTCCAATGCCATTCCCGCACTGGCATCAGGAGGTCCCGGACTTTATGCATTTTCTGTCTCTTATGTTCGTGATGCAACCGGCAGTACGGGGATCCGTGACTTCAGCACCACAGCCGATATAACCCTTAATGCTTCACCCTCTCCGTTAATTTCAGGGTTAACCACTACACCTGTAAACTCAATTGTACCCTACAATACACCTGATGTGGCCGGAATTATTTACTTATGGAGTGTATCTGGCGGAGACATTCAAAGCGGACAGGGCACAAACTCAATCATTATTCAATGGGGGCCTGGTCCAACCGGCACCGTTACTCTTACCGAAACCGTAATCGCCGGAGGATGCAGCCGGACCACCATTCCTTATAATGTTACCATTACTGATATTCCCGATCCGCTTGTCTTCGGAAGCTCCTCCGTATGTGTGAACTCTGTTGAAACATATTCAACGCCATTTATCAGCAGCCATACCTATTCATGGTCAGTCACCGGGGGAACATATACAACAGGCCCTACCGACAATATTATTAATGTGTTGTGGGTAACTCCGGGATCAGCCGAAGTGACAGTAACAGAAACAGGTTCAACCTCTGTTTCGAACACCCTCCCGGTAACTGTTAATATACTCCCCCCATCTGATAATACAGTTTCTGATCCTGTTGTATCAGCTGTCACACCAGCGAATATTATCATTTCCGGAACCCCTGCAGGTATTAACTACCAGCTTCGTCTGAACAGCGACAACACTCCTGTCGGCCCCCCGGTCAGCAGTATGGGCGGTGGAGACGTTATTATTACTGTTACACAGACGGTTACAACTATTTATAATGTCTGGGCAACAAACGAGTATGGTTGCGGAGTGATGCTGGCCGATCTGGCAGTTGTCACGGTTGTCAATGACCTTATATGGACCGGTTCAATAAGCTCAGAGTGGAATAATCCAGGGAATTGGTTGACCGGGCTGATACCTGATGGGACACTAAATGTTCAGATACCGGATGTGGCCAATAAGCCTGTTCTCAGCACAGGCGCGGAGGCCGTAGTTTATGACCTGACAGTGGAGAGCGGATCATCACTGGTCATAACCGGTAATACAATCAGAGTTGGCGGATCCATTACAGGTGCAGGCAATATTGATGCATCAGCCGGGACAATTGAAATGAACGGATCATCAGCCCAGGTGATCGGTGCCGGCATCTTCACCGGCAACACTATTAATAACCTCATTATAAATAATTCAGCAGGCATCACCCTTACAGGATCTCTGAGCATCAGTGGTATAGTAACTGTTACCACCGGCGATCTGGCCTCTGACGGGAACCTGACACTTCTTTCAACATCATCACAGACAGCTCTTATAGACGGATCAGGAAGCGGCAATGTTACAGGCGATCTTACCATGCAACGCTACCTCCCTTCAGGATTCGGATATAAATACTTCAGCTCACCCTTCCAGTCTGCCACGGTGAGTGAGTTTGGCGATGATATGGACCTCACAGCACCCTTCACTACCTTCTACAGGTACGATGAGAACAGGATGGTCGGGGGAAATCCCGCTTCGGGGTGGGTTGCCCATAAAGATCCTTCCTATCTGCTTTCCCCGCTGGCCGGTTACGCGGTTAATTTCGGCTCATCAGCACTCCCGAATACCGTTGATGTGACGGGTGAAGTAAACAACGGAAGCCTCTCCGTAACACTTTACAATCATAACAATCCTTATACTCTCGGATTCAATCTTGTCGGCAATCCATACCCCTCCCCGATCGACTGGGATGCACCTTCAGGCTGGACCAAAACCAATATCGACAACGCCCTCTACTTTTTCAGTGCCAGCACGACTGATGAATACGGAGGGACCTACAGCACGTATATAAACGGGATCTCGAGTGATGGTCTGGCAACAAACATCATTCCCTCCATGCAGGGCTTTTTCATACACGTATCTGACGGGGCCTATCCGGTAACGGGAACACTTGGGCTCGATAACAACGTCAGAATTAACAACCTTACCCACTCATTCATCAAGTCGGATCAGAAAAGCCTGAAACCTCTTATCCGTCTGACTGCCGGCTATTCAGACAACCCGGCATCAACCGACCCTCTTGTAATTTACTTCGATGAGAAAGCAACCCCGGAGTTCGACGGTTTGCTCGATGCCCTTAAACTCATAAATACTGACCTTACGTGTGCAAATATCTATTCGGTGATACCCGGCGGAAAGAAGCTTTCAATTAATGCTTTGCCGTTTGATTCTGAGAACACATATTCAATTCCTCTCGGCATAAGATTATACCTGGATGGAAACCTGACTTTCAGGATCAGCCAGGCTGAAGAGCTGATACCCGGGACAAAGGTATTCCTGACTGATCTGGCAACGGGAGAGGATAACGATCTTCTCTCAGGAAATGAGTACAGGGTATTTCTTTCATCCGGTGAATACAACAGCAGGTTTATCCTTAACCTTGCCCCTGCAACGACAGGTATTGATGAAAAACCAAAACAGGAGTGGCTCTTTTCAATTTACAGTTACCGGGGGATACTGAGGGGAGAATTCAATATATCCCCGGGACAGACCGGCACACTGTATATTCACAACCTTACCGGAAATATGCTCCGCACTTATAAAATCAACGATCCGGGATACCACGAATTTACTCCCGGTCTGAAGAATGGTTTTTACGTGGCAACATTTGTAACAGCAAAAAGAAAAGAATCGAAAAAAATCATGATCCTGAATCCTTGAAAAAGACTGAAATTATCATATTCTTCAGGTTAAGGCCGCTGATAACTATAACGGCAGCAATAGTGTTGTGGCTTCTTTCGATACAGGCGCACGGACAGGAACCTCCACCCCAGCCGATAAATGTGACCCTCCAGCAGGACCTCGGGTTCGGGGCATTTTATCACTACATGGCGGGCGGCACAGTTATTATCAATCCTGACGGATCGCGCCAGGCAACAGGAGACATTGTACTGCTGAATCTTGGATTTGCGTGGTCCTCTGCTCTATTCAGTATTACCGGGACATCAGGAACAGTAGTCTCGCTCTTAAACGGACCCGATGTTTTACTAACAGGGAGTAACGGGGGATCTCTTAATTTTAGCATCGGAGACTCTGATCCGCCCTCACCTTTCGTCCTTACATCCGGGCCGTTACAACTCTACGTCGGCGGAACAATTACCGTCGGCAATCCGGCGGCAAACCCTCCGGGTAATTTCAGCGGAACTTTCGATATCACTTTTATTCAGGAATAGTAAGCAGAAAAAATATTATTGAGCAGAAGCAAACATGGAATTCATAACAGCATACCTCATTAAGGAATCAGCCCGGAGGTTTTATGCAGTTTTGAAGCCCGGCTTCCTTATTCAACTGACTCTGCTCCTCATACTGAATAATCCTCATCTGTCGGCCCAGGAACAGGAATATGATGAGATATCCATACGCCTTGAGATACCCGGTGCAGGCGCATGGGAAATTGAAGCGGCAATAAAGGGAACTGAAGTATACCTGCCTGTCACCGATCTGTTTGACTTCCTCAGAATAAGGAATGTTGCTTCGCCTGGCCTGGAAATGATTTCGGGTTTTTTCATCAATCCTGATGCTGAATATGTTATAAGCCGGACTGATAATAGTATCACATACGAGGGTAAGATAATAAATCTTGAGCCGGCTGACCTCCTTCGGACAGAATCGAATCTGTACCTTCGCTCCCTCTATTTCGGCCGGGTTTTCGGTCTCGATTGCACATTCAGCTTCCGGACTCTTTCAGTAAAAGTCACCAGTAAGCTTGAATTGCCTTATATACGTGAGATGAGGCTCGAGGAGATGCGTCGTAACCTGACCAGACTGAGAGGGGAGGTTGAAGCTGATACTAATGTCGGCCGAACTTATCCGCTCTTCAGGTTTGGAATGGCAGACTGGTCTGTTGTCGCATCAGAGGAGATCAACGGAAGATCGGATGCCAGGCTCAACCTGAACCTTGGAGCCATGATCGCAGGAGGAGAAGCGACAGCCTCGCTGAACTACAACACCACTGGTCCCTTCAATACGAAACAGCAATACTACCTGTGGCGCTACGTGAACAACGATTTTGCACCAATGAGGCAGGTTATGGCAGGTAAGATCGCCACAAATGCCCTCTCAACCATTTATAACCCTGTGATCGGGGTACAGCTGACAAACACTCCCACAACATACAGAAGGTCCTTTGGTTCCTATACTCTCAGCGACATGACCGAACCCGGCTGGATCGTCGAGCTCTATGTTAACAACATTCTGGTAGATTATGTTAAAGCTGATGCATCGGGCTTTTACAAATTTGAAGTGCCGCTTGTTTATGGTAATTCCATGGTTAAACTGAAGTTCTACGGGCCTTGGGGAGAAGAGAGAACCAAAGAGCAGAATATTAATATCCCATTCAATTTTCTGCCCCATAAAACAATGGAATACAGGGTCAGCGCAGGCATTGTTGAGGATACTCTCGCAAGCAGATTTTCAAGGGCTGATGTTAAATACGGTCTTACCCGGAGCATAACTGTTGGCGGTGGGGCAGAATACCTCTCATCAATCAGTACTGCTCCTTTCATGCCTTTCGTCAATGCTTCCGTCAGAATAACCAACAACCTGCTTTTAACAGGCGAATACACCTACGGAGTAAGGGCAAAAAGTTCACTCATTCTGAGACTTCCTTCAAACCTTCAGTTCGACCTTAACTATACATGGTACGATAAGGATCAGAAGGCTATCAGATACAATTACAGGGAAGAGCGTAAAGCAATGGTTTCAATGCCGTTGCGTTTCGGCCGCCTTTCAACCTATCAACGATTGTCTCTTTATCAGATACTCCTTCCCACGACTGATTATACTACCGGTGAATGGCTCGTGTCAGGTTCACTCAGCAGGGTCAGTGCCAATCTGACGACCTATGCATTATTGCTGAGCGGACAGGATCCTTATTTATACAGTAACCTCTCCCTCTCCTTCCGGCTTCCGGCCAGGTTTATCATAAGACCGCAGGTCCAGTATTCATATACGAGGAATGAGTTCCTTTCAGCCAGGCTGGGTGTTGAAAAGCATATAGGCGACAGGGCTTTTCTTAACATGTCGTATGAGCAAAACTTTGTAAGCAACCTCAGAACTGCAGAACTGGGTATTCGGTATGATTTCTCATTTGCCCAGACCGGTGCATCAATCAGACAGGCTGATAAAAAGAGAACTCTGGTCCAGTATGCAAGAGGAAGCCTGATAAACGACGGAAAAACAAAGTACCTGGGCACAGATAACCGTACAAATGTGGGTAAGGGAGGGATCTCCGTGGTTGCATTCTTCGATCTTAACGCCAACGGGAAAAGGGATCCGGGCGAGCCAAAAGCTGCAGGACTCAATCTCAGGGCAATGGGAGGACGCGTTGAGAGAAGCGACCGCGACACAACCATACGTATCCTGGGCCTCGAACCATACACCGACTGCTTCATCGAACTCGATCCGAACAGCTTCGACAATATATCCTGGAGACTGACGAAACAAACTTATAGTGTGGCTGTTGATCCCAACATCCTGAAACTTGTCGAGATACCGGTAATAATAGCAGGAGAGGCGTCCGGCACCGTCACACTTGAAAAGGATGGAGTCAGAAGGGGGCTCGGCAGGATCATCGTCAACTTCATGACCGAAACACTGAAACCTGCCGGAAGAGTGCTGACTGAGGATGACGGATATTTCAGCTTCTTCGAACTGCCGCCGGGCAGATATTCAGTGAATGTCGATACCGGACAGCTTAGAAAGCTAAACATGGTCTCTGAGCCAGAATCTCTTCAGTTTGAAATAAAACCCGGTATCGACGGTGATTTTGTTGATGGTCTTGACTTCAGCCTTAAAGTGATCTCTGTTGATACTTTACCTGCTGCCCCACTTATACCTGAAGAACCGGTTATTGAAGAAAAACCGGTTATTGAAGAGCTGATCATTGAAGAACCTGTTATTGAAGCACCCGTTGTTAAAACAGATACCCTGCGTCTTATACTGCATGAGCTTACTGAGGAGGTGTATACAATTACCGAGGATAGCTGGGCAATCCAGATAGGTGCCTTCAGGGATAAAGCCTATGCTGAAGGCTTCCGTAAGAGAATTGAAGAGATGCTTGGCAAAGAGGTACAGATAACCATGTCAGGCGACTTCTACAGGGTGCGTGTGCTTGACCTCAACACACGTGAGGAGGTTGATAAGCATGTTAAGATCCTTAATGAGAACGGATTCAATGAGCTCTGGATAATACGTCTCCTGGCAAGACAGCAACAGAGATTGTATATCCCCCGCGAAGATACAGTTATTACCACCATATCCACAAGGATATTCGATGACAGGTTCTATAAACTCAAACTTAAAGAAGCCCCCTTCCTTGATCAACCTGTAGTGGATGCCATTGAAAAACAGGTTCCTGCCGATGTGGGTAGATTCGAATTAATGGATGCATGGCTCGCACCGGTCATTGCAGAACCTGAAGAAAAACCGGCAGTTGTCAGGTACGATATATCGCTGGATTCAATAAGGTGGCAAAATGAAATAGAACCATATATTGAGTATGATACCACATACAGGGTAACATACTACAGGCTTAACGTTCCTCCAACACCTGCCGAACCTGCCGTAGCCCTCCAGGTGGCAATCTTCCACAACAGAAATCAGGCTTTAAGGGCTCAGCGCAGGATCACGCAGAAACTTGATCTTCCTGTTGAGATCGTTGAACGCTGGGATAATTACTATGTGATAGTAACCGGCTTCTATACACGGGAGCAGACTTACAGGTATTATCCCGAACTGGCAGCTCTTGGCTACCCGCGAATAACCCTTATAGAGAATTATAAAAGCCCCTGATGATCTGTTCAGGTCACTTATTAACAGAAAAAACAACTTAAAAATATGATTAACCCCGGAAAATTGTAAAAGATAAGATTTTATGCTTGGAACAATAGGGTTAAAATCTTATTTTTAAAGCCCAATGCTATTTACACGAAGAAAAGTATTACCGATATTATCATTCCTTTTACTCTTTTTCTGTCAAAACTCTTACGGCCAGGAATCCCGAAATTATCTCCACCTTGAAAAGGAAGCAGATTCTCTCGTATATGTTGAAAAACATGATGAAGCAGTTTTACTATATAAATCCATCCTTGAAAAGCCCCGGGATGCTTTAAATCGTGATGACATTCTGAGGCTGGAATATAAGACAGGATACAGTCTTATGCATTCCGGCAGGGATGTTCAGGCAATGCCATATTTCCGGAGTGTTATCTCAGCCAGTGAAACAAATGTTCCTGATGACCTGCTGAACGATGCAATAACAGGTCTGGGTAAGACTTATGAATATACCGGGAAACACGATTCAGCATTCTACTGGTATATGGAAGCCTTCAAACAGGTAAGGGAGTCGGATGATACTCTCAGACGGGCACGCGGAGCCAGAAATATGGCACAACTGCTGAGGGTCTTAAAACGACTCGATGAAGCACAATACTATTGCCGGATAGCTGTGGATCTTATACCGGGGATCAAAGACTACAAAATTATCGCCAATATTTATAACGAAACTGCATATCTTTTTGAACTGTCTGACGAATTAGATTCCGCTTCATATTATTACAGGCAACTTATTGACCTCTCTCTTGCCAATGGCTACCTGAAGGGAGAATCGGTAGGATTTTCAAATCTGGCTTCTGTATTTGAAAAACAGGGAAGATTCAGGGAAGCAATCGACAACAGGCTGAAGGGCATTGAAATAGACAGGGGTATGGGTGACATTTATGGCCTTATGACTTCCTACCGGGGATTATCACATACCTGCCTTCGGGCTGGTAATTATAATGATGCACTGATAACACTTGATCTTGCCCGCCAGATATGCGACACAATCTGGTTGCCGGATCTGTCGGGGATTATGCTTGGCTATTATGAAATTCATAAGGCCAGGGGACAATACAATAAAGCTCTTGAATATTATGAAGATTATAACAGGCTTCGTGAACGCATAGATCAGGCTGAAGCAGAAAAAAAGGTTTCGGAGCTTCTGACAAGGTATGAAACCGAGATCAAGGAGCAGCATATTGAAATGCTTGAGCAAGCCAACTTATTAAATAAAAATAAGATACGTATGCAATGGTTCATAATTGGAGCGATGACCCTTCTTGGACTATTTATAATATATACGAGTTGGCTGTTGATAAGGAATAAAAACCATGTATTAAGAAAGATGAATGCCGAGCTTCAGAATTTCGTTATTCGTCAGGAACAACAGGAAGGCAGGACTGAACAAAATAGCAATGTACCTGAGCCGGGAGAAATGTATAAAAAATGGGGGTTAACAGAACGTGAAAGCGAAATCCTTTATTACCTGAGTACAGGCTGTTCAAACACCCTTATCGGAGAAAAACTGTTCATTTCCGAAAATACAGTCAAATTCCATATCAAAAATATCTACATAAAACTAGACGTGAAAAACCGGATTCAAGCCCTGATGAGATGCCAGAATAATCAGCCGGTTACGTGACATTCAATCCTCACCTGCCATTCTGATTTCACAAATACACCTGTTATTTCTGAATTTAGTCAAAACTACCCGTTAGGGTAGTACTCCGTATCTGCTGTTATCCGAAATTTATATTCATAATAGTATTTTGTGAGAAATCATCCGGCCATAACCTCATCTGAAGAGAAAATCCTGCTCCTGATCAAGGGAGGTCTTACAAATGACAATATTGCTTCGATACTAGGAAAATCAGTCGATACCGTAAAGTATCACCTGAAAAAAATATATAAAAAACTCGGAGCAAAAAATCGCATTGAAGCCATAAACAAATTTAATAAACTGATAATAAACAAAAAGATATGAAGAAAGTAAGTTTTCAGATGATCGTTATCCTGTTATTGTCTCATGTCTTCATGACAGGATCGCTAAATGCCCAGATAAAGGTTAATGTAAAGGGTAAGATTAACCAGGAGGCCGACAGGCGTGCCAATCAGAGAACCGACGAGGCAATTAATACCGGTTTTGATAAGGTTGAGGAAGGCATTAAGGGAATTTTCAAGAAGAAAGATAAATCTGCTTCCGGCAAGAATGAAGATATTGATGTCGCCGGTAACGAAGCAGGCGCAGACGGGAATGTGTCTGCAGACGGCAAATCAGTAAAAAATGCTGATCCCGCTCTCTCATGGGCAAAGTATGACTTCGTACCAGGCGACCAGGTGATCTTTGATGACAACCTGGAAGGCGAGGAAAACGGAGAGTTCCCCTCACGCTGGGATCTTCGTGACGGAAGCATCGAGGTAGCTGTCCTCGACAATGAAAATGTAATTATGTTCAGGGAATACGGTTCAACAATCGTTCCCTACATGAAAAATCCTAAATCAGATTACCTGCCTGATATCTTTACCATAGAATTTGACGCATATATTCCAAACAACAGCATTTCTGTCTATCTGTTTGATATGAAGAACCAAAGTTCTCCCCCGGGGAGAACCTATCTTGATGTCTGGGGTGACATGATGGAATTCAATCCTGCTTCCAGCAAGCTCCCCGGCGGGGAAAAAGTGAACAATCAATGGGCTCATGTGGCTGTCGCCTATACGAAAGGACAATTGAAGGCATATCTCAACGAGACGCGGCTGATAAATATTCCCCGTCTCAGCTTTAATCCTACAGGCATCTCAATTCGTGCACTGCATTCAGGTGAAAAAAACCATTTCTATATAAAAAATATCCGTATCGCCGAAGGAGGGGTTAAATACTATGACCGCTTCATGCAGGACGGCAAGATCATTGCCAACGGTATCCGTTTCGATGTAAACAAGGCAACTCTGAAGCCTGAATCCATGGGCGTCATCAACGAAATTGCCACTCTCATGAAGGAGCATCCGGATGTTAACTTCAGTGTTGAGGGGCATACCGACAGTGACGGTGATGATGCTTTCAACCAGACCCTCTCTGAACAGAGGGCTGAGACTCTGGTCAACACCCTTAAAGAATTGGGTATTGGTGAAAGCCGCATGACCTCCAAAGGTTGGGGTGAAAGCAAACCAATTGATACCAATGCTACAGCCGAGGGCAAAGCCAATAACAGAAGGGTTGAATTCGTAAAGAAGTGAGGCAGAGTCAAGCAAGCTTGAGGCTCTGCCGAGCGCCAAGCGAATGCGCGAAGCGAATCGTAAAGAAGTGAGGCAGAGTCAAGCAAGCTTGAGGCTCTGCCGAGTGCTGAAGAAATGTGCGAAGCAAGTTTGTGAAAATATAATGTAGAAGTTTAATCATTCAAGAACTATATAAATATCTATTATGAAAAAGTTACTCTTTTTAGTCTGCACCATCTTGCTTGTCCTCCCGGTATCCGCACAGTTCAAAGCCAAGATGTACTTCACCAGTATGGGTCAGGACCATGTTTTTACAGTTTACTCTGCTGATGCCGGTTACCGGTATGAATTCAATGAGCACGGACAGGCAGGAGCAATCATCGTAAAGCAGGGCTCCAACGATGTGATAATCCTGATGCCGCAGCAAAAAATGGCGATGAAAAGCTCCGCTGACGACAAAATGAGCATGGGTAACGACCCGGTTGCCGCCTTCAAGTATTACCAGGATGAGGGTTTGATGAAGGTGGAAGGAGAGGAAGCCGTCAACGGAATCCACTGTACCCGTTCCGGCCTCTGGAACAAGGATAATCCTGATCAGAAGATGTTCACACTCTGGACCTCCGACGATTATAATATGCCGGTTAAGATGATAAACCATATCAGCGGTTCGGATGATGCAACCATGGAGATGAAAGAGATAGAGCCCTGGAGCCCGGAGCCGGGTAGCTTTGAGATCCCAACCGGCTACCAGCTGATGGAGATGCCTAAGATGTAATATTATTATATATAAAACCTTATCCTATGATCCGTTATTTTTGCTGTATATCTATACTTTTAATGTTGTCCTCTGCATATTCGTTTACTCAGGACTTTTCATCAGTCAGCGAATGTGAAGATTGCAGAAGACTGGGCACATTACTGGGAGTTAAAGCTTACGATCCATCTGATCTGTATGGATCATTAACAGATGAAAATGGTTATTTGACCTCCCTGGGTGAAGGATTACTCTATTCAAGCTTCTCTACAAATCTTGCATCATTATGTGATCCTAATAATAATTGCTTCCGCTTTCTGGAAATTTCGGCTGAAGAATTAGCTGAATTTAAAGAATCAAATAGTGACTTTGAAGGAATCGGTAGTAGGTGGTCTTCAGCTGAATACGGGTTCAAAATAGACATAGAAACCGGATTGCCGGGAACAGAATCTCACCCTGTTAACGACAGACCGGTTGTTTCAAGCCTGAAGTTAGAGATGTATTTTCTTGGTGAGACACAAGAACTGGTGAATACCTGGACCGCATTGGGTACCCTTACTACTGATGGAATCGGCCAGTCAACATATGGAAGCTTAGATAATCAGCTAACCAGTTTAATTAAAAACGGGCCACCATATCATACTCTCGCCTCCGATTTTGAAAAGAAACCGGTAATGTGTAATGTTTCACCAAATAAACATAGTTTGGAAAAGGGAGAAGAAGTTGAGATCACGATATCAAATTTCAGAGATTCTAAAGGGCAGCAATCAAGGGAATTTAACCGGATACTTGTACATGTCAATGAAGGAGAGATCCTCAACGGGGAAAAATCAGAAGCTGGCTCTGAATACCGGGTTTTTCGCCTCGATGAACAAGCCGTCACAGTCAAATACAGAGCTCCCGAAAAGGGCAGTGCCACCACCGACAGACTTACGGTGTACAATTCCTGTGAAATTCTGCCTCTGAATAAATCACCATTAAGGACTACAAAACCTGATAAACAGATTGCAAGCCGTGAACTGAATCTTATGCATTTTACATGGTCCGGTAATATTAATATTGAAATTACCGAACGCTTTTATTGTATGGAAGAGGAGGAAACAAGCGAGCTGAGCCGCAGGGAGGTAAGGGCAAATGATGAAATCAGGACACTGGCCGACATATCGGTCGGACTTGATGACTTTGACCTTGCAGGGCAATCAACAAATGCCCGGTCAATGCTCAGGTATGCCTCGGGAAACCTGACACTGAACCTGAGGGAAGATCACTGGACTAAAGGGTATGCAGAAAAGACACAATGCCATAATGAAAATTCAGGAAAGTGGGAATGGAAGTCACCCGGTAACTGGAGCACCCGACATACAACCAAATCAGCAATAGCCTACAGAGATATCAAACCAGAAAACCTGATAATGCTGATAATGAAGGATGTGGGTATTGATCAATCTTCAATGGAAAATCTTCAGAAACAGTTGCAGGAAGCGGCTCAGAAGATGGACATGAAAGCTATAGAGAGCCTGAAAGGACAAATGACAAATATGGTTCAGGGCGATAAAAACAGTAACACCTTCCCTGTCAAAATCCAGGTACAACTTGCTTTTTCAGGCATCACTGATCTTGTATCTACCACTTACGCCTACGAAAGCATTGACGTCTGTAATAGTGATAATGACAAGAGAGAAAGCTCGTCAGATGCCGGAGAGATGAATATAGTTGCTCCCGTAACAGTGATTATGGAAGGTACTTATACACGGGGAGATAACGGAAGAGATATCATTGATGCCAGTGTCAATCTGCCTGAACAAGCTCCGGGAAGCTTCTTTTCGGATATCTGTCCGGACAAAACAACAACCCTGAAAGGAAATGTAAGATTAATAAGGAATAAAGAATAATATACCCATTAGTTTAATAATTAGACCTTTGCAACCCATTATGCCACTGCAGTAATGAAAATATACAATACCCTCTTAACACTGCTGGCACTTAAACTTACAGTAATTCCAACATCTGCACAGATGTATTCTTACAGGGGAACTGTTATTTACCAGACGGAACTGATAAAGATTGCCAAAGGAGGCGGAGCTGACACCCCGTATAACTGGAGCGTCAATATTGATGATCAATCTATCCTGAGAGCCGTCTTTTACGTAACATTTAGTTCACCTGCTTCAGGAGTTACTCCCGGCTCCGCTCAATATCTGCTCGCCGGAATAAAAGAGGATATCAATTTTTTTAAATATCACAAAAACCAAAATCATGAAATTTTCAAAAACAATTTCTCTGCTGACCTTTTTGTTGCTGATCATCTTCATGTTTAACAGCTGTGAAAAGTCTGATCCGGAGGATGAGGAGCCTCAACAGGAGGAAGACAATAATACCCTTACCGACAACCGTGACGGCAACCAGTATAAGTGGATTAAAATTGGAACCCAGACATGGATGGCTGAAAACCTTGCTTATCTGCCATCGGTTAATCCTCCGTCGGAAGAATCGGGGACTGATCCCCGTTACTATGTTTACGGTTACAATGGGTCAAGTGTAACTGAAGCAAAGGCTGCCGATAATTATAATAAATACGGGGTTTTATATAACTGGCCTGCGGCATCAGCAGCCTGTCCGACGGGCTGGCATCTTCCCACAGATGAGGAATGGAAAGCGCTTGAGATGTATCTGGGAATGAGCCAGGAAGAAGCTGATAAAACAAGGTACAGAGGTACTGATGAAGGAAGCCGGCTGGCAGGAAATTCTTCATTATGGGATAGTGGTAACCTGAAAAACAACGCGGCTTTTGGCACAAGCGGTTTTACTGCACTTCCCGGTGGCTTCTATTATAGCGGTGCAACCAGCGGTGTCGGACGTTACGGCAAATGGTGGAGTAATGGCATCTCATCCACAAGAGCCATGGACCGGTCTCTGTATTACACCGGACCACAAATAGGCCGGGGAGATGCAAGCCTGAAAGAATACGGATATTCTGTACGTTGCATTAAGGATTAAAAGGTAACTGGCTGATCGCGTCGATATTAAAAAGCAGACCGGCTTATGCAGAAGTGGCAGCAACTTCTTATCTCTGTTATTGCTACAGCCCCGTTTGACTTGAAATATTCTGAAAATTCTGCTACCTTTACTTTATCCTCTTACGGGATGTATATTAATAAATACATACCTGTAACAAAAAAGCATGATTATGTTTTTTGCTGCCATTATTTACCATGAACCGTGATGATCATAATGAATATTAATCATGAAAACAGAAAATTTTTCTGCAAAATCGAGGCTTGATAGTTTCAAATTCGCCATAAAGGGACTCCTTACACTTATCCGATCCGAACATAATGCAAGGATACATCTTGGAGCAGCACTCCTTGCAATAGCCGCCGGAATTATACTTAAGATAAGCCGTGCTGAGTGGATGCTGATAATAATCGTAATAGGAATTGTCTTTCTTGCTGAGCTCATAAACAGCTCCCTCGAAGCCATCGCAGATGTTGCTGATCCGGAACGTAACGAGAAGATCGGTAAAGCAAAAGACTACGCTGCCGCTTCTGTGCTTGTGTCAGCAATTGTCTCTTTAATCATAGGCGGATTGATCTTTATCCCGAAAATAGTGGATTTGCTTTGAAAAAAGGTATAAATTCATGGCTGGTAATTGGTAATTGGTAATTGGTAATTGGTGACTGGTGACTGGTGACTGGTGACTTAAAATAATATCATCATGGGAAAAAGTAAAATAACAAGGCGCAAGGCTATTGCTGCTGTATCGGCAGGTGCCCTGGGAACAATGGTGAACTGGTCTTTCTTGCCGTTCGATATCGGGGGTAAAGAGCAGGAGAAACTGGCTATACTTGGCGGACCCAAAATACATGAAGGCAGGTGGCCCTCATGGCCCGTGTGGGATGAAGCTGCCGAGAAGAACATCACCGATATGTTGCGCTCAGGCAGATGGTGGAGAGGCAGCGGAGAACATGTTGCTGAATTTGAGACAAAATATGCGGAGCTGATGGGAGTAAAACGGTGCCTGGCAACCGCCAGCGGCACAACAGCCCTGATTACCTCACAGAAAGCTCTTGGTGTCGATGCAGGCGATGAGGTACTGGTATCCCCTTTTACCTTTATTGCCTCATATAATGTGATCTTTATGAACAAGGCCCTGCCTGTTTTCGTAGACACCGATCCTGAAACATTCCTTATAGATCCGTCAAAGATTGAATCCCGTATCACAGAGCGTACAACAGCAATAATCCCCGTTCATATTTACGGACTTCCTGTTGATATGGACAGTGTTAATGCTGTTGCACGGAAACATAACCTCAAAGTGATCGAGGATGCATGCCAGGCATGGCTGGCAGAATACAAGGGTAAAAAGGTGGGATCGCTTGGCGATGCCGGATGCTTCAGCTTTCAGAATTCAAAGAATTTACCTGCAGGCGAAGGTGGTGCCATCGTAAGTGATAACGACTCATTTATGGACAGGTGCCACTCATTACATAACTGCGGCAGGCCTTACGGAAGTATCCCCAGAACCAGCTCCTATCCTGTTGCGGGCACCAATTTCAGAATGCAGCAGATACAGGCACTGATCCTGCTTTCGCAGATGAACCGGATTCAGAAGGATGCCGATACCAGGCTTTCAAATGCCCTCTGGCTCGATGAGCAACTGAGGAAAATTCCCGGTATTATCCCTTACAAACTGGCAAACGGTGCGACCCGCTCCGCCTATCATCTCTATCCATTCAGATATCTTAAGGAGGAATTCAATGATACACCGAAAGAGAGGTTTATACGTGCACTCAGTGCAGAGGGGATACCCTGCAGCAGCGGCTACGGGCCTCAGAACAAAGACGGATTGATAGAAGATCAGCTAAATTCAAAAGGCTATAAAAGGCTCTTCCCTGAATCGCGGCTGAAACAGTGGCGTGAAGAGAATGTTCTGCCAGGTAACGACAAGCTCTGCAGCGAAGCCGTAATATTCTCACAGAGCATGCTCCTTGGAAGCAGAAGCGACATGGAGGATATTGTGAAAGCCATAACCAAAATATATCAGAACAGGGATTCACTAAAGGCATAGCAGAAAGGGCTGAAACGGGAAAAGCAAAAGTTGGCAGTCAGTAAACATAATACTTTCTTGCACTGAGCACTGAGCTCTGAGCTCTGAGCCATAAAAGACGGAAAGCAGTTGGCTAAGAGGAACTATATAGTTTAATTCATAAGAACCCATCACAATGAAAAGACATATTACAATTGTTATAGTAAGTGCGGTACTTCTATTGAATTTTTCCTGTTCAGGAAATAAAACTACTGACACATCTCCGGCAACTGAGTCAAATAACATCCGGCAATACCTTATAAAATCAGCCCGGGATATTACCAGATCTTCGATGAATGATATCCGAACGATGAGCGATTGGACAACAATACGGCCGGATCGCTATTCTGAACTTATAGAAATGCTCAGTCTGCAGGATATGCCAATGGACGGAGAAAGGCCACCCCTGAATGTTAATATTACAGGAACCATTCAGAGAGACGGGTACCGGATAGAAAAACTCTGGTATGAGTCTCTTCCGGGTCTTTATGTTCCTGCTAATCTGTATATCCCCGATAATATTAAAGAACCGGTTCCCGCACTTATTTACGTGTGCGGCCATTCCCATACACAGAAAGTTCATTATCAGACACACCCGGCAAAATTTGCACAACTGGGATTTATTTGTCTCATAGTTGAAACAATACAGTACGGTGAGGTTTGGGGAGAACACTGGGGCTGTTATGCCAGGGGCTGGTTCCACTGGTACAGCAGAGGTTATACTCCTGCAGGGGTTGAAGTATGGAACGCAATCCGGGGTCTTGACCTGCTTGCAGAAAGGCCGGAGGTTGATACAGATAACATTGGTGTCACCGGGATCTCCGGGGGAGGGGCTATCAGCTGGTTTCTCGGGGCCGCCGACCCGCGCATTAAAGCTGTTGCACCTGTTTGCGGAGCAAGCACTCTCGATGCGCAGATAACAACCCGTACAATTGACGGCCACTGCGATTGCATGATGTATATCAACACCTTCCAGAGAGGCTTTAAGGACATCGGTGCACTTATTACACCACGACCGCTCCTGATAGGGCAATCCGACCGCGATGGTCTTAACAGGGTTGAGTCTGTGCGGGAAATTCATAACGACCTTAAAAGAATTTATGAACTTCAAGGTGTCCCGGAGAACATTGAGTATATTGAAACACCTGGAGGCCACTCATACCACTATACATCAAGATCCGCTATTTTCTCCTTCTTCATCAGACATCTTATGGGCAGGAGTGTAACACCGGAAGAAGCCGGCGATATTGACCAGTCAACCGAAAGCCTGTTGTCAGCAGAAGAACTGAAAGTATATATCGACGGGCCGCCGCCCGATGACCGTACAACCATAATACAGGACTCATTTGTAACCCTTGCAGGAAATCCCGAAATATCTTCGGAAAATGAACTTAATGCTTTTCGTGAAAAGGTGACTGATTTCCTCATAACAAGAAGCTTCGGAGCCTTCCCGGATAATCCCCCGTCTTTTGATTCGTCGAGGGTTTTCCGCACACTCGACAGGGCAACCTATGGCAGCGATATTTACAGCTTCGTCACCGAGGAAGGGTGGCGCCTGAAAGCCGACCTTCGCTGGAGAAATGATCCCGCGGAAAGAAAACCCTTGATGATCGTACTGAGAAACAGCAACGAAAAACGTTATGCTTCCGAAGAATTCATCAGCGGTCTCGATAATACCTGGAACATAGCTTATCTTGAAGTAAGGGGAGTCGGGGAATACGGCTGGGATCCCAACCTGCAATGGCATGTACGCCGTGCCTCGGCCTGGACAGGCAGGACACCGGCCTCCATGCAGGTTTATGACCTCATGAGGTGCATCGAGTTCTGCCGTACGCTTGACGGCGTGGACCCCCGGGCCATAGGAATTGCTGCGAGGGATGAGATGGGTGTTGTTACACTTTATGCCGCTTTGCTTGACGGACAATGCAAAACGGTCATCCTGAAAAATCCGCCTGAAAGCCAGAATGTTGGAAGCAGTCCAGATGGAAGGGGAGCGGCAATAGAGATACTCAATTGCCTGAGGATAACCGATGTTTACCAGTTGCCTGCATTACTTGCACCTGTAGAAATAACCTTTATCGGTGAGATTCCAGGATCGTACAAATGGTCTGAAGATCTGCTGAATAAACTGGGAATCAAATCAATAAAAAGAGTTGATAATTTATAACATGCCGCTCCTACAGAGCTCTGATATCATTTAACATCTGATTTCTAAAAACATATCGCACCCACGGTGCTTTTATACACATTGTGCCCTTCAATCAATTTACACCTGCTAAACAACAGATTGTTTTCAGATAACCACGTTTTATTTACTGTTATGAGTCCCGTAGGGACGTAATGTTTGTAGATAAACAGTTTTCATGTATTGTCATGAGTCCCGTAGGGACGTAATGTTTGTAGAAATTATCCGATATTAAACAGGAGAGCTCTCGGAAAGAAAGTCCCGTAGGGACGGCATGTTTGTAGAAATACAGGTTTCATATAAGATTGTGAGCTCCGTAGGAGCGACATATTAACTCCGCGAAACTCCGTGTACTCCTTGGTTAAATATTTATATATCAATTAATAATAAGTTCATTCATTCCTTTCTTAAGATCAAAACAGACTATCGCCCCGGTTCTGTCTGAAAACCATGTCCCTTCTTTCAGGACTTTTATATCCTTTACCCTTACCAGTGGTTTTTCCTCTCCTCCAATTCTGATACGGGGATTCCGGAGAGCGGCATTTATATTAACAGTAAACCCCGGAGCAGCAAATGGGGCTTTCATAATCAGGCTCTTCTTCTGCATTGTAAAAGCGGTCAGCTCCTTTGCTGCCCAATACCTGGCAATCTCACTCAACTTCATCCATATAAGATTATCATATTTCTGATCCAGTCTCCTTTTAATCTCTTTCAGGATATTAAATCCGACCTTATCTCCATTGTAATAAATTCCCGGCCAGTGACACACCATGATTGCAGGCTCGCCACTCTCAATTACCTCAACCATCCTCCCCGATTGCAGGTCTTCAGTAATGAACCTGTCAACATTCCCTGGCACAAGACCGTCCCAGCCTCCGAACCAGTCACCGGTGCAGCCCAGTATGGAAACCACACATTCAGGATCAGGCCCTTCCAGTCCGGAAGGATGCAAAACCTGGGGTGCCACGCTCCTCTCCTTTTCGGTGAAAAGATCGCGGAAATAATGTGGTATCTCAGCACCATAAACATCCCTCACGGCTTCCAGCGTACTTATGGCCAGGTTATTCTGGTTTCTTCCGCCATATCCGCCCGGGGTTGTAAGACCTTCACAGGGCAGACCTGCTTCCTTCAGTATCTTAAGGGCATAAGCCTGGTAGGCAGCCAGCTCATCAGCGCTTTTTTTCTGACTCCATTCCCAGTTTTCCATGTATTCGGGAGTTGCATAAGGATAAGGTTGCCCGGTTTTAAGATCAATCACCCGTGTATGGCTGACCATTTCGGGATGTATATCCCAGTTAGGTAAGATCACTTCCCTTACCAGATCGAGGCTCTTTTTAAGCTCACCCTCTGTCCAGCCGGGGATGAAACGGCTTACCCATCCCGTGCAGGCAGGAAATGGCACAATGCTGTACTTTCCTTTAACACCGTTTTCGAGGCTCCATTCACCGAATTCCCTGACAAAAGTGTCGGGGATCTCACGCGGGAGCTTCCTCCAGTCCTGTTTATACTGGTCCGGAAACACCCCGGCAAACTGAGGGATACCATAATAAGCCATATTTACGAGGCAGGTTGAATCATCAATTATAAGGCTCACCGGCACACGGTTGTAGGGGTTGATCACCTCAGCAATAGTAGAAACGGTACTCATCAGGGAGAAAGGCTGTGATGAAACTGCCACACCGGCTATGCCGGCTGTTTTTAAAAATGAACGACGGGAGTAAGTCATGATTATATAATTCATTTAAAACAAGGTAATTAATAGAATTAAATTGCATGTTTTTCAACTTTATATAACGGTGCGCTTCGAGATCATGAAAAGCAATTGCCTGTATTTAATTACAATATAATGCCCTGGTTTCAGGTACTGCCTTGCCTCCGGCAACAGGTTCAGGATGTACGATCTTGAGGATAGCTTTCATTTCTTTTACGATATCTGAGTATGCCGGATCAGCTGCCAGGTTAACCAGTTCCCTGGGATCATTCTTTTCGTTGTACAATTCTGCTCCCATTTCGCCAAATCCCCACTCCGTATAGCGCCATTCCTCAGTACGAACACTATGACCCGGTGTGGCACCCCTCTGAACCTGCGTATATGCAGGACGATCCCATTTTTTTCCGGGATCTTTAAGAAGAGGCCTTAGACTGACACCATCAAGGTCTTCGGGCGGTTCAAGCCCGGCAAGGTCCGCAAGTGTCGGATAGATGTCGACCAGTTCAACCATTCTCCGGCATAGTTTCCCCTTTGTTTTCATTCCCGGCGCGGAAATGATAAGTGGACATTTTGCCGATTCTTCAAAACAACTCTGCTTGAACCATAAACCGTGTTCTCCCAGGTGATACCCGTGATCGCTCCAGAAGACAACAATGGTGTTTTCAGCAAGTCCGAGTGAATCAAGTGCATCAAGCAGTCTGCCAATCTGGGCATCAACAAAAGATATGGCAGCATAATAGGACAGAATGCATTCCCTTGCCTGATCGGGAGTTATGCCAAAATAAGGCCATGGTCTTGTGAACGACAGCGCAAGTTCGGGATATCTTTCCGGTGTTTCAGCCGTTATTTCAGGAAGTGTAATCCGGCTCAGGTTATAGAGATCAAAATACTCATCAGGTGTTACCCAGGGACAATGGGGCCTGTAGAAGCCGGCTGCAATGAAAAAAGGCTCATCCTTATGCTGTTCCAGCAATTTAATTGCTTCGTCAGCTACCTTCCCGTCGGTGTGATCCCTGTCTTCACCCAGGCTGTCGGCAAGAAAGCTCATCGAAGAGCCCAATCCTCTTTTGGGAGTATAATTTATTATATCAGGTTCAAGAGTCGTCTTATCCATTCCGGCCGGATTAATGCGCTCAGTCCAGGATGCCCTGTCATCAAGTCCGTTGGTTCCGATATCGCCAGGATTACCATAATGGTACAGCTTACCGACCCGGGCAACATAGTAACCGTTATTCATGAACATCTGGGGCAGGGTTACAATATCTGGCATATCCTGACGGAAATGATAGGTCAAGTCAAACACCCTTGTTCTGTCGGGTCGCAGTCCTGTCAGCAGTGAGCTGCGGCTCGGACTGCTTAGGGGGAGCTGACAATATGCGTTGGCAAATGCAACTCCTTGCGAGGCCAGCCTGTCGATATTCGGTGATTTAACATATGAATGACCAAAGCAACCAAGATCATTGTTCATATCATCAACCGCGATAAAGAGGACATTCATCTTCTTCTCCTTTGAGCAGGATGAGGTCACAGCAGTTGAAACGACCAGCGGGGCCGCGACCAGTTTTAAAAGATTTATCTTCATTTCAAAATTGATAAATTACAGAATGATAATAAAAGCTAATTTGTTTTCAATTTACAATTATTTATTTTAATGTCGTTCCTGAAAATTAATAATAAACCGTTTTCTTTACCACGGTGTCACACTGAGCTTGCACAGCCTGCCCCGATCTATCGGGGGAGTCATACTGTTGAAGAACTCCGTTTTTATACTCCGTGTTACTCTGTGTTCATACTCCGTGTCACTCCGTGGTAAAATGAATGTTTACATTAATCCCCTTCTTATCCTATGTATGGATAAGCAGATAAAGAATAATTACTAATTTTATTTTTTTTAAGACTTCAAATTTGTAATCCAATGATAATCAGCACCCAGAAAACACTTTTCAGCATTGTTCTCATTTTTTCTGTTATGCTCAATCCGGGCTGCAAAAATGCATCTTCGGAAAACAGCAAAGAATTTGACGTTGCCATTGTTAATGGAAGGGTCATAGATCCTGAATCTAATCTTGATGAAGTGATAAATATCGGGATCATAAATGGCAAGGTTGAGTTAATTACAGAAAAGGAAATTTCCGGTAAAACAATTATCGATGCCCGGGATCTGGTTGTTGCCCCCGGTTTCATTGACATTCATCAGCACGGTCAGGATCATGAGAACTACACCTACAAGGTGATGGACGGTGTCACCACTGCTCTTGAGCTTGAGATGGGAACGGCTGATGTTGATGGCTGGTATATGGAAAGAGAGGGTAAAACAATTATTAACCATGGGGTAAGTATTGGTCATGTACCTTTACGAATGGAAATAATGGATGATCCGGGTGGATTTGCACCTGTGGCAGATGCAGTTTACAGACCAGCTTCCGATACAGAGATTGTGTTGTTAAGAGAGGGTATTGAACGGGGACTGAACCGGGGCGCACTGGGTGTCGGGTTTGGGCTAATGTATACTCCTGCTGCCTCAAAATGGGAAATTCTTGAGATGTTCAGGGAGTCCGGAAAAGAAAAGGCTCCCTGTTATGTCCATTTACGGTACGGAGGGCAGATAGAGCCTTACAGTTGCATTGCAGCCCTGGAAGAAGTAATCTCTGCCACGGCAATTACCGGAGCACCTCTTCATGTGGTTCATGTTACCAGTATCGGATTTAACCTGACTCCTCAAATGCTTCAGATGATCAGGGAGGCACGTTCGCGAGGCCTGGATGTCTCGGTTGAATGTTATCCCTATACAGCCACCCAGACAACCATTGAATCGGCCGTATATAATGAAGGCTGGCAGGAGATGTTCGGAATAACCTACGAAGACCTGCAGTGGGCTGAAACAGGGGAATGGCTTAATAAGGAAAGCTTTGACAGTTACAGGAAAACCGGAGGCATGGTAATAGCTCATTCAATACCTGATGAAGTTGTTAAATCGACAATTGCAGATCCTCTTGTAATAATTGCAAGCGATGGTATGCTTTCGGGAGGGAAGGGTCATCCGCGTGGTGTGGGAACATTTTCCAGGGTTCTGGGTAAATATGTGCGTGAAGATAAGATCCTTTCGCTGACCGACGCTCTTGGTAAAATAACTCTTATGCCGGCACAAAGGCTGGAAGATATTGCACCTTCAATGAAGAACAAAGGCCGGATAAGGGTCGGCTCTGATGCTGATATTACGATTTTCCATCCGGATGAAATAATTGACCAGGCAACCTACGAGGAACCTGCAAAATATTCGAAAGGGATTCATTATGTTCTGGTAAATGGCACAATTGTTCTGAAAAACGGATTGCTACAGGATAACCTGTCCCCCGGCAAAGCTGTCAGGGGTGTAATTAAATGACAGGGAGAGATTTATGGAACACCACGCCATCAATCCAACATCGACGGAGGCGGATCATCCTTCCCCCATTCCGGATTGGGTTCCGGACCCATCGTGAAAATAAGTCTGCCACCATTCATGATATCTTCGTGACTTATCCAGGTCCTGCTCAGCGGAGCTCCATTAAGGATTGCAGACTGTATATATTTATTTACAGCGGAATTATTTTTTGCCTCAATAACAAAGCTATTTCCATTGCCATGATTAATGGTCACTTTTCCGAACAATGGAGTGCCAATTGTATATACCGGAATTCCAGGAGTAACCGGGTAAAACCCCATTGCGCTGAAAACATACCATGAGGAGAGTGAGCCCATATCTTCATTTCCGCATAATCCTCCCTGCCCGGGACGATAAAGCTGCTCACAGACCTGCCTTACGCGCTGCTGTGTTTTCCATG
Source organism: uncultured Rikenellaceae bacterium (assembly GCA_964633195.1). Classification (GTDB taxonomy): domain Bacteria; phylum Bacteroidota; class Bacteroidia; order Bacteroidales; family VadinHA17; genus LD21. The sequence goes on along the minus strand of CAZWFL010000012.1, from coordinate 27,050 downwards.
GCTCGCCTGAGTAATTGTAAAGATAAGCCACATGATGCGAAGGCTGGTTACCGTGAACATACTGGCCTATAGTACCAACTACTCCAATGTATTTAGGCCCCGATATTGCCGGATCCATTTCAAAAAAAGTATCAAGTTTGTCATTGAATCTCTCTTTATTGCCGAATAGTGATATCAATCCATTAATATCGTGCTGTACAGACCAGATATATTGCCATGCGTTTGACTCTGTATAATGACGGTTAGGCCTTACTCCTACAAGAAGAGGATCAAAATACCTGTAATAGCGGTGACCGTTATTCTCAACTATTTCCTGTTCCTTTCCGTCAGCCATATCAAGGAATGAGCCGTCCGATTTTCGTGGTCTCATGAATTCAGTTTCTTTATCCCAGACATTCATATAGTTTAAAGCCCCTTTCATGAATAATTCATAATCGGTCTCTTTGCCTAATGCCCTGGCCATCTGTGCGATGCACCAGTCGTCGTAGGCAAGCTCCAGTGTGTTTGAGACAGCTTCGGTTACCCTGTCAACAGGAGTGTAGCCAATTTTGAGATAGTACTCAAGTCCTGAGCGGCCTGAACTTAACGGAACAGGAGGTTTAGGCGTTTCAAGTGCTTTAATTTTCATTGCATTGTAAACAAACTCCGCATCAAAGTCACGATACCCTTTGAGGTATGCATCAACAATTATCGGTATCAGGTGATCGCCTACCATTGATTCGCGATAAACATTGGCAAAATGTTGAGCCGGAAGCCAGCCGAAATCCCTCACCTTTGCCTCTATTGATTTCAGAAAATGATTAATCCGGTCGGGAGCAATGAGTGTAAGCAGCGGGTGCTGAGTCCTGTAAGTATCCCAGCACGAAAATGTTCCATAGAAATCATATCCGTCAGCCTCATGGATCTTACCATCCATCCCGAAGTATTTTCCGTCGACATCCTGGGAGATATACTGGGCCAGCAGGGACCTGTATAATGAGGTGTAGAATATCTCCTTCTGCTCATCGGATGCTCCTTCTATAAGTATTCTTGACAATTCTCTATTCCAGCTCTCTTCAGCTTCTCTCCTGATACGGTCAAAATCACCATCTCCCGATTCTGCTTCAAGGTTCTTCCTCGCTCCTTCAATGCTCACATACGAGAGTGCAACCCTTACATTAATCTGTTCATCCTTTCCGGTATGGTAATTCAGAAAAGCCCCAATTTTTTCTCCTGTCTCCCCGTTCTTGAAAGGGAATATTCCGCTATCTGATTCAGGCGTTTTTCTGTTAACGTCAAAAGTTCCGTAATAGAGGAACGGTTTGCTGAATTCCGCGCAAAAAAATACCTTTCCCGAAGCGCTGTTCTTATACCCTTCCACCCTGGTGTCATTCACAATCGATAACCACGACTCACCCGGCGCCGGGGCGGTACCGATCTGGTGACCAATATCTATGATTATGTTTGCATTTATTGTCTCAGGGAAGGTATAGCGGTGAAAAGCAACTCTTGTTGTTGTTGTAAGCTCAACCTTAATACCGTAATCTTTGAGCAGGACCGAATAGTAGCCAGGATATGCGCTTTCTTCTGAATGGTCAAACCGTGACCGGTAGCCTTCATCGGGGCTCTCCCTCAGGCCAGGTACTATCTGAAGGTTATTGTTGACAGTCGGCTGAAAAAGGATGTCTCCCCCGCTTGTCATGCCAACCCCGCTGTAGTGCGTATGGCTGAATCCCATTATGCTGTTTGAGGCCCAGGTATAACCTGCGGCATAGGTCCAGCCGGTCGTGTGGCAGTCGGGACTCACATGGACCAGAGCATAGGGAAGTGATGCCCCCGGGAAGGTATGTCCGAAATATTGTGTTCCGATGAACGGGTTGACAAAATCAACAGGCCTGCTTTTTTCCCGGGAAATAACAAATGATCCGGGCTTCTTTGTTTTTACTGAAGATGAGTCTGACAATGAGCATGATACAAGCAGCAACACTGCAAAGAATGGGATAAATGGCAATTTTTTCATAATTTTGTATGAGAGTCAGGAATCTAAGTTAATTATTTAATTTGTTTCAGGCTGATATGGTAACGAGAAGAGATGCCATAAAATCACTGCTAGCTGCTCCCTTTGCAGGAATAATTCAATCATTCTCATCATACATGAACGAAAACTCAAAAAGGAGAGACAACCTCTTTGAACCAGGGTATCTTGACCTTCACGCAAGCGGGGAATTGAAAAGAAGGGGTGAGGCACTTTGGGCGATGATGGAAAGCTGTGAGCTCTGTCCGCGCATGTGCGGTGTGAACAAGCTGAAGGGAGAGAGAGGGTTCTGTGGTGCAAATTCAAGGCTGGAGATTGCCTCCTTTCATCCTCATTTCGGAGAAGAGAGGCCTCTGGTGGGGAAAGGAGGGTCAGGCACAATTTTCATGTCGCACTGTGCTCTCAGATGCGCCTTTTGCATTAACTGGGAAATAAGCCATGGCGGGAGCGGAAGCGTCAGAAGCATCGATGCCATGGCTACTATGATGCTTGGCCTGCAAAAAGCGGGGTGTTCGAACATTAATTTCGTGACTCCAACCCACTATTCGCCCCATATTTTACTTGCTGTCGACAGAGCTGCCTCAAAGGGATTAAAAGTACCTCTCGTATATAATACATGCGGCTATGAAAGGGTTGAGATTTTGAAATTCCTTGACGGAATAATTGATATCTATCTTCCCGACTTTAAATATTACGACGGAAAGATGGCATCGAAATTCTCCTCAGGCGCTGTTACATATCCTGAAGTTACAATGAATGCCCTGCTCGAGATGCATCACCAGGTTGGAGTGGCAATACCGGCCGGTGACGGACTTATGTACAGGGGATTGATGATCAGGCATCTTGTAATGCCAAACTATGTAAGCGGCACAAAGGAGGTTATCGACTGGATAGCAAAAAACCTTCCAAAAGAAACTTACCTCAACATTATGTCGCAATACCGTCCCATGTACAAAGCATCAGAGTATCCTGAGATTTCACGCATGATAACCAGGGAGGAGTACCAATCTGCCGTAAGCCATGCAAAGGCTGCCGGACTTTCCAATCTTGAGATTCAGGGTTATCACTGGCGGTAAATTGAGTTGGAATAATTTCCCTATCTTTGTTGTCTGAATATAAACGAGAGATCTACAATTAATCTTATTTGCCATGAAATTGATAATGAAAAGGATACTCATATTTGGAGGAATTCTGGCAGCATTTATCGCGCTGGCAGTCTTCAACAAACTGGTATCAAAAACATCTACCGTCAGTGTTTTTGCCGAAGCGCAGAAGGGCATTTTTGAGATATCAGTAACAAATTCAGGTGAGCTGATAGCCGAGAGCTCTATTAATATCCCCGGACCATCGCTTGGTATTTCATCCAGCCAGGGAGGCGGAAGAGGAGGTGCGCCGCAGGGTCATGACAGGGGAATGGATATGCGTATGATGGACTTCAAGATACTGGATATCGTACCTGAAGGGACTATGGTTAAGAAAGGGGATTATATTGCCCAGCTTGACAGGACATCGTATGACAATACCCTGAAAGATGAAATTGAAAACCTTAAAACCCTGAGGGCAAATCTGGAGATGAGAGTACTTGACACGGCTGTAACTCTGACCAATCTGAGGGATGAGATCAAGAATCAAAAATACAGGGTTGAGGAAGCAGCTATCACTCTTGAACAATCAAAATTTGAACCTCCGGCTACAATACGCCAGGCAGAGATAAATCTCAACAAGGCTGAGAGAGCTTTGGAACAGCTTTACAAAAGCTATGACCTCAGGGTTGCCCAGGCCAAAAGACAGATCGACTGGCAAAGGATACAGATGAACAGAAAAGAGAGGCTTGTTGAAGATCTTGAGGAATTTCTGTCCCAGTTTACAATCAGAGCTCCTGCCGACGGTATGGTTACTTACAGAAAGGACCGGAGGTCAGGAGCAAAGATTAAAGCCGGTTCATCAATTAATGCTTTTGATAATATTGTAGCTACCCTGCCCGATCTCTCAAAAATGATATCAAAAATGTATGTCAGCGAGATTGATATAAACAAAGTGCGGAACGATCAGAAGGTCGAGATTACGATCGATGCCTTCCCCGATAAGGTATTTAACGGAACGGTAACAAGTGTGGCCAACATCGGAGAACAGCTGCCTAACTCAGACGCAAAGATGTTTGAAATTATTATCAGGGTTGATGGTTATGATCCTGATCTCAGACCGGCAATGACTACATGGAACAAGATCATTATCAAAACAATAGCCGACGCAGTTTATATACCACTTGAATGTGTGAGGACCGGGACCGACAGCATACCTTATGTTTACAAGAAAAACCACACAAAACAGATCGTAAGGCTGGGAGACTTCAATGATAAAAACATTGTGGTGGAAGAGGGTCTTGAAATGGGCACCCAGATTTATATTGCAATGCCAGAGGATGCCGATAAGTTCAGGCTTGTCGGAGATAACCTTATTCCAGCGGGAAGGTCAGAGAAGTAACTGATTCCTTTGAATAAAAATTGTCTCCCGGATCTCTTTTAAGAAGGGTATTCGTGGAGAATTTATAAATAAAGCAATCCTGACATCATGGTGCAAATTGCAATTATTTCTCCGAGCGTCCGGAGAGGAAGGCTTAGCCACAGGGCTGCACTCTATTTCCGGAATTTTCTGGAAGAAAACGGGGTAGCCTCGGCTGAGATACTTGATCTTGACCGATACAGGTTTCCTTTGTTCGATGAGCGATTGAAGTATCAGGATTCCCCTTCGGCGGAGATGACAGATTTTGCAGAAAGAATAAGAAATTCAGATGGTGTGATAATCATCACTACTGAATACAATGGAGGTTATCCTGCCAGCCTTAAGAATGCTATCGATCTTCTCTGGGCAGAATGGCAGAGGAAGCCCGTAGCCCTTGCAGGCGTATCCAACGGAAATTTCGGCGGCACACAGGCCCTTCAGGCCCTCCAGTTTGTCCTTTGGAAGATCGGGGCTTGGACGGTCCCCCTGTCGTTCCCTATCCCCTATATAGATAAAACATTCGATGAGAACGGTGTGCCGGCTGACAAACCTGCGATGGATAAGCGTGCCGGGATTCTTGTCGAAAAACTTATTCTACTCATAAAGGCCGGTAAAGAGACAACAAAATAGCATAACCGGTAATATCTGTGAGTAAACCCTGCCTCTATTTCTGATAAAGTCCTATCTTTACAATGAACCATCAAATTTTTAATTATGGCATATAACCAATTTGACAATTTAAATCTCCCGCCAGGCTGGAAGAAGGTTATTGAGCATTACAAAATAATTCTTATTGCCATTGCCGTTGTCTTTCTGCTCCTTACATCCCTTTTCCAGATTGGCCCTGAGGAAGTTGGCGTGATAACACGTTTCGGAAAATATGTGCGCAAAGTCGAGCCCGGACTGAATGTAAAACTTCCGGTTCTGGAACGTGTTTACAAAGTTGCCGTGGAGAGGCAACAGAAGCTGGAGTTCGGGTTCCGTACTGTCACAGCAGGGGTGCAATCGATGTATGCAAAGGCCGGTTATGCAGATGAATCGCTAATGCTTACGGGCGATCTTAACCTTGCCGACGTGGAATGGGTTGTTCAATACCGTATCAACGATCCCTACAGTTTCCTGTTCAAGGTCAGAAACCCTGTGAACTCCCTGCGCGATATCTCGGAAGCCTCAATGCGTAAAGTTGTGGGCGACCGTACAGTTAATGAAGTGCTTACGGTAGGAAGGATGGAGATAGCCACAACGGTACTTGAAGAGATACAGAATATCTGCACTGAATATTCTCTTGGCATAAAAATAGACCAGGTAGTGCTTCAGGATGTAAATCCTCCCGATCCCGTCAAGGATGCCTTTAATGCAGTTAATCAGGCACAGCAGGAGAAAGAGACACTTATCAACCAGGCTATGTCGGAATATAACAGGATAATACCGCGGGCGAGAGGACAGGCTGATGAAACGATACAGAAAGCCCATGGTTATGCCTCAGAGCGTGTAAATAATGCCCTGGGTGAAGTTGCAAGGTTCAGCGCCCTCTATACGGAGTATATCAAGGCGCCTGAAGTCACCAAACGAAGGATCTATCTTGAAACACTGGGGAGTGTTTTGCCCAGGCTCGGTAATAAGATCATTACCGACGAAGAAGGAAATAATGTGCTGCCGCTTCTTCAGATGCAGCTTAAGGATAAATAAAACCAAAACATCATGAAGAACCGTAAATTAATAATACAGCTCATAATAGCTTTTATCGCGCTTATTCTAATTCTGGAAAGCGCATACCTGGTTAAGGAGACCGAACAGGTTATCATAACCCAGTTTGGCAAACCCGTGGGAGAGGCGAAGATGACGCCGGGATTAAAATTCAGGATCCCTTTCATACAAAAAGCCAATTATTTTGAAAAGAGATACCTGGAATGGGACGGCGACCCCAATCAGGTTCCCACCAAAGACAAAAAATTTATTTTTGTTGATTCATATGCCCGCTGGCAGATAACCGATCCGCTTCAGTTCTTCCGCAGGCTCACCGACGAGAGAGGGGCACAGTCGCGACTTGATGATATTCTCGATGGTGAGACACGCGATTTTATCGCGAACCACAACATTGAGGAGTCTGTCCGCACCAGCAACAGAACCCCCATAAGTTCTGACCTTGCCGGCGAGGAAGTTGGAGATACACTCATGAATATTACTGTCGGAAGACAGAAGATACAGGAAATGATTCTTCAATCAGCCAATCAGAGGGCCAGTGATCTTGGAATAGTGATCCTCGATTTCCGTCTGAAACGGCTTAATTATGTTGACGATGTAAGGGCACAGGTTTATGAGAGGATGCAGAGTGAACGATTCCGCATAGCCGAGAGGTTCAGATCGGAAGGTCAGGGTGAAGCCTCCAAGATCAACGGACAGAAAGAGAGGGATCTCAAGCTTATTCAATCGGAAGCTTTTCGTCAGGCTGAAGAGATAATGGGTGCTGCGGACGCACAGGCTGCAGGCATATATGCGGCAGCATACGACAGGAGTTCAGCATCAAGGAATCTCTACAGCTTCGTCAAGTCAATGGAGACCTTTGAAAGGACCTTTGATTCAACAACAACAGTGATCCTCTCCACAAAGAGTGAGCTGTACAGGTTTCTGATAGGGATGGACTAAGGATTAATGCAGATAACAGGTATTTCTATTCGCCGATTATCTTGATAAGCTTCCCGGCCGGTAACTGGTCGGTGAGTTCCATGTTATTCAGGAATGCGAGTTCCGTCATCTGGCTCTGCGGAACGCCGTATGAGCTGAAGGCGCTTGCAAGAGTACCTGCCCTGGGAGCTCTCCTTACCTGTATCCTTTTGGGTTTTATATTCAGCTTTGCCGGGTCCGTAAGGGTCGCGAACGTGTTCATTGCCGATTCAAAAGTATTTAAGTAACCTGCAAAATCGGCTTCGGCACTCACCCCATGAAAGACGTAAACCTGCCCACTATAGCTAATATAGTATGACAGAACTCCTATAGCCTGCTGTTGTCCGGTCGTCTGGTCCTGCTGAACCTGCCTGCATATTGTTGCAAGGGCAGGCATGCCGTTTACAGTTGCCTGCTTGCTCTGCTGAAGATCCAGCCCCAGTTGCTTTATTGTATTGGTTGCTGCCTCTTCAGGGGTACTGCCCTGGGCAAAAGTAAAAATCATAAGAGCCTTGCCGTCCTTCGGGCCCATATTAACCTGGGTTGGAAGGTTCTCAAGCTGCCATCCTGCGGGGAAGGTGAAACGGAATCTCAGGTCGGGATGATAAAAAACATTTCCTTCCACGTATCCCTGACGCGGATCCTCCCCGTATACTATCCCGTCTATCATACGCAGATAACTGTCACCGTTAACCTTGTATGAAGCTAACTTAAGAGTGTCCTGCCATGCTTTCGCCTGCCGGTGAACAGAATTGTAGCGATCGCCCGGATCGGGGTGGGTTGAGAGAAAAGTGGGAACCCCGCCCTGACTTTCAGCCATGTTCATTTTATTGAGGACCTCAAAGAAATCAGCCATCTTATGAGCATCATACCCGACTTTTGAGGAGTATTCAACCCCAAGCTGGTCTGCCTCACGCTCATTGTCACGGCTGAACTTCAAAAAGAGCAGCTGCATCCCCTGCATTGCATATTCAGCATAAGAAGCGAACTTTTCGGAAGCGATCATGCCGCCGATCAGCAATAACTGACCAAGTTGCTGTTTGCTCTGCTGGCTTGCGGAATGACGGGCTGTTATATGACCCATTTCATGCCCCAGAATACCTATCAGCTCAGCTTCGTTGTTAAGCAATGCCAGAATCCCTCTTGTAAAATATATATATCCCCCGGGAACGGCAAAAGCATTAACTACCGGGGAATCGAGAATCTTAACATGATATTCGAGCTTCGGCCTGTGTGATATCACACCCATCTCAGTCCCTTTCTGCTGTAAAAAGTTCCTGAGATTTTCATTTTTGTACTCCCCGAAAGTTGCAATTACCTGTGGATCATACTGCGCTCCCAATTGAATCTCCTGGGCTTCCGACATCAGCATAATCTGTTTTTTACCCGTAACCGGATTTACCGCACAGGAATCAATCAAAAGAATCAACGCAAATACCAGCAGTGTATTCAGGGAAATTTTCAGATTTTTCATGTTTTTTCTGTTTGAGTAAGAATAAAAGCCTGTGACCGACCATTCTATTCTGATCAGTATCAAATATCGGAAATTTTTTTCTCACTACTGATAAATCCGGTGGTTAATTCCCCCCAATAAAGAAGGGCGGCGCATCATAAAAGATATTTGTCTCATGCTTAAAACCATCCTGTCTGAAATGTGCACCGCCCTCTGTTGAAATAGTGTTACTTCAATAACGAAAGGCGACACCGGAGTATAAATATATGTCTCGCCATTGTTACCATTTATTATCTAAATTAATGAAGTGTCGACTTATATTTCACTTCAACCAACTTTCACACTGAAGAATATTATCAAATGTATGCAAACAAATCGAATTGTTAATCATTAACATGTTAAATATTATTAAAACTAATCTCAGGGAATAAAAAATAACAAGATTATTATTTATTAATTATACTCTTAAATCAATAATTTTACTGAATTAAAAACATGGCAAAATACAGATATACACAATCCGGAACCTTATCTCTTTTGATAATGGTCCCGATATTGATCATTATCCTTGTGATTTTATTCGCTCCGGGTATGAAAGGGGGCCCTGAAAGGATTATCCTGGGATTTGCTGCCTTAACAGTACTTATCTGTCTTCTTATATTCTACCGGCTTGTCATTGAAGTTGACGACACTCATATAAAAGTAAAGCTGGGTACCGGACTCTTTACAAGGAAATATCCTCTTTCCAGTATTTCAGTCTGCAAACCTGTCAGAAATCCTCCTTATTACGGGATAGGTATCAGGCTGATCCCCGGGGGATGGCTCTATAATGTTTCAGGTCTGGGTGCCATTGAATTAAGATTTAAAAACAAGAAGTCCGTTGTAAGGATCGGAACCGATAAGCCTGAAGAGGTAAGCCAGACGATAAACAGGCTTATTGATCATCCAGGTTATGTCAGCCCCCCCGGAGGGCAAGAGTATGCCGGTGCTATTCTGGCCCTTGCAGTGATTTTTGTGGCATTATTCCTTCCTGCAATCATGATAGTGGCCGGCAGTCGTGAATCTTCCGCCGAAGCCGGCAGGGAGGAACTCACCATCAAAGGGATGTACGGAGTCTCCATCGGGTACTCAGATATTACAAGGATTGATTCGGCGGTATATCTTCCATCAATAAAGCGCAGAACGAACGGTTTTGCTGCAGGAAAGGCACTGAAGGGTAATTTTACCCTCAGCGACGGAACCCGGGTTAAGCTGTTCATAACCAAAGGCTCTTCTCCCTATATTAACATTCAGACATCTGATCTGGATATATGGCTGAATTTCAAGGATCCCGCGAAAACACGCAGTCTCTATGACCGGCTGAAGGAAAATAAATAACATATTTCTGACAACAAACAAAAACAATTAAATGGAACCATACGTAACTCAAAAAACACTTGAAGAAAAAACAAGGCTCTGGCTTGAAAAGATATCGGAATTCAATCAGCATGAAATGCAGATTAACAGGGATAAATCCGCTCTCCTGGTAATTGATATGCAAAAGTTCTTCCTTGATCCCCTCTCCCCTACTTTTACCTGCGGAGGAATGGCAATACTCCCCGGACTCAGCAAACTGATAAATGCCTTCCGGGAAGTTAAGCGCCCTGTGATCTACACATGTCATGTACATCACCCTGATGGCATGGATGCCGGCATTATGTCGTGGTGGTGGAAAGGTATGTGCATAGAGGGGAGCCCCGAAAGCAAAGTCCATGATAGTATTGCACCGGCTCCCGGAGAGAAAATTATTTACAAGCACCGTTATTCTTCTTTTTACAATACTGACCTGGAGACAATCCTTCGCTGTCTTAAAGTTGAGGACCTGGTAATAGCCGGTATTATGACGAACATGTGTTGTGAGTCAACAGCCCGCGATGCCTATTATCGTGATTACAGGGTATTTTTCCCGGCTGACGGCACCGGCAGTATAAATGAAGAGATGCATCTTGCAAGCCTGCTTAACCTGGCATTTGGATTTGCTTATGTAACGACTGTTGATGCTCTTATTCAGAAATTGTTTTAAGAGTATAAGGATGGATTATAGCTCATGGTCCACAAGATTAATGTGCTAAGTCCTGGCGTGGGATCCGGTTCCTCACCTGAAGGTTTGTCACAGTTAAACAAAATAAAATATATTTGCATCACCAGTATTGAACTCAAAATTAATTAGTCCGGTTTACAGGAAGCTATTCCAGGCAACCGGCAACCAGGATGCACATCTCCGACGGCATAATAAGCACCCCCGTATGTATCGCGGCAAACGCTGTCGCGCTGGGACTGGTATATCTGACCGGCCGGAAGGCGACTGCAGAAGAGATCCCACAGATGGGAATGACCGGGGCCGCCCTCTTTGTGGCTTCGCTGATCCATTTCCCGGTCGCCGGTACGTCAATACACCTCGGGCTCTTTGGTATTGCCGGTATAATTCTTGGCAAACGCTCATTCCCCGTTGTTTTTGCTGCGCTGTTATTCCAGTCGCTGATATTTCAGCATGGCGGCCTGCTGACACTCGGGATCAATGCCATTAACATGGGAGCCGGGGCTTATGCTGCCTGGATGATATGGCGAATTGCCGTTATACCTGAGTACATAAAGTCAGTAATGGCGGGGCTGACCGGGATTATTGTTCCGGCCCTGCTGATGGTTACTGAATTCAGAATAACAGGATACGGAACCGCTATAGCATTATTACTGTTTGTTTATCTGCTTGCCGCATTAATTGAAGGGGGTATTACCCTGTCGGCAGTGTTGTTCCTCCGGAAGGTTAAACCGGAAATACTGGATGGATCATCAAAAAGTAGTTAACTTTAAAACCGATAACATGGACAAGAAAACCGCTTTACTGATTACACTTAGCCTGCTGGTTTCGACTGGCAGCGCTCTGGCTCACGGAGTTAACGTAGAAACAAGTTTTCAGGGCGGGGTGGTTGTTGTGAGATCCTCATTTTCACCCACACAGCCTCTCGTTGATGGATCAGTGACTGTCTATTCTCCTGCCGACCGGAAAAATGCATGGCAGACAGGCAGTACAGACAAGACCGGTCATTTTGCCTTTGTGCCGGACGCTGAAGGTGAATGGACATTTGTTGTGGATGACCGGAAGGGGCACATGAAAAGTACCGCCATAACCGTTCTGTCTGATATGCCTGAAGCAGAGGAAATTACAGAAGATGAGATTGTTGAATCAACCGAGACTTCGGGCAACGGACTGAGTAAAATCCACAAAATAATTACAGGCTTCTCACTAATTTTTGGCATTACCGGGATTTTCTACGGACTTAAAGCCAGGCAGGGACAAAAAAAATAATAACAGGTATTTGAGACACACCTTTATCGATAAGTACAGCCACCTGGATTCACCGGTGCACCGGCTCGATCCGAGGGTGAAGATCATTGCATCGCTGGCTGCAATAATCATAATTACAACTGAACCTGTTTCCGGAAGGCTTCTTAATCTTTGTCTCTATTCTGCCATAACGCTGTCTGCCACAGTGTTGTGCAGGATCCCTGCCGTATATCTGCTGAAAAGAATGCTTATTGTCTCCCCGTTTATTCTGATGGCCGCTCTTTTTTACCCGGTTTCGGTAATGGATACGCGTGAAGTCCCTTTTATCTCCAACTGGAGGCCTTTGGCAGAAGCCGGATTGTCAGTCTTTCTGAAGGCTTCCCTGGCGCTTCTGATTCTTATTCTGCTGAGCACTACGGAGCGTTTTCACAGGTTATTGATGGCACTTCGCCGGCTTAAGGTTCCGGCAATTGTGACCACAATATCTGCATTGCTTTACCGCTACATTTTCCTGCTGGCCGATGAGATGCTCAGGACAGCCAGGGCCCGGGAAAGCCGGACTCCCGGTGTTCTCAGGAGAGGCAGGTTGAAAGTATACGGCAATCAGGTTGCCGTGATATTCCTGAGAAGCTGGGAACGGTCGCAGGTTATATACAAATCAATGCTTTCGCGCGGTTTCGCAGGGGAGTTCCCTGATATGCAGGAAATGAGACTAAGGAGTTCTGACATTGTATTATCCCTTCTTTTTGTAGCTTTGCTTCTTTTGATAAAGTTTTTTATATAAGATGCCGGCCGGAATTAAGATAGAAGATCTGAGTTTTTCCTATAGTCCCGGCAGGAGGGTACTGAAATCGGTTTCGCTGGAGATAGGTCCGGGCGAGAAGTTCGGCATTATCGGACCATCAGGCTCAGGAAAATCGACCCTTCTGCTTCACCTCAACGGAGTGCTGGAAGGGGAGACGGGGAGTGTGACAATAGGCAATATCCCCGTTACCGGCAAGAACCTGCCGGAGGTGCGAAGGCTGGTTGGCCTCGTATTTCAGAATCCCGACGACCAGCTTTTCAATCCCACTGTTGAGGAGGATGTAGCTTTCGGTCCGCTTAACTTCGGCCTGCCTGCAGCTGACGTAAGGGCAAGGGTCATGGCGGCGCTTGCCATGATGAATCTGTCCGGATTTGAAAGGGAGATCTCCCATCATCTTTCCCTTGGGGAACGCAAAAGGGTTGCACTTGCGACCGTGCTGTCAATGAAGCCTGAAGTGCTGGCCTTCGACGAGCCATTCTCCAATCTCGACCCGTCAATGGTCATGCAGCTGATGGAAATAATGGGTTCAATGGTGTCTACACAGGTGATTGTCTCACAGTCGGTGTTGCCGGTTATTGCCATATGTAACCGCATGGCCATACTGAAGGATGGAGAAATAGTGGCTGTTGGAGAACCCCGCACACTGGCGAAGGACCATGTTCTGATGAAGGCATCAGGACTTGACCTGAGTCTTTACCGCACACTCTGCCGTGACCTGTGATGGTGCATGAAGGGGAGTTGCCATTTAATTACACTACCGCGTGAGTCAGGGGATTGTATCGACGCGGGCAGCTCCTTTTTTCTTCAATAAGGATCAATTATGGAAACAGTAACAAATCAGGATCATACATCAGTTTGATAACTGAGAGTCTGCATCTGTATCTCCCAAAATCATCATTCTTAACAATATGGCCTATGTCAGGCTCTGATGAATTTTCATCAATGAGGGAAGAAGTGAAGCTGATGACTATCAAACTAAGAATAAAAGATGGCAGATATGTCATGGTTGGAGGTTCTTTGTCTCAAATATTCAAATCGTTAGTATTCGGATGGGCATTGTCTTTAGGTTCAAAAAAGATTAAATCATTATCGGCTTAACCGAATAAGCAGGATCTGGAATTTCCTGGAAGTCTTTTGAAAAATGGCATTATCAAAGCAGTAATTGACCGACGGTATACACTTGATAAGACTGCAGATGCAATGAACTATCTAAGCCAGGGACACTCAATCGGGAAAGTGATAATTACATTAAGATAAAAGAAAATACGAACGCCTAATACGGACAATGCTATGAAAAGCAATCGACCCGGAGAATGAGGTCCGGATTATCGACCTCATTATTAAAAGTCTTTCCATAGAAGATTCCGGATTCAGAACGGATCTTCAGGAAAAACGGTCGTCCGGCTTATCATCCCTCCGATCTTCTCAAACTGTTTATTTAAGGATATCTTAATAAGGTTCGATCATCAAGGTATCTGGAAAAGAAGGGCTTTTCTGGTATACAAAAATTGAAGGAAAAAGATTGAACAGTCAAGCGATGATTTCCAATGCCTGGCATCATAGATCAGATGCACTTTCATCTATTGGAACAGTATTAGGAATTTCCGGAGCAATACTTTTAGGAGAAAGTTGGCGAATACTTGACCCGATTGCAGGTGTTATTGTTAGCTTCTTTGTTTTAAAAGTAGCATGGGATATTGCAAAACCCAGCATAGATGAACTTCTTGATAGTTCACTACCTGAAACTACAGAAAAAGATTATTAATACTCCTTTCATTTTATTCAATTTTCAATATTACTATTAAAAAATTCATATGCCCCCATATCTACAGTTCCATTCTTAATCCGTGGGTTGGCATCTATATCATAATTAACACCTTTGGGAACAGCCTGATTATTTCCAGCATCAATGCAGGGAGAAGATACTGTAAGTCTCAGACTTTTATCTACGAAAAGAGGGTTTGAATCGATATTACCAGTGCCAGCATACCCCCCCTTTACTGCGCTGAAGGAAACCTTTGTGGTAGATTCCTGATTTGCTATTTCCGGGTATTCAGGAGCATAATTATTCCAAAGGATACAATTAACCAATTCCGGATCGCTATCCCTGTTGCTTATAGCACCACCCTTAACATCCACCGAATTTTGATAAAAGGTGCAGTTAGTTATTAATGTATTGCTTGAATTGACATTGTACACTCCTCCCCCCGTTAAACCGGATGAATTATTTTGAAATACACAATTGATCACCCTGGTATAACTTTCATTATTGTATATTCCGCCTCCATCTTCCCCGGCATAATTATTCAGGAACTTGCTATTTATGATGATAGCGCTGCTGCCCGGCCCGTTCATGAGGCCCCCTCCTTCCTGAACTACCCTGTTATTCTGGAAAGTGCAATTATTTATCAGCGGTTTGCTGTTGCCCCAGTTTCGCATACCACCGCCATCGGCAAATGCTGCATTTCCAATAAAAGTACAATTTGTTATTGTCGGACTCCCATTAAAATTAGTCATCCCGCCTCCCCCATCATTTGGCCAGATGCTGTCATTCGCATTACCAGCGGTGATGTAAAAACCATCAAGGATAGCTGTAGAATCAAGCTCGTCCCCTGTCACAACATGAAAACTATTTTCCATATAATTTTCAAAATTATTATCATCTCCATTGAGATCGCCGCTCAGGATCGTCTTATTGACATGCCAATTACGTTCTTCACGTTTAGTTTCTGCACCTTCAAATCCGCCATAAAAAGCAACATTTTCTTTCAGCCGGAAACTCTTATATCTATCGCCTTCTCCGCCAAATTGCTTTGTAGGTTTATAAATACCGGCTGCAACCCAGATCTCATCGTCTTTATTTGCCTTACCGATAGCATCCTGTAGATTATTATAGGCTGTCTTCCAGGTAAAGCCATCATTTTTTATAGTAGAATTAGTATCAACATATATAACCCCGGGCTTGTCTGTAACACATCCATGAAGTGCCATCATAGTTATAAAAACCAGTAACTTAAATTTATTTTTATTATTCATTTTTGCCTGAATGTCTAATACAGTTTTTTCTATGTTCTCGGTATAAAACAATTATGCAGAGTCCGGGTACAAGTTCACGAACATCAACTTTATTCCCCTGCCCCGTATCTGCTACGCAACCGATTACATTAATATCCTCATAGTTTTCAATAGTCTTATTAGAATCTATATAGAGCTGTGTCTTTACGGGATTTGGGTAGACTTATAAATCAGAAGGATATGTTTACTGGTAACAACAGAGGTAGCACAGGCGGATTTTGCGTATTCAAAGGATGGATGCTTAATACTAGAACAATTACCTGTCTGAGGACTTAAGAGGATAAGGCCCTTCTCTTTTTTTTCATTTTTTACCTTGAAGATTACATGATCTCCAACCCGAAGTTGTTCTTTGCATTTCGGACATAAAAAGTCATTTCTTTTCACCTCCTTTTTAACTGATGTCATTAACTTTTTTTAATAAAGTTACGAAATTTGAGACTTAAGCCCAAAGTTGAAGGGATACATTATGTATGTAGTCTGGTGAGAAAGAATAAGTATCCTTATCACCGCCGCTTTTTTGTTTTGACCGGAACAGTAATCCCCAAGAAAGGTATTGCAATAAATTCATCAATTCCTCTTCCTATAACACATGATTTGACAAGGTATAATGAGAACTATATTTACCCTACTCTTACTTTTGGAGCAAGATTTGGGATTAACAACTTAATTGACAAAAGATACAAACCATAAAGAATTTCAAGTTCATTTTACGGAACCATAATAATATCTTTGTTACTTTGAAACTGGAGAATTATTAATCTTACTTACTTCCTTGATGAAAAACGACTACAAAGAATTTAATTATGAAAACATTTAAGCTGTCCGCCGGAATAATACTGATTTTTTTTGCCTTGGGCACACCTTCGGGTTTTGCACAAAACGGTAATCAGGTTTCAGACAGAAGAGGTGAAAAAGACCGTAATCTCCCTGTTTTTCCCGAAACAACTCCGCAGTTGTATAATGCATTTCTGGCCACCGTTCCGGATATCCAGGTGGAGACTGTAGTCGGGCATCTTCCAGGGTTACCACGCTATCTAAAGGGTGTTTACAGCAATAATATCGAAGGACCGGATGTAAGAGTTCTCTGGCCGGCACCAGAGGATAATAATAAGGTACTCACCCCTGGCACTTATACAATAACTGGAAGGGTTGCCGGAACAAACATCCAGCCAAAAGCGATTGTCACAGTTAAAGAGGCTAAAATGCCTGCTACGCCAGACCGTACACTGGAAGCCTTTAATCTTGATCAGGTTACATTAAATACTGATCTTCATAACCACGACACGAAATTTATCAGGAACCGTGATAAGTTTATGACAGGCCTTGCCAATACAAATCCGGACAATTTCCTATATATGTTTCGTAATGCCTTTGGGCAGGAACAGCCTGAGGGAACAGAACCACTTGGGGGATGGGATAGTCAGCAAACCAAATTGCGTGGCCATGCTACAGGGCATTATCTCAGCGCTATTGCTCAGGCATATGCGAGTGCCGGTTATGATCCGTCTCTCCGGACCAATTTTAGTGATAAGATGGAATATATGGTAAATACACTGTATGAATTATCACAAATGTCAGGAAAACCAAAAACAACCGGAGGAGAACATGTGGCAGACCCGTTAGCTGTTCCACCGGGTCCGGGTAAATCAGACTTTGATTCAGATTTGAGTACAGAAGGTATCCGGACAGATTACTGGAACTGGGGTAAAGGATTTATCAGTGCCTATCCGCCAGACCAGTTTATAATGTTGGAAAAGGGGGCAACCTACGGGCGGAGTGATGCTCAAATATGGGCACCATACTATACCCTGCACAAAATTCTCGCCGGTTTAATGGATGTATATGAAATCAGTGGCAATGAAAAGGCGCTGGAAATTGTAAAAGGGATGGGTGACTGGGTATTTGCCCGTCTGAGTCAGGTGCCAACCGAAATACTTATAAGCATGTGGAACACATACATCGCAGGAGAGTTCGGGGGAATGAACGAAGCCATGGCAAGACTCTATCGGATAACCAACGAACCTGATTATCTTGAAGTTGCACAATTATTTGATAACATAAGAGTGTTTTATGGTGATGCTGAACATTCTCACGGACTGGCCAGGAATGTAGATATGTTCCGCGGGTTACATGCCAACCAGCATATACCTCAGATTATGGGGGCACTTGAAATTTATCGTGATTCACATGATCCGGAATATTATCATATCGCTGATAATTTCTGGAATATTGCCACTGGTGATTATATGTACAGTATCGGAGGAGTTGCAGGAGCACGCAACCCTGATAATGCGGAATGCTTCACTGCACAGCCGGCAACACTTTATGAAAACGGTTTCGCGGCCGGTGGCCAGAATGAAACCTGTGCTACATATAATATGCTCAAATTGACCAGAAACCTTTTTCTCTTTAATCAGAGTGCAGAGTTAATGGATTATTACGAGCGTGGGCTGTACAATCACATTCTTGCTTCTGTTGCAGAGCACACCCCCGGAAATACCTATCACGTGCCCCTGAGACCGGGTTCTGTAAAACAGTTTGGTAATCCCAATATGACAGGTTTTAGCTGTTGTAATGGTACGGCTCTTGAAAGTAACACAAAATTTCAAAACTCAATTTATTTCAAAAGTGCAGACAACCAGGCTTTGTATGTGAACCTCTATGTGCCTTCAACATTAAATTGGACAGACCGGAATGTAACTGTAACACAAACAACAGCTTATCCGAAAGAAGACCAGACACGATTAACCATTACCGGTAAGGGCAGGTTTGACATTAATGTACGTGTGCCACACTGGGCAACCAAGGGCTTTTTTGTAAAGATAAATGGTAAAGAAGCAAAAGTTAATGCTGTACCGGGAAGCTATCTTACCTTAAGCCGTAAATGGAAAAACGGGGATACGGTTGAGTTGCGTATGCCCTTTAAGTTTTATTTAGAGCCGGTTATGGATCAGCAAAATATTGCCAGTCTGTTTTACGGACCGGTTCTGCTGGCAGCTCAGGAATCTGAACCAGGGACAGAATGGCGTAAGGTAACATTAGATGCAGAGGATATAAGCAAATCGATAACAGGTGATCAAGGGCAGCTGCAATTTACTATTGACGGTGTTGTTTTTAAACCATTTTATGAAACGTATGGGCGGTATTCGGTTTATCTGGATGTTATCTTAAAATAGTACTGAGGTTAGCAAAATAAGAAAACCGGTGTGCTTTATTTTTGGGAACCTTACATTCAAAAAGAATACAGATATCATTAATCCATTTATTCTGAAGTATTTAATTAATATAAATTTATGGCTGTGATGAGGTATTTTCAAAAGAGATGTTGTTTTCTTCTTGTGCTTATTTTTTTCTTTAACAACAGTTACAGCCAGAGTACTGAGATAATCCAATCCCATAATAAGGTAACCCTGCCCGAAGCCCATATTGGAAATCTGGAAATTGACACCAGGTTACTGGATAGTTATGAGCTTTTGCAGGATAACGTAAGGCAGTTTTACCTTGATGCCCGAATTGTTTTTGCTGAAAAAAGTGATGTTGATTTTAGTGATCCGGAGATTTTAATTGCAGCACAAAAACATAATATTTCATTAATGGGAGGTCCTATGCTTGGTAACCTGAAAGAAGATGAAATAATCCTGTGGTTGCGTCCATCGGCTGCCGGATCAATTGTTGTCAAAGTATCTGAAATGAACGACAGCGTTGAAAAAACTTATATAAAAGATATAACTGAACCCGGAGTTGAACAAAGGCTAAAACTAGATGGATTATCTTCCAATAGTTATTACATATATTCTATTTACTCAGAAAATCAGGAAATTGCAGAAGGCAGTTTCAGAACAGCCCCGGCTCACGATGAAAAAAGCATATTCAGACTGGTTTTTGGATCATGCTTTCATAAAATAGGATTACATAATCCGAACCTTGCCAGTCAGATTCTTAAAAGGAAACCACATGCAATGATGCTATTGGGGGATATTGCAGTTGATGACAGAGAAAACGATTTCAATATGCACAGGTCTGATTATCTTCTTCGAGATGTTTCAGGACCCTGGCAAAGACTTGCAGCCAATATACCGCTATATACCTCGTGGGATGATCATGATTATTTAAACAACGACCTCAGCGGTATTCCCGATGGGTTTACTGAAGCAGACAGGGAAATGCTCAGGAAATTATGGCGTCAAAACTGGAATAATCCTGAGGATGACCGGGAAGGAATATTTTTTAATACCCGAGCAGGACCGGTGGAATTGATAATGTTAGATACCCGTTCATGCCGCAACCCGGAAGAAAGAGGAAAATATGGTTCATATCTGGGAATGGAGCAGCTTAATTGGTTAAAAGATATCTTAAAAAAATCTGCTGCTCCTTTTAAGATCATCTCCAGCGGAACCATGTGGAGTGATTATATATCCAATGGAAAAGACTCGTGGGGTACCTGGGATACTCTGGCACGGGAAGAGGTTTTCAGCCTGATAGAAACGGAAAATATCCCCGGCGTTTTATTGATTAGCGGAGATCGCCACGGAGCACGGGGGTTTACAATTCCCAGATCTTCAGGATTTAAGATATATGAATTTGAGGCTGCTTCACTTGGAGGAGTCCCCGGACCAGATGCAATGGCAGATGACCCTGCGAATCAGCTTTTTGGCTATCATGGAACAGATCTGAAAGCTTTTGGTGAATTTACTTTTGACACGGAGGGAGATGAGCCTCTTTGTATTTTCAGACTGATTGATGAATCTGGTACTGTTTTAGAGGAATATTCATTGAAATATAGTCAGTTAACTCCAAAATGACAGTAATATAAATTGATTAAAAATGCGTTATCAGATTTCTTAAAAGGTTCCCGGGTAAAAGATATATTGTCTTATTAACAATCGAATCTTTTCAAGAGTTGGATCCATTTAAACCAGACAGATCAGAGTATTGTAACATGGATGACCATACTAATTAGAAATCAACATTAGAGAAGATCCTGAGAGAATTGAATTTTATCACTGCAACGATTAAACTTCTTTAATATGAATAATAAAACTGTGACATTAATTGGAGCAACCGGGTTAATTGGAAGTCATTTACTGGAATTATTGCAAAGTGATTCAGAAATATCCTTAATCAAAGTTCTGGTTAGAAGACCTGTTGCATTTAAAAACCCAAAAATTAAAACTATAGTATTAGATTTTACAGATTATGAGACTTTTAAGTCAGAAATTAGAGATAGTGATATAGTTTTTTGTGCAGTTGGAACAACAACCAAAAAAGTGAAAGGTGATAAAAAAGAATATAAAAAAATTGATTATGACATTCCGGTAAACGCTGCAAAATTCAGTTCAGAAACCGGATCTCCTCAATTCGTGTTTGTTTCATCTATCGGAGCAAACAGTGAAAGTAAAAATTTCTATCTCAATCTTAAAGGAAAGGTTGAGGATGCTATATGCAGCATGAATATTCAAACAGTATTAATCTTTCGTCCGTCTTTACTTCTTGGTAAAAGACAAGAATTCAGATTAGGAGAACTTATTGGAAAAATATTCATTAAGGCAGTTTCATTCCTGTTACCATCACAAATGAAACCAATAAGAGCTCATGATGTAGCAAAATCAATGCTGGATGCCACTAAAAAAGGATTAAAAGGAAATATAATCTTCCACTATAAAGAAATGAAGCAATTAATTTAAAGCGATTATAATAAACCTGTAAAACTATGAATAAACAGATCATTTTATTTTGTCTGATGACACTTACGGGGATATCGGCTTTTGCTCAGAAAAGCCTTTCAATAGCAAATCCCGACACCGGAAAAATAAAATTCCGTACAGTTGCTGAGGTTGGTTTTATATCAGTACTTGCACATCAGATTCAGCTTGGGGAGAATGGAACCTACTTTAATTATGTAAAAGAGGGCGGACAGGATGTTCTTTTCCCGACAACCAGATTCTCAATCGAAGTGGATGTAAATAACAGAAATACTTTCATACTGCTTTATCAGCCGCTAAGAATAGAGACTCAGGCCGTTTTAAGGACTGATGTGGTTTTTAATGATATCTCATTCCCTGCTTCATCAGGTATTAACTGTTTATACAATTTCCCATTCTACAGATTCAGCTACCTGAGGGAATTAACCAAAAATAAAGAGAAATTCAACTTTGCCATTGGCGGAAGTCTTCAAATCCGTAATGCAACTATTTCTTTCGAATCAACTGATGGAGGACTCTATACTGATAATAGAGGGATAGGGCCGGTCCCTGCTCTTAAATTAAGAAGCAAATTGAGACTGAATAAACATTTCTATTCTGAACTTGAGGCAGACGGTATCTATGCACCGGTCAGTTATCTCAATGGAAGTGATAATGAGATTGTAGGTGCAATCCTTGATGCAAGCCTTCGCTTCGGAGCAGATGTTAATGCATTGACAACCATGTTTCTTAATATACGCTACCTGGGTGGAGGAGCCACAGGAACGGATACCGGGGATGTTTGGCCAGGGGATGGTTATGTCAGGAATTGGCTCAATATCCTTAACATATCAGCCGGATTTGTATTAAAGCTTTGAATTTAATCTGTAGTAATATTACATGAAGAATTTATTAATTAAGCAAGTAATTCCTTAAAGGATGAAGACAATTATAAATTCTACAGCCCCGATTTACTTAACAACCTCTTTAAACATCCATACACAAAAATTGAGTTTATACAACGGGACTTAAATGTTTCAAGGATAACTGCAGCAAACTACCTGAACCAACTTGCCAGTGACAAACTCCTGACAAAAAAGATTCTCACACAGATAAGGAAGATTATAACCGATCTGGCTCCGGGAGCCGAAGAAAAACTCGTTTATAATATACCTGCTTACAGAACAAACGGCAGGGCTCTGGTATATTTCGCCGGTTTCAAAAATCATATCGGCTTTTATGCCACCCCGTCAGGACATACAGAGTTTGCAGATGAGCTTGCAAAATACAAACACGGTAAAGGATCGGTACAGTTCCCGATAAGCCAGCCGATACCATTCGATCTGATAGCAAGGATTGTAGAATTCAGAGTATGGGAGAACAACCAGTGTAAACCCCAGTGTATCATTCATTTCAAAGCAAATAGATGCATTTAAAGGAAATCCGGTCATCGGGGCCCAGGGGGCCTATGAAACCGGATGTAGAGTTTGTTCGAAACCACTTTAAGATTGGGGATAATCCTGCGATAGAGAATGTATGCTCACTGGATGGATATTATATACATGGCATAATGCTGAAAGACTTGCTGGCAAAAGAAAAGGTAAATTAATAAGTTTAACCCTGTTCATAAATATTCCCTGAAATCCTTGACTCGTATAGCATTTATCTCGTAATTTTGGTTAAGTCGATGTTTAATCTAATCTTTTTAGCCATGAGAGTAAAAAACATTAATGGTACTTCTCAAAATGTCTGTAGGTGTGGTACGTGGCTACAGCATTGGAGGAACTTTAGCGGTCAGTACACCGTTACATGTCGAGCCTTGTCTTGTCCTCGAAGTGATATTTCGGGAGCTCATGTTCAAAAAGAAAATAGCAATGACGATCGTTGGTACACTGTTCCTTTTTGTGCGCTTCACAATCATTCATCCTATTCAGTTGAGCTGGAAACAGGTACAGCACTTGTTTCCGCAAATAAAAAGGAGACCTGTGAAAAATAACAATTTAAATCACTGGAAATGAATAATTAATAAACGTTAAAAAGTCAAATAGTTATGCATACGGCTATAAAATATTCATTACTTGGAATGTTATTACTTTCTGCTTTAGTTTTTCACGGATGTGAAAAGGAAAGTAAGCTTCCGGTAGATGGTGACGGTAATGTTTATGACACCGTTCGCATTGGCACACAGACCTGGCTTGCAGAAGACCTGAAAACCACGAAATATAATAATGGAGTTTCCATCCCATTGGTTACTGATAATACTCAATGGGCTTCAATGTCATCAGCTGCGTTTTGCTGGTATGAGAATAATCCTGCTTACAAGGAGGATTATGGTGCGCTTTACAACTGGTATGCTGCCAAAGTCTACCACCTTTGCCCCATAGGCTACCATGTTCCTACTATAGAAGAATGGTCTGCTTTGATTAACTATTTGGGAGGAGAGTACATCGCAGGTGCTAAATTAAAAGACAGAGAAAGAAGGTTTTGGCTAGACTATGATGATTGCGAAGCAAACGAGTATGGCTTTAAAGCTCGTCCCGGAGGTGGTCGAAGCCCTGTTGATGGTCACTTTGGAGGAATCAGGGAAGAAGGTACATGGTTGTCGACAACAAAGTCGGTCTATGAGGATTGGATAAAAGGTATTTCCATTGAAGATGATTTTTGCGAGATAAAACATGAAATATTAATTAAACTTAACGCTGGATCATCAATTCGTTGCATTAAAAATAATTAACAAACTTTCTGTGCCTAAGGTCGGTATATTTAATGGGCTTGTCACATATTTTGTATTTCTTATCACCAAAACCTCATTCTATTTAATCTCTTTATTATTAATAATTTACAAAATATCAAACACTCCATTTAAGGCCATTTCCAGCCCTTCTAAGCGACTTTCACTACCTCGCTGGTATCTACCTATTACTATAATGCTATGTGTCTTATATCGCTTATAAACAGTGTTTTAGGGCATTTGGCATACATCAGCCTGTCATTAACAGCCTGCCTATCAATATATTAACTATCAAATAATTCAGCCCGGGGTTTTGGAACCGGGCTTTATCATTTTATATATTCACTAATGTCTGGTGATGATAATAATCCCGGAATATGGCTCCCAAAATCCCTTGGGGATAAACACACCGATGATCAGATTGGCAGATGGTTCTAAAACAGATTCCTGATTGATTATGGCAATTCTTAGGAATATATAGTAACCAGGGGAGATGAGAAAGTTATGAAATTCAGACAAAGAATATAAGAATGTTTATATTGTCATGCTATTATGAGGCCAATATGTTTCCAGGATTTAAAGACAGCGTGATAAAAAATTAAAATCCTGGTTGAAAAAATGTATCAAAAAGTGGTCCCCAAATCCCCCGAATAGTTGTAACTTGTAAATCGATTGTCAATTGTTAGAAACAGGCATTATATCAGGATTTTAGATTGTAGAACTAATATATTGCTAATGTGACTGACGGGGCGGAAGTTTGCAAAGACTTCATTTAATACAAAACAACAACCGATAATTACGATATGAAAAGACTATTGTTTTTTATGAAATCTCTGATATGTATTTGTGCAATAGCAATAATCAATAGCAATATTGTTACTACTGCACAGAATTCAGTTGCTGGCAGTAATTCTGAATCTTCATTTGTTAAAGGGCTTAGTAAAGCGACTGTTTATTCAAAATACCAAGCAGAGAGTGGTTCGGTGTACATCTACAAAGACGGAAGGAGTTTTGAAATAAAGTTTTTCTTTAATCAGGTGGATGTTGCATTTTATGCATACAACGAAAACAAACAAAGATCCGAGATCGAAACAAAGTTTGATGTTGGTTATTATTCGCCGGATGGTGAATGGTATGAACTGAAGGATAGTATCAAGTATCTTATTGGTCAATACGATTTTGATGCGGATGATATAGATGAATTAGTAATTGCCCTTCAGGACAATGATGAAGATGGGAATGGGATATGCGTTAACATCTATAAACTTAGAAATGATAAATGGGTGTTAATTGGGGACTTGACTGGCAAAATAATCTTAGGTGAACCAACTGCAGAGATAAAAATGAATAAGGTCACGATCCCGAGAAACCTTAGAGGTTTTTATTATCAATGGACCTTAGAAAGTGGTAAGTTTAAAGACACTAGCAACATTTAGACTTGTAGATGTTAAGAATGTTGTGTGAATAGATAGGCGGACTCCAATCGAGCTGAAGCGTGTGTAATTTTGAATTCTAAAAATCACACTTACCTTTTCCGGCACGAGGTAGTCAATAGGACTCGGCGGATGGTCAGATTTTCAGGATTATGTAACTTGCAGATTAAACTATGTCAATGTTTCGCAAATGGGTTAATTCAAGAACTTCCAGTAACTACGTTCGGAAGTTGCAATCCATTCCTCCGTGTAGGGTATTTGCCTCTCATTTCTCTGGGCATGGTGTAGTCGTAGCTGGACGGAAAAAGATTAAACTTCCAGATGAATCTCCTTATGTTGTTTGGGATGGTAAGATTTTGAAGCGGTATGAACCTACTGAATGGCACGAATGCATAGTCTGTACTGATTACCGATTGATTTCATTGCAACGACATAGGCTTTATGTGGCTGAAAAGGGGTTCGAACCCATAATTTTATTCCCCTGCAAGATAGGCGAACCAACTCTTGAGGTTAATGTTCCAAATGATAACGGAATTTTACAATGGAATGGATTAGCAACATACTGTCGACTTAAGGTATTTAATAAAATCATAACTACACGTGAGTTTATTAGTCAAGCCAATTTAGTAGCTGAAGGCATGGGATTTGACCAAGTTGGCGAGGTGTTGTGTCGAGAAGAGCTATTAGACGATATTTTGTTCGAACCAGAGTATAACATTAAACCAGTGTATATATGGTGGTTAGACATGTGTAGAGTATTTGGAGAGTATAAGGACTTTAAAGTTACAAAGGATATATTTTCACCATAATTAAAAAATTTGTCATGCAAACAGATTTTGATCAATTTGTCCAATTATTAAGAAGGGAAATTCCTGATTGTAAGATTGTGGAATTTCAAGCAAGATCTCTCGAAACGCTGAAAGGAGTAATGTTAACTATAGCCGAAGCAGGATTAATCCAAACTCTTTGGAATGTATTAGAACATTGGATAAGTAGACATACGAACGCGAGTATAAAAATTTCTTATAAAAGTGCTGATGGCAAATTTATTGAGGTAACATATAATAAGGTGAACCAAAGGAAAGTCGAAGAAATCTTATCACGGAATCCACCTGATTTATCAAAGCCGACAAAACTAATTCTCCCAAAGAACTCATCTTATAGTGAAACTTGACTCCTGCAGACATACCCACCTTACATGAAAATTTCATTACATTATGGATAAGGTGGACAGATAATATCGTAAATTTAATGGGTTAGGATAGGCACCTCCTCCTATTTATTAAACAATAGATCCCGGGAATGCATATATTATAATACTACCCAATAATAAGGCCACTGGTTAAGTTTTTATTTAATAACTTTAA
>CAZWFL010000011.1:0-92514 GCA_964633195.1 uncultured Rikenellaceae bacterium | reverse complement strand
ATATTATATGACTTATCAACTCTATTGTCATTCAGTGGTCATTCAATAGTCATTCGATAGTCATTCAATAGTCATTCGATAGTCATTCAATAGTCATTCAATAGTCATTCAGTGGTCATTCAATAGTCATTCGATAGTCATTCAGTGGTCATTTTGTTACCGCCGGATCAACTTTGGTTAAATTTTATGTTAGCGATAAAAAATAAGCTAATTTTGCGGGATGGTTCTAAAAGGGAAAATCAGAAAAAATTAATATATAATGAGTGTAATAGACAAGGTACTGGGCCTTTTTCTCGGGAACAAATACGAACGCGACATAAAAGAGATCAATCCTTATGTTGAGAAGATCCACGAGGAGTACGCAAAACTGCAGGACCTTTCGAATGATGAACTGAGAGACCTTACAGTAAACCTCAGGGAGGCGATACATGCCGATATTGCTGATGATGAATCTAATATACGCCAACTCAGGGAGCAGGCGGAAAAGGAAGAGGATCTCGATAAAAAGGAAGAACATTACAATGAGATTGACAAGATCGAGAAGCTTATCAACGAGAAACTGGAAAAGGTTCTCGACCGCTATGTTCCACAGGCATTCGCAATAGTTAAGGAGACTGCCAGGAGGTTTAAGGAGAACAGTGTTCTTGAGGTAACTGCCCGCCAGCATGACAGGGATCTGGCAGCTATAAGGGAAAGTATCACGGTGAAAGGGGACAAGGCATACTGGAACAACGGATGGATAGCAGGGGGGAACGAAATTTTTTGGGATATGGTCCATTACGATGTACAGCTTATCGGGGGCGTGGCCTTGCATAAGGGCAAGATTGCAGAGATGGGCACCGGTGAAGGGAAGACTCTTGTGGCCACACTTCCGGTGTTCCTGAATGCACTGGCAGGAAGGGGAGTGCATATCGTTACCGTAAACGATTATCTGTCAAAGCGCGACTCCGAATGGATGGGACCCATATACGAGTTTCACGGCCTTACAGTTGATTGTATCGATAAGCACCAACCCAACTCAGCCGACAGGCGTAAAGCCTATAACGCTGATATAACTTTCGGGACAAACAACGAGTTCGGGTTTGACTATCTGAGGGATAATATGGCAATTAATCCCGAGGACCTTGTACAGCGTAAACATCATTACGCCATAGTCGACGAGGTTGATTCGGTGCTTATCGACGATGCCAGAACTCCCCTTATCATATCGGGTCCGACGGCAAAAAGCGACACACAACAGTTTGATGAACTGAAGCCGAAAGTGGAAAAGCTGGTTAGTGCACAGAAAAGACTTGTGACACAAATTCTTGCAGATGCAAAGAAGCTTATTTCGGAAGATAAAACCGAAGAGGGAGGTAAGCTCTTGCTCAGAGCATTTAAGGGGCTTCCAAAGAATAATGCCCTTATAAAATTCCTTAGCGAAGAGGGCAATAAGTCACTCCTTCTCAAGACCGAGAACTTCTACATGCAGAATAACAGTAAAGAGATGCCCAAGGTAACCGAAGAGCTCTACTTCGTTATTGATGAGAAAGCCAACCAGATTGAGCTCACGGAAAAGGGTCTCGACCTTATCTCCACATCTGTTGAGGATGCAAGCTTCTTCATACTTCCCGATGTCGGATCCAAGATAGCTGATCTTGAGAAGAGCGGCATAGATGATCGGGAGAAGCTTAAAATGAAGGATGAGCTTCTGCAGGATTATGCAGTAAAGTCGGAGAGAGTGCATACCATGACCCAGCTGCTAAAGGCCTATTCTCTGTTTGACAGGGATATTGAATATGTGGTGCTCGACAACAAGGTTAAGATAGTTGATGAACAGACGGGCCGTATACTGGAGGGGCGCAGATATTCGGACGGATTGCATCAGGCCATTGAGGCGAAGGAGAATGTGAAGGTTGAAGAGGCAACACAGACTTATGCAACCGTAACGCTTCAGAACTATTTCCGTATGTACCATAAGCTTGCAGGGATGACCGGTACGGCGGAAACCGAGGCAGGTGAGTTCTGGAATATCTATAAGCTTGATGTTGTAGTTATACCGACAAACAGACCGGTTATCAGAATTGACAGTGAGGATCAGGTTTATAAAACAAAAAGGGAGAAGTACAATGCCGTAATCGATGAGATATTAAGCATGTACAGGCAGGGAAGACCGGTGCTGGTCGGAACAACTTCTGTTGAGATATCCGAGCTTCTGAGCAGGATGCTCAAGATGAAAGGTCTGAAGCATAATGTCTTGAATGCCAAGCTTCATCAGCGGGAAGCGGAAATAGTTGCCGAGGCCGGAAAAACAGGCACCATTACCATTGCCACAAACATGGCGGGAAGGGGAACTGATATTAAGCTTACCACAGAGGTCAGGGATGCAGGAGGCCTGGCAATTATTGGTACGGAAAGGCACGAATCAAGAAGGGTGGATCGTCAGCTGAGAGGACGTTCAGGAAGGCAGGGTGACCCGGGTTCATCACAGTTCTTTGTGTCGCTCGAGGATGAACTGATGAGGCTTTTTGGCTCGGAAAGGATATCAGGGATAATGGACAAGCTGGGACTTAAGGATGGTGAGATGATCCAGCACCCCATGATCTCAAAATCAATTGAGCGTGCTCAGAAGAAAGTCGAAGAGAATAATTTCGGAATACGTAAGAGACTTCTGGAATACGACGATGTTATGAACTCTCAGCGGGAGGTTATCTATAGAAAGCGACGCCATGCCCTCCTGGGAGAGAGATTGTCGGTCGATATTGCCAACATGATGTATGATGTTACAGAGAATCTTGTGGAAACTTATCATAAGGACGGAGACTATGAGGGATTTGATTTCGATCTTATCCGTTCATTCTCGATGGATTCACCAGTGCCAAGGGAAGAATTTCTAAAGATCAGTTCAGGTGAAGTTATTGATACGGTTTATGCCAAAGTTCTGGACACTTATAAAAGAAAGGAAGAGACTATCTCGCAGCAGGCTTATCCGGTTATAAAGGATGTTCACGACAGAATGTCTCATATTTACGAGAATGTTGTTGTCCCCATTTCTGACGGAGTAAAGGTTTTCCAGGTAGTAACGAATCTTAAACAGACCGTTGAGTCGGAAGGGCGGGAACTGGCCAAATCGTATGAAAAGACAGTTGTTCTGGCAACCATAGATGATGCATGGAAGGAGCATCTCCGCGAGATGGATGATCTTAAACAGTCCGTACAGAATGCCACTTATGAACAAAAGGATCCCCTCCTGATATATAAATTCGAATCCTTCCAGCTCTTCAAGTCAATGGTAATGAAGGTTAACAAGGATGTTGTCAGTACACTCATGAAGGGTCATATACCGGTTCAGGATGCTGATCAGGTTAAGGAGGCCCAGCGGAGGCGGCAGCTTGATATGAGCAAGTATCGTGAATCCAAGAGCGATTTTTCACAGTACAGCAGTACCGGGGGAGGTGCTGACAGAAACCAGAAGGCTGAACCTGTGAGGGTCGAAAAGAAAGTAGGGAGGAATGACCCGTGTCCCTGTGGTAGTGGAAAAAAATTCAAGCACTGCCATGGGAAGCACCAGGAGATGCCGGCAGGCGCCAGACCAAATGCCTGATCAATTATTGCCCAGGATCTCAACGGTTTTCTGTATTCTCAACCAGGTGGAGCGGCTAACCGGTACAAGAGGAAGCCTGAGGTAATTCTGGCAGAGGTTCAGTGAACTGAGAACAGCTTTTATTCCCGCGGGATTACCTTCAACGAAAAGCATTTCGATCATTTCGACAAATCTGTACTGAATCTCGCGTGCAGACCTGAAATTGGATTTCAGTGCCTGGTTCACCATCTCTGAGCACTCTGAGGGAAACGCATTTGCCAGTACCGAAATCACACCTGATCCGCCGGCCGCTATTACAGGCAGAGTCATCATGTCATCTCCGGAAATGAGGTGGAAATTTTCCGGCTTGTCTTTTAAAATATTCATTATCTGGGCTATATCGCCAGACGCCTCTTTTACGGCAACAATGTTCTCACATTCATGGGCCAGCTGAAGACATGTTTCTGCAGATATATTGCTGCAGGTCCTTCCAGGGACATTATATAGTATGACAGGGAGAGCTGTTGATGCGGCTATTGCTTTGAAATGCTGAAAAAGACCGCGCTGACCGGGTTTGTTGTAATAGGGGGCAACAGACAAGATAGCGTCAACTCCTTTCATGCCGGTGTTCCTTATATAACTGACCACTTCCTGTGTGTTATTGCCACCTATGCCGACTATCACAGGCAACCTGCCGTCTGTTACTTCAAGTACATATGATATAAGTGCTTTCTTCTCATCTTTTGTGAGTGTTACTGACTCACCGGTTGTGCCCATCAGCACAATATAATTTACACCACCTGCAATATTATGTTCAATAATGCGACCGAGGGCTGCAAAATCAATACTGAAATCATTTTTAAAAGGTGTTACAACAGCTACACCTGTTCCTTTGAGCTTCTTCATGTTTACAATTTACTTATTAACCGTTTCCGTTGTTCCCGAGTTTATCATTTCAAGATAATGGAGTACCTGTTTAAGATATTCATCCGTTCTGACCGGCGGTTTGAAATCCATCATAAGGTCAAATGGTGAATCGCCGGGGGTCCTTCCGGGCAATCCTACCTTAAAACCGGCTGCCGATAATGATGAAATATAGTGAAGCGGGAACAAACTGTCGAAATTAATCTCTATCAACACATCATAGGGTGTGTCTATGAACTTCTCAGCCTCCGGCAGTGAGGGGATGTAAAATCTGTTGAGTTCATTCCTTCTAATGCAGGTCAGATATCTTATAGCAGTGTACTGGTCAGGCAGAGTATCCCCAGGATAATAGGCCACAATATCTGTCTTTATCCCTCTTTCCTGCATCCTGTTGTAAAATTCTGTGAGCGCCGGAAATTCAAGAGGCCTTGATGCATCCCATACTATCAGAAGCTTTTTTACCTGTTCAATACTGTTATAGAATGCTTTCCTGGAAGCCTTTACCCTGCGCCTGGAAAGGATATAATTACCGACCTTCAGCCTTATTTCTCTGAACAATTCCATTTTGCAAACGTAACAGTTTTTTAATTATATCAGTAAGGCAAATCCCTTATTCTTCACCAATAATATGAAGGAAAACATCTTCATTTATTATCCTTATTCCGAGAGCTGCAGCTTTTTCTTTTTTTGAAGGCCCCATATTCTCACCTGCGAGTATGAATGAGGTGCCGGATGAGATTGACGAACTGTTTTTTCCTCCATGTTTCTCTATCAGATCTTTATATTCATCGCGACTATGTCTGGTGAATATGCCTGAAATCACGATTGTTTTTCCCTCGAGGGCTGTGCCTGATTCTCCCGGCTTTTCCTCTCCGCTCAGCTTGATCCCTGCCAGCCGCAACCTGTTGATAATTTCAATGTTCTCCTCGTCTGAAAAATATGATACGATACTGGCGGCTATCCTGGGGCCTATCTCGTTTACAGCCGTTAGTTGTTCAGTATTGGCTTTCAGAAGATCGTCAATTGATCTGAATCTGCCGGCAATCACTTTCGCCATCGTTTCACCGACATGCCTTATTCCCAGTGCATATAGTACCCGATGATATGGTGTATCTACAGAACCGTTTATGCTTTTCATAATTCTGGAGGCTGACTTTTCGCCCTGGCGTTCGAGCTCAACAAGCTGATCTGCTTTAAGATCATACAGGTCGGCAATATTCCTTATGATTCCCCTGTTGTATAGCAGGTCAACTGTTTCTTCACCAAGTCCGTCAATATCCATTGCCTTTCTGCTTATGAAATGCTCTATCCTTCCCTTGATCTGAGGAGGACAATGGAGGTAGTTGGGGCAGAAGTGATTAGCTTCTCCCTCATTTCTGACGAGTCTGGTGCCGCATTCGGGGCAATTTTCGATAAAGCTGATCTCGCGGCTTCCCGGGTCACGTGATGTTGTGTCAACCGCAACTATCTTGGGAATAATTTCTCCTCCCTTTTCAACATATACCGTATCATTCAGGTGCAGGTCAAGCAGTGCGATCTGATCAGCATTATGAAGGGAAGCTCTTTTCACAGTGGTACCGGCAAGCCTTACCGGCTCGAGATTTGCCACAGGCGTAACAGTTCCTGTCCTTCCGACCTGGAAAGCCACGGAATGAAGCCTTGTAAGTACCTGTTCTGCTTTATACTTGTAGGCTATGGCCCATCTTGGTGATTTGGCCGTAAAACCCAGTTCCTTCTGCAGTCCGAGAGAATTTACCTTTATTACAACCCCGTCGATATCGTAGGGAAGGTTTTTCCGTTCCATCTCCCAGTGACCTATAAACTGCTGTACTTCATCAATACTTCTGCAAAGCCTTATGCTTTCATGAACCATGAATCCCCATTCCGAGGCCGCTTTCAGATTATTAAAATGATCGGTGAAAGGGAGATTTTCTCCAAGTAAAAAATAGAAGAGGCAATCGAGCTTTCTGGATGCCACTATTCCGGGATCAAGCATCTTGAGTGTGCCGGCTGCAGCATTACGGGGATTGGCGAAAGGGGGCAGCCCTTCCTTTATTCTTGTTTCATTAAGGTCGTTGAATATTTCCCTTGAAAGGAGTATTTCGCCTCTTATAACGAATCTCTCCGGAACATTTTTTCCGGTCACCTTTACCGGTATGCTTCTGATAGTCCGGATATTGCGAGTAACATCATCTCCTCTTGTTCCGTCGCCTCTTGTCAGGGCTCTTGCAAGCCCGCCATTGATGTAGGTCAGGCTTATCGAAGCTCCGTCAAATTTAAGTTCGCAAACGTATTCCGCATCTTCTCCTCCTGCCTTGTTTACCCTGTTGTTAAAGTCACGCAGCTCTTCATCAGTATATGTGTTGCTCAGTGATAGCATAGGGTAGGAATGATCGTACTGACTGAAACCATTTATCAGGTCGCTTCCCACCTTCCTGGTTGGCGAGTCATCCGTTGCCAGTTCAGGAAATTTCTTTTCAAGAGTATCAAGTTCATGCAGTAGCAGGTCATATTCAAAATCGGTAATAACAGGTTGATTTAGTTTATAATACCTGTGATTGTGCTCAAGGATCTCCTTCCTCAGCTTGTTAATACGGTCGGCGGCCTCAGACTGCTTCATATTACTGGGATAATATTTTCTGTTATCCGGGTTTGGTCTCAGGCCCAGATCCCCTGTATAGTGTTGCTGCATTTCGGGCACCTGCCCTCAATAAGTATATTTGAAGAAATGCGGTATCCCTGCCTTTTTATTATAGTTGTGCCACATGAAGGGCATCTGGTATCAGCCAGCTGGTTTCCTGGCACATTGCCTGTATAAATAAAATCCAATCCTTCTTCAGATGCAATCCTTGCTGCCCTCTCAAGGGTGTCAAGGGGTGTGGGAGGCAGCTGCTGGAGCTTATGCGTTGGATGGAACCTGCTGAAATGTATGGGAGTACTGCGGAAACCATTATCGCTTAACCACCTGCACATCTGTCTGATCTCATTGAGGTTGTCTGTCCATGATGGAACGATCAGATACGTTATTTCAAGCCATATCCCCATTTCTTTATATATAAGCATGGCATCGAGGACGGGTTGAAGCTTTCCGCCTGTAAGCTTAATATATGTATTGTTATTGAAGGATTTCAGGTCGATGTTGGCAGCATCAATAACACTGCAAAGTTGCCTGAGAGGCTCTTCATTGATATAACCGTTCGTCTTAAGAATATTTTTTATACCTGTCTTTCTGGCCATTATAGCCGTCTCGTAGGTGTATTCGTAGAACGACACAGGCTCGGTATAAGTATAAGCTATAGACCTGCAGTCATTTGCGATGCATTCCTCTACAACTTTAGCGGGAGGCAGATTAAAATTCCTTGTTTTCTCAGGACTTACCTGCGATATGGTCCAGTTCTGGCAGTTAAGGCAGGCCATGTTGCAGCCTGCGGTAGCGATTGAGTAAGCCCTTGAGCCGGGCAAAAAATGATAGAAAGGCTTCTTTTCCATCGGATCAACATTTGCTGAACACGGGTTCCCATATGCAAGTGTGTAGAGCCTCGATCTGATTACTTTCCGGTTGTTGCACTGGCTGAGTTCTCCCTCTTTGAGGACGCATTCGTTGGGGCAGATCCTGCACATTATTCCCCTGGGTGTCTCCTCCTGAAACATTGCCAGTTTCCTGCCGGATACCTGTTCTTCCTCCGTCAATAATTCAGAGGCACCCTTTGCAGGTAAACATAACATGCCCGACGAAAGGGACAAACACCTCTTCACGAATTCCCGTTTGCTGATACCAGGTCGCTCTTTATTCATCGGTAATGCTTATGCCGCAAAATTAACAAAACTAACGTTGGTTTCCTGGCAGACCGGCAAGAAATCCTGTTAAAACCATGGCTGAGATTATCAGTATTGAAACAGTAATACCGAATGCAGGCACTATCAGGCCGGATATCAGTATGAATCCCAGTGCCGATCCTGCCAGATCGGCACTGTAGACCGCCGAAGTGTTATGATCTGCGTCCGGTCCCCGGAGTGTGGTAAGTGACCGGAAAAGATGGCCGGTGATAAGTGATGGTATGAAAATCAGCAAGACCAGCAGGGAGGATACTAAAAAGACAGATCGTATTGCTGTTATTTGCGGGATCATTAATGCGGCAAGAAGGTAAAATATCAGAAGAATCAGGCTGTTCAGAATGAGCGAAAGGCTGGCGAGAGGCTTGAGGTTAAATCCTGCCCCGAAGGCGAGACCAGCCATGAGCCCTGCAATGATAAGACCGGTAAGCTGGTACATATTGCCGGCTGTCAGTTGCAATACAAGCAATATAACTATCTCAAATCCTGCAAGGGCTGAAGCGGCTGAGTACATAATCAGATTCTTTTTCCGGATCATGAACAGGGGCGGTATGAAAACTGTCACTATAAGAATAATTGCCGGGATCCTTTCATTTATGTTCCGGCTCAGATTATACGACTGATAATAGAAACAGGCGATGGGAAGCATTGTCCGGTTAATCTTTACATTTCTGTCTATCAGCGATATAAGCTCATCTGTCCTCGCTTCGATAAGGTCGTCTGCAAGGTAATCGGGTGAAACATATACGTTATTGATGTTATGCTCCGCTGCAAGATCACAGATTGCTGCCGAGAGGACACCGTCCGAGGCCAGCAGATAGAGTTTATGACCTTCAACGGGCAGAACGTTTCCGAATACTTCCGAAAGTGTATTGAAAACACACGAATAGAGCATCAGCGACTCTTCGTTATAATAGGTCTTCGAGACTCCGGGCGAACACATGAAGATGCCACCCGGATTAAGCCTTTCTCTTATTGAACTAAAAAACTCAAGAGTGTAATACTTGTTCAGAAGAAGGGAGGAGGGTGGAGGAAGAAGCAGGATGACCACATCAAACTTTTTTCCGTGATCCCTGATGTAACTGTATGCATCATCATTCTCTATCCGGAGCAAAACGGATTCTCCCACAGCAGGTTGCTCTTCGAACAGCATCAGTGCAGGGTCCCTTTCTACATATACAACCTCTTTAACAGGATATTTTAATATTTCTTCAATATGTGCGTTAATTGATCCCGATACCAGAAGAATATTATCATGCGTCCTGCTCTGCAGCATTGCATAATGAATGTTCTCTTCAATTTCAACTGTATTACCGTGATATTTAATCAGGCGCTGATTGTAATATATACTCTCCTCGCCACCATATTCGCCTCTCACAATGTTGCCGTAAGGTGTGTCGCGCGATTCAGATATATTGATGCCCTTGAGCAGCAGCGATCTGAAGAGGTTGTCGGGATCAAGAACAATTACAGAAGTCAGAATAACCATTGCAGCTGTTTTAAGTAGCACAACTCCGGTTCTTCTCCTGATAAAGAATGATAGAAGGACAAAGGTAAATCCCGAAACGATCAGAATAAGTATCATCTGCCAGGTATGAAGTATTCCGGCACTAAAGAGTGCTACAGCAATTCCTGATACTATTCCACCAACTGTCTCGACAGCGAATGACCTTCCGGGAGTATATCTGTTTGAAATTCCTGCCGCCGATATCAGCTTGACAAAGGTAAATCCTGACATTAAGCAGAACGGTATAAGAACGAGGAATGTGAATATTAAACCTCCCAGGAATGAAGGTATTTCTCCCGTACTCAGAAAGAGTCGTGACAGCAGGATCAACATAAGGACAGATACCAGGGGACTGAATGAAAAGATAATATTGATCTTCTTAAGGTTGTACAATTGTGATTTTCCGGCAATTACAGCCCCAAGAGCTGAAGTGATAAGCCACGAGGCAAGAAAAGTACCTGTAATCAGTTCGTAGCCTCCTGTAATATTCATCATCTCCCTTATAAGCAGAAGCTGGAAAGAGGAGCTGATAAAACCGACCACGAAAAGATTGAGAGGAATAACGGCTGATCCTATTTCAGGGTAGGTCTTAACTACTGGTACCTTTTCCTCCTTTTTAAACATGCCGGTATAGTAAGATAAATGCCATAGGAAATGAAATATTCCTGTGACACCCATTGCAATCCCCGTTTCGACATGCCACTTGAGGATTGAACCGATGAACCGGATTTCCCATTTGTAGTTAATCTGGAGGGCAAGAAAAACTCCTGCCAGCACTGTAAAAAGGAAGGTTAAGGCAAGAATTGTATTCCAGATCTTCCTGTGAGTATAACGTGAATAAAAACCGTTACGGTAAAGGAAATAACTTATACTGTATAAGATAAAGTGCAGTTAATGATGTTCCTGCTACATGGTACATGGTTAATTCTTATTTTTCAGCAAGGACAATCCCCTCATAAACGAATATCTCTGCATTTTTCCATCCATCCCATCCAAGTCCTGCCTTATCACGCGATGTATAGCCAAGGAACTCTTCAAGGCTCCATCCGTTTTCTGTGGCTACCTGGGGCAGCATAGTTCCTGAATGATAATCCTTTTTGATGTATATCCCATGTCTGCCCAGTACTATCTCGCTGATATTATTGATCTTCCTCAAAGGTCCGAGGACAGTTATCTCTATTTCGGTCTTTTCAAACTCTTTGCTTGTGAGCGGAAAAAAGCGAAAATCCTCAAATGCTGATGAACATGCAGAAGCAGAAACTGCTTCATACAGGGGGTCTGCCGAGACAAATCTTCCGATGCATCCCCTGAGCTTTCCATCTATTTTCAGGGTAACGAAAGCCCCGTAAGGTCTTTTAAGCAATTCCGGAAGCTTTTTCTCGTCGGGAAGAATATTTTTTTTGTTTTCAAACTTTGCCTGAATAGTGTTACGGGCAATTGAAAAAAGTTCTTTTGTTTCCTGTTCGCTGAACGATATTTCACCGGTCATTGAGTTGCCCGGTATTATTGCCTTTTTTTTTTCAACAACTGCAATTGCATGATATCCTACTACTTCATCCTTGCTTCCATAGTTTGTATCGCCCGAATTGCAGTAATCGATATGTAGATACTCAAGCTGTTCGTTGCCCTCTGTAAGATACATCAGGAGCAGGCCCGAAGTCCATCCGCACATGCTTGTGGCAAGTCCGGGAATATTCCCGGAGGAGTTCTTTTTCAGCACATTCAGTAATTCTTCAGGTTTCCCTGTTATAATTGCATCAGCCGTTTTTCTGTCGACCTCTCTGGCATCGTCATATGAAGGGTAGTGAGAGAAATCACTGCTTATTACGAACAGGTTCTCATCTGTAAACCATTGTTTAAGCGTTTCGGCCATTTTCCTGATGCTGTTGGTATTGGTGGTTCCGATTATAATGGGAATAATCGGAGGCATGGTGGTGAAATAGTGCTGGATGAAAGGGATCTGGACCTCAAGGCTGTGTTCCTGCTGATGAGCTGTGACTGATGTATTGAACAGTCTGTTCTCTTTTCGCATTTGTTCTCCGATCTCCCTGTTCACTACGGCTTTACCGAGCGGAGTGATGTAATCGCCGCTCACATAAACAGAAGCTCCTTCAAAGGCCATTATGTGGCTGGAACCTATCAGGAAAATGTTTTTTATCTCTCTGTTACTGCTTACGGATGAGAATGCGGAAGCAGCAATTTTACCTGAAAAGAGATAACCGGCATGAGGACTGATAATGGCTCTGACCTCCTGTTCCAGAGCAGGTTTGACACAGTTATCGAAGTGCTGTGAAAGATCTCTGGCGAGCGTCCCGCTGTTTGCTGCATAATACCTTCCGGCAGCAACAGGCTGTCTGTCAACGGATCTGGTCTGAGAATGATTTTCCATCGCGAACAAGATAAATATCAGAATAATAAACACCCTTTGCATGATACAAATCATTAAAATGGCGTAATAAAGTTAGCCGAAAAAATCAAAACATACCAGAAGAAAGCTGAGAAAAGAGGGGATGGTCCCTAAATGAATATCATTGATTCCTTAACGATTTTCCCTTGCTCGTCGGTGCCATATATTTTAAGACCTACACTTACTGTGGCATTGCCGACAATATCAATTACAGGGCTCAGATCATCCTTAATATCTTCAATATCCTCGAAATCCTCTATCGGGAAATAGATATGCAGGAACAATACACAGTCATTATTCTTTATACCTGAGAGGGTTTTAACTATTTTGGCAAGCCAGATTGAGGATGCAGTATTGAAATATTCAAGGTTGAGCCTCAGGTTAGTTGTATGTCGCGGTTTCTTAACATACTCTACGATCCATTCATAAACAGGCTCAAAAATCTTGATGGCATTTACCGGGATTGATTTACCTGAAATGATGAGTTCTCCCGTAAACTGGTTAAGATCAATCATGGGAGTTTTTTCTGTAGCATCAACAAAAAGATTCTTCAGATCTTTTGTTTCGGGTGGCTCCTTCATTTTTTTTTTCTCTTCTGAATTTTAATACCATTATCAAAAATAAAACATCTTTTCTATTAAACCCGAATCCTTAATCAAAAAGAAACAGCCGATAGTCAAATAAATCTGGCTGTTTGTATAAACCTTTAACCGCAATCATCTAATATGAAGCTTGTGCAATCGAGTAATTACCGGCTTATACGGCAATATTTTTAAAATGTTATATTTGCAGGCGTAAAATTTACCGTTAAAAATGGAAATTGCTATCAGGGATGGAATCAGGGAGGCAATCCGTAACCTTTATAACAGCGATGCGGCAGACGATCTGATACAGATTCAGGAGACCAGGAGAGATTTCAGGGGTGATTTTACACTTGTGGTATTTCCTCTTCTGCGATTCTCCAAAAATACACCTGAACAGACCGGGAAAGAGATTGGTAATTTTCTGATTAAGAAACATCCGCTGATCTCGGGCTTCAATGTTATCAAAGGGTTCCTGAACATTGAGGTATCCGACAGATGGTGGGTTGAATATTTCAGGGATCTTTCAATAGAGAATGATGTTTTCAGAGACTGCAGGCTGGCCGATAGTGAAACCATACTTGTTGAATACT
Source organism: uncultured Rikenellaceae bacterium (assembly GCA_964633195.1). GTDB lineage: Bacteria > Bacteroidota > Bacteroidia > Bacteroidales > VadinHA17 > LD21. The sequence continues at coordinate 79,106 of CAZWFL010000011.1, read as the reverse complement.
CATCTCCAAACACCAATAAGCCTCTCCATCTCGGACATATCCGCAATAATCTACTGGGCTATTCTCTCTACAGGATCCTTACAGCAGCAGGTCAGAAAGTGATTAAAACCAACATCGTAAACGACAGAGGAATACATATCTGCAAGTCGATGCTGGCATGGCTCAGGTATGGTAACGGAGAAACCCCGGTATCTTCGGATATAAAGGGCGACCATCTCGTGGGCAGGTACTATGTGATTTTTGAAAAGGAATACAAAACCCAGGTTGAATTACTTAAGGCCCGGGGTATGAGTGAGACGGAAGCAAGAAACTCGGCTCCCCTGATGCAGGAAGCCCGGAAGATGCTCGTCAGGTGGGAAGAAGGGGACGAAGAGACCGTGGCAGTATGGCAGATGATGAATAGCTGGGTTTATGAGGGATTTGAGGAAACATATAAAGCCCTGGGAGTCGATTTTGACAAGATTTACTACGAATCAGACACTTATAAGAAAGGGAAAGAGATAGTCCTTGCTGCATTAAAGGATAAGCACCTTTATAGCCACGATGATAATTCAGTATGGGCTGACCTTACTTCTGCCGGACTTGACCATAAAGTTTTGCTGCGTTCTGACGGTACGGCTGTCTATATAACACAGGATCTGGGGACAGCAGTAGCCCGGTTCGATGACTACAGATTCGATAAAACCATTTATGTAGTTGGTAATGAGCAGAATTATCATTTCCAGGTGCTCAGGGCAATCATGAAGAAGATCGGTTATGAGTGGGCTGACGGTCTGATCCATTTCTCATACGGAATGGTTGAACTGCCGGATGGCAGGATGAAATCTCGTGAAGGTACCACAGTCGATGCCGATGATATCATAAAGGAAATGAAAGAGACTGCCAGGGAGGTATCCCTTCAGCTTGGTAAACTGACTGATTTCAACGATGAGGAGAAGGAGGAGGTCTTCAGGAAGATAGGTCTTGGAGCACTTAAATACTTTATGCTTAAGGTTGACCCTCATAAGAACATGACTTTTAACCCCGAGGAGTCGATCGATTTCAATGGTAACACCGGCTCATTTATTCAATACACCTACGCGAGGATAAGATCGGTTTACCGAAAGGCTGAAGAGATTAATGTTAAGCCAGATACCTCATTGATAACCATTGCTGAACCGGGGGCTAAAGAGATTGAGCTGATAAAACTGCTCAGGAGGTTCAGTGCCGTAGTGAGAGAAGCAGCAACAGTTTACAGCCCTGCCATGATCGCAAATTATTGTTATGAGCTTTCAAAAGCCTACAATCAGTTTTATCACGATTTTACCATACTGGGTGAGGAAGATCCGGTTCTCAGGAATTTCAGACTGCTCCTTTCAGGAATGACAGGACGGATATTATTTTCAGGAATGTGGCTGCTGGGTATTGAGATGCCTGACAGAATGTAGTATTTTTGCATTAAAATTGGCTTTAAGATATGTTTGAGAATCTGAGTGATCGCCTTGAGAAATCCTTTAAAATCCTTAAGGGACAGGGCCGTATTTCTGAAATAAATATAGCGGAGACACTTAAAGAGGTAAGGAGAGCATTGCTCGATGCTGACGTTAATTTCAAGATAGCCAAACAGTTTACTGACACTGTAAAAACAAAGGCACTCGGACAGGAGGTTCTGAAATCGGTTAACCCTTCCCAGATGATGGTAAAACTGGTTCATGATGAACTGGCATCCCTTATGGGAGGTGATAAGAGCGACATTGACATTAAGGTTAATCCATCGGTTATTCTTATAGCCGGCCTCCAGGGCTCGGGTAAGACAACATTCAGCGGAAAGCTGGCCCAATGGGTGAAGAGTAAAAGGGGCAAGCACCCCCTTCTGGTCGCAGGCGACGTTTACAGGCCCGCAGCTATAGAGCAGCTTAGGATATTAGCAGACCAGATAGAAGTACCTGTTTACACTGAAGAGGGTAATCTGAATCCGGTTCAGATAGCTAAGAACTCGGTTAAAGAGGCCAGGATCAAAGGGCATGACGTGGTTATAATTGATACTGCCGGCCGTCTGGCAATTGACGAGGCAATGATGACAGAAATAGCTTCTGTAAGAGACGCTGTCAATCCTCATGAAATCCTCTTTGTTGTTGATTCAATGACGGGTCAGGATGCAGTAAATACCGCCAGGGAATTCAATGAGAGGCTCGACTTCAACGGAGTGGTTCTTACGAAACTCGATGGCGATACAAGGGGCGGAGCTGCATTGTCAATAAAATCTGTTGTCAACAAGCCTGTCAAGTTCATCAGCACCGGCGAGAAGATGGATGCAATAGACATCTTCTACCCGGAACGAATGGCTGACAGAATACTTGGAATGGGTGACATCGTATCTCTTGTTGAGAAAGCACAGGAGCAGTACGACACAGAGGAGGCCAGGAAGCTCCAGAAAAAGATTGCAAAAAACCAGTTTGACTTCAACGATTTCATTTCCCAGATACAGCAGATTAAGAAAATGGGTAATGTCAAGGATCTTATGTCGATGATACCCGGTGTGGGCAAAGCAGTCAAAGATCTTGATATTGATGATGATGCCTTTAAGAGCATAGAAGCAATAATACGAAGCATGACGCCTGCCGAACGGGTTAATCCGGTGATTCTGAACGGAAGCAGGCGCAAAAGGATAGCTATTGGTAGCGGTACATCAGTGCAGGAAGTAAATAAACTTCTCAGGCAGTTCGATGAGACACGCAAGATGATGAAGATGATGACAACTAAAGGAGGCAATGTGTCGCGAATGATGGCCGGGAAAAGATAGGTATATGGGAATTATAATCGACGGCAATAAAACGGCTTCCGAAATCAGGAATGAGATCTCCTTAGAGGTGTTGAAGATGCGTAAAGAGGGCAAAAGAGCCCCTCATCTGGCTGCTATTCTCGTGGGGAATGATCCTTCGAGCGAAACTTACGTGGCCAATAAGGTGAAAGATTGCAGGGAGGTGGGATTTGAATCGACTCTTATCAGACTGAAGGCTGAAACCGATGAAAAGACATTACTGGGGAATATTTCAGGTTTAAACGAAAGCAGGGAAACAGACGGATTTATTGTACAACTTCCCCTGCCTCTCCACATAAGCGAGCAGAAGGTCATCGAGGCAATCGATCCTTCAAAGGATGCAGATGGATTCCATCCCGTTAACCTTGGCAGGATGGTCATCGGTCTTCCCTGTTTTCTGCCGGCAACCCCTTACGGTATCGTTGAACTCATAAGGCGATACGGCATCGAAACAGCGGGAAAGCAGTGTGTGGTTCTCGGACGTAGCAATATAGTCGGCAGACCCGTGAGCATACTTCTTTCAAGGAAAGGAATCGATGCAACCGTAACAGTGGCGCACAGCCGGACACCCGACCCGGGAAATATACTCCGGCAGGCAGATATTATCATAGCAGCCATAGGGACCCCCTCCTTTGTTAAAGCTGACATGGTTAAAGAGGGTGCCGTGGTTATCGATGTGGGAACAACACGCGTTCCGGATCCATCAAAAAAATCAGGCTTCAGGCTTGCAGGCGATGTGGATTTTGAAAACGTTGCACCTAAATGTTCTTACATAACACCTGTCCCGGGAGGTGTGGGACCTATGACGAGGGTTGCGCTCCTGCTCAATACGCTCAGAGCTGCAAATGATAGAGTGTGACAGGTATCTCTTACTCTGGCAGATTGAATCCTGTGAAATAAAGGTCGAATCCTCCTTTCCCGCCCGGACGGTCGGATGAAAAGATCATGTAACTATTGCTGAAATCCTGGTGAGAACCCAAAACAGGTCTGTATTCATTGAATGGTGTGTTTATTTCAGGTCCCAGGTTGACAGGAGAGCTCCATTTACCTTTTCTGAACAGTGAATAGTAGAGATCAGTTCCACCCATCCCTCCTTCACGGTCGGATGCAAAGACCATCATATTCCTGTACACAAAGGGACATTTGTCGTTACCCGCACTGTTTATGCTGTCAGCTTTAACAGCAGCAGAAAAGTCAAGATCAAGCCATGTGCCGATACTCATACCCGAAGGTCTTTGCTTAAGATAGATATTGAATTTGCCTTCACGGTCCGAAGAGAAATAAGCCGTATCCCTGTTGGTGTCGAAACAGATGTAAACATCTTCAGATGAGCTGTTAAGAAGAGTGGCCGGGAAAGGTCCCTCAATCGCTGGCAGGACCGATCCGAAATAGGGCTGATGCTTCATATAGAAATAATCAAGATCCCCTCCATCGTTTTCAGAGGACCAGAGAAAGTATTCAAAACCATCGAGGGGGCTGAAGAAGGCGTAAGGACCAAGTTCATCAGCTGAAGTGACCGTTTTGGAAATAATCGAACTATAGAATGGATTACTGGTCATTTGACCTGTACAGCAGAAACCCGCGTCAGTCTGATCAAATATGAAAGATATTATCCCCTGAACAAGGTCAAACTGTTCGCCGGAGCTTCCCCTGTTGCTTGAAAAAATAACCGGGATATCTCCGTTCAGCATGAATAGAGCCATGTTATAATCGTCGAACGGAGAATTGATATCCGAAAGCGCTATGATAGTGTCAGGAAAAATGCCTTTTGGAAATTTTATCGGATTTTCTGTTTTTTTACAGCAGGGAACGGAGAAAATGATAATTAAAACACTGAAAACTAAAGAAATGTTTACAGTTAATCTTTTCATGTCCCGTATTATTAAAGGAATAACTCAGATACAAATATATTAATATTAAGTGAAAAACCGGGTCAGTGCCCGGTTCTTCGAAGGTAGAATTTAGGTTAATTCTAGGGTAAATTGGTTATAGGGGTTATAAATTTTACGTTTATAAACAATAGATGATAATTTCTCCTGTTTGGTTGCGTACAATTGGCAAAAAAAACTCTTTTTGTATGAGAATCTGTGTATTGTGTTGTATTTTAGGTGTTTAAAAAATAGTTAAAATGTTAATAATTGAACATCTTTAAAAATCAGCTTTTTAAAATTGTTATTACTTTTGTACTCATTATTTTATCATCATGGAAGAGGAGAGATACGGTTTCTCATTTGAGGAGGAGGTAAAGAACGCGGTTCAGAAGTTTGAAAGGATGAGAAAGAATAACGAGAGTTATTTTTTTGATGTTATTGAATTTGAATCAATTATTGATTATTACATTGAAAACAGCAATTCTGTTAAAGCATACGAAGCGGCAACCCTTGCATCTGAACAGCATCCCAATTCCGTATCGATTCAGCTAAGGAAAGCCAGGGTTCTGCTTGATAAGGGGAGGGCGGTTGAGACTCTTACAATACTCCGGAAGCTTGAAAACATTGAGCCGGGGAATCACGAAATATATATTGCCAAAGGGACAGCTTTGGGGATGCTTGGAGATATTCAGGGTGCAAAGAAGATGTTTGATTTCTCACTAACACTCGATTCTGACGATGTGGAAAACATTCTTTTTGCCATTACTTCGGTTCTTCAGAACCTCAATTACTATGAGCATCTTATTCCATACCTGCTGCAGCTGACAGATCTGGAGCCGGAATTTTTTGCTCATCTGTACGATCTGGCATATGCCTATGAAAAGACAGAAGATTATGAGAACAGCATCTATTATTACCTGAAGTACCTCGAGGAGGAACCCTTTTCAGACAGCGCCTGGTACAATCTGGGAATCATCTACAGTAAGCTGGAGCAACATGAGAAAGCTATGGAGGCTTATGACTTTGCTCTTGCCATCAATGCTCAAAACACTTTTGCCCTCTTTAACAAGGGAAATATCCTGAGCAACCTTGGAAGATATGCCGAAGCAATTCCCGTTTACCACGAATTTCTGGAAATAGAACCTGATAGTTATGAGGCAGTTACTTATCTTGCAGAATGTTATGAAAAAACCAATGATTTGACACTGGCAAGGAAGTATTATCACGATGCAATTGAACTCTCCCCCGATTTTTCTGAACCATGGCTGGGCCTCGGTGTGATAGAACTCACCACGGGCAATCCCGATGATAGCCTTATTTTCCTTCGCAAGGCTGTCAGGCTTGATGATGAAAATCCCGAGATATGGTTCCTCCTCGGTAAGGCACATAATGCAAAGGGTGAGAAAAAGGCTGCCCTGAGATGCTTCAGGGAAGCTCTCAAGCTTGATGCCTACTATGATGAAGTCTGGTCCGAACTGGGAAGGATAATATTCCGGGAAGGTTTTGCAGTGAAAGCCCTGCCTTATCTCGACCAGGCCTACAGGATAATAGGCGATGTACCGGGGATAAATTATCTTCTTGCGTCATTCAGCTCCTGCGCCGGTAACCATGACAAAGCCTATAAGCATTTAATCCTGGCTCTGGATATCGATAAAGAGCTCTTTCCGGACTTTGCAGATCTGTTTCCGGAAGCTTTGCTCACCAAGAAAATGAGGAGACTCCTCAGGGAGAATTACCTTCTCTGATTTTAAATAAGAAAGTGCATTAATAAATGGAAAAAATTCTTCCTTATATTCCGGAGAGGCCTGAAAAACCCAGAACTGACGGAATTACGATGGTTATGGACAAAGGTCTCAGCATCAGGGAGGCCGAGGATTTCATGTCGGTGGGAAGCCTCTACACCGATTTTGTGAAGCTTGGATTCGGCACATCCATTCTTACTCCTGGTTTCAGGGAGAAGATCAGAATATACAAAAAAAACGGGTGCGTGCCTTATCCCGGCGGAACACTCTTTGAAGCATTTGTTGTAAGAAACATGTTCAGTGAGTTCATGGATTTTCTCGACAAAAACGAATTCGAGCTCGCAGAAGTATCTGACGGGTCGTATGAAATCTTACATGAAAATAAACTTGATTATATTCGTCAGCTTGCGTCCCGTGGGAGGGTCATCTCAGAAGTGGGATCGAAAAAGAAGAATGTCGTTTACTCACCGGCTCAATGGGTGTCGATGATGAAATCGGAACTTGAAGCAGGCTCGGAAAAGGTGATTGCTGAAGCCCGTGAGACGGGAACGATCGGTATCTATAATGATGATGGCTCAGCAAATACAATGCTGATCAAGGAGATAGGTGACAATATTGGTTTTAGGAATGTTGTCTGGGAGGCACCCCTCAAATCTCAGCAGGTATGGTTTATTAATAACTTCGGAGCTAATGTAAGCCTCGGCAATATTGCACCCGGTGAGATCATCCCCCTGGAATCACTCAGGTGCGGACTCCGCGGTGATACATTCTTTAATTTCCTGCCTGAGGGAGTCGGGAAATGAGAAAATTCGGCCTCATCGGATATCCTCTCGGTCATTCGTTCTCAAAAAGATATTTCACTGAAAAGTTTGATAATGAGGATATTTCTGACTGCTCTTATGATAATTTTCCGATAAGATCAATTGAGCAACTCCCAGACCTGATCAATTCTGTTCCCGAGCTGGAAGGTCTTAATGTTACCATCCCCTATAAATCTTCAGTAATCAGTTACCTCAATCATATAGATCGGGAAGCATCAGAGATAGGTGCAGTTAATGTATTGAAATTGAAAAGGAGGAGAATAAAGGCAAAGGTATTCGGATACAATTCGGATGTTAACGGGATACGAGATTCACTCTGTCATGTGCTGAAGCATATCAGGCAGGCAATGGTCATGGGCACCGGCGGAAGTGCTAAAACAGTTTGTTATGTACTGGAGAAAGCAGGGATTATGGTAATAAGGGTTTCAAGGACCCGGAAACCCGGAGTGATTTCCTACAATGACATAAAACCTGATTTGATAAAAGTGACCGATTTGATAGTTAATACAACACCGCTGGGTATGTTCCCTGATACGGGCAGCAAGCCTGATTTTTGCTATGATTGCCTTGATAAAAGGCATATCATGTTTGATCTGGTTTATAATCCGGAAATCACAGCATTTCTTAAGGAGGGGCAGGAGAGGGGCTGCAACGTAATCACAGGGCTTAAGATGCTCCGTTCACAGGCTGAAAGGTCATGGGAGATATGGAACAGTGCTGATTACTGAACAAAGATCCCGGCTGGATACTCTATCCCTGAGAGGAACAACCCCCTGGCAGGTGCAGATTTGCCGGCTTTGCATCTGTCCTTCGCCATGATTATCTCTTCAAAATCATCAAGATCTAATTTACCCGTACCGGTCAGAATCATTGTGCCTACAACAGCCCTGACCATGTTTCTTAAAAATCTGTCTGCTTTTATAGTGAATACCAGCATGTTGCCTTCTGTTTCCCACCGGGCGTCGAATACCCTGCACAAATTGGTCCTCGCATTTGAATGAAGCCTGCTGAAGCTGGAAAAATCATTATGCTTCATCAGAACTGAACAGGCATCGTTCATGGCGTTCATATCGATATTCACCTGCAACAACCAGCTGTAATCGGTCATAAAAGGATCTTTTACCCTTGTTATATAATACCTGTATGTCCTGGAGAGGGCGCTGAATCTTGCGTTCGCATCCCCGTCCACCTTCCTGATATCAGTTACAGCAATATCTTCCGGCAGGTAACGGTTAAGGCGGCCTATGAACTCTTTCTTTGCAGCGAGGTCAGGCCTGATGGAATCAAAGTGGGCACAAAACAGTTTCGCATGCACTCCTGAGTCGGTCCTTCCCGCTCCAGTAGTTACTATTTTTTCACCTGTTATTGTACTGAGAGAAGAGTCGATAATATCCTGCACAGTTATTGAGTGAGGCTGAATTTGCCATCCGTGATAGTAAGTGCCTTTGAATGAGATAAATATGAAATAGCGTGTAATCATATTTTTTTATGCAAATGTAACCATATATGTAAAACCAAAGAATATGCTTCAGCATTAAAAAATTATTGCGGTGGTGTTTGAAAATCCATCTGAAAATGTAATTTTACTTCACACGAAAAACTAAGTATTATTTGAATTAATTTGTATAACCTAAAAAACTAAACGATGACAGAGCAGAAAAATACTCAAGCAATCGGTATGGCCTTTATGGGAATGATATTCTTCCTGTTTGGGTTCGTTACAACCTTTAATATTACGCTGGCTGACAAGTTCAAGGCAGTCTTTGAGCTGTCAAACTTCCAGGCACAGCTGGTTAACGGAGCCTTTTTCTTCACTTATTTTGTCTTGTCCTTTACAGCAGGAGGAATAATTAAGAGGATAGGGTATAAGATGGGTGTGATACTCGGCCTTTTACTGGTTGGCCTCGGAAGCTTCCTGTTTTTTCCGGCAGCCAAAGCAATTTCCTATCCATTTTTCCTGTTTGCCATTTTCGTAATGGCTGGTGGTGTTGTATTTCTTCAGGTTGCTGCCAATCCTTACGTTACGGCACTGGGTCCGTCGGAGACTGCATCCGGCAGACTGAATCTGACGCAGGCCATGAACTCAATCGCGACTTACATCGCTCCTATAATTGCAGGGGTATTTGTATTTAAGGTCTCAGTAGACTCTGCTCTCAGCGCTGCCGAGGCTGCAGAATCCGTTCCTGTTCCCTTTCTGGTGATAGCAGTTATAGTGATAGTGATAGCAGTTGCCGTTTATCTCCTCAAATTGCCGGAAATACCGACAAAGGGTGTTGAGAAGAAGAGTGTGTGGAAATATCCTCACGTGATAATGGGTGCAGTGGGTATTTTCTGTTATGTTGGTGCAGAGGTCGGTTCTGCCGCCATGCTCCAGCGATATTTCCAGGAGGCTCTGAATATGGCACGCAACGATGCTGCAATGATGATAGCACTCTACTGGGGTGGTGCAATGGTCGGCCGGTTTTTCGGTTCCTTTATGTTGTCCGGGGTTGCATCATCAAGAAGATACCTCTATCTGTTAATGGTTCTGATACTTGCAGTTTTTGTGGGATGGTTTGTAAGGCAGCAACCTACCGACGGGCTGATTTTCGGTGGAATTGCTCTGGTGAACTATCTCGCTATGCAGCTCGGTAAAGGTAATGCAAGCAGATCTCTGGCTGTATTCGGAATAATAGCTGCAATTCTCCTTCTGGTAGTTATGCTGGCTAACGGCCCCATTATTCTTTGGCTCGGACTATCAATAGGGTTCTTCAACTCAATAATGTTCCCCAATATTTTTGCACTTGGTGTTGATGGTCTCGACAAGGGTGAGCTTAGTATGGCTTCAGGCCTTATTAATACTCTGATAGTCGGCGGGGCAGTAATTCCTGTTCTGATGGGACTTATTGCAGACGGCATGGGTGTCAGATTCTCATTTATTCTGCCAATTATATGTTATCTCTATATTGTGTTCTTTGCCCTGGTTGGAAGTAAACACGATTAAGGATCTGATATATATTTATTTCTGACTGGAGGCTGTCTCGAATTTTAACTTTGGGACAGCCTCAGTCATAATTTCTCCACAATTATTATATTTACAATCATTCATTTTATTCAAAATCAAATATCCATGACAAAAGCAGAAAATCTTATTCTCAGGATCAATGATGGTGATAACAGGGTATTCCGTGAATTGTATGGCACCGATCCGGCTGAATTGAAAAGGAATGCAAAAAGGTATATTGATCTGCTCAACAGGTTTGCCGAAGAATTCGGGGGGAGCGAACCTCATTTTTTCAGTTCTCCGGGGCGAACTGAAATAGGAGGTAACCATACTGACCACAATTACGGCCGTGTGCTTGCAGGTGCCGTAAATCTCGATATTGTGGGTGTTGCAGGCAAGAATAACAGTAATGTGATAAGGATCTGGTCAGAAGATTACCCTGAATTTGAAGTTGATCTCTCTTCTCTCAAACCTGTTGAAGACGAACGCTTCACATCAGCGGCGCTGGTAAGAGGTATCTGTTCCCGTTTGAGCGAACTGGGTTATACCCTGGGCGGATTTGATGCATGTATTGACGGGGGGGTGCCTAAAGGCTCGGGATTGAGCTCTTCAGCTTCTTTCGAGGTACTTGTGGGTGCTGTAATAAGCCATTTCTTCAACGGAGGTACTCTTGATCCGATAGAAAATGCAAAAATCGGTCAATATTCTGAAAACAATTATTTTGGCAAACCGTGCGGTTTGATGGACCAGACAGCCTGTGCAATGGGCGGCCTGATCACAATAGATTTTAAAGATCCCTCGAAACCGGTGGTCAAAAAAGTGAATTTCGACTTTGTAAAAACAGGATTTTCCCTGGTTATTACCGATACCGGCGGCAGTCATGCCGACCTTAACGATGAATATGCTTCCCTGCCAGCCGAAATGAAAGCTGTTGCAGCTGAACTGGGCGCTAAAGTACTGCGTGAAGTAACCCTGGAACAGGTGCTCGGGATTGCCCCGCGGATACGTGAAAAGACAGGAGACAGAGCGATCCTTCGTGCTATTCATTTTCAGCTTGATAATCAGAGAGTTGTTGATCAGGTGGAAGCCCTCGAAAGAAATGATTTCAAGTCATTTCTGAGGATGGTTGTTGAATCCGGCTACAGTTCCTATATGTATAACCAGAATATCTATCCTGTCAGTAATATAAGGGAACAGAATGTATCGCTTGCCCTTGCATTAAGTGATCTTATTCTTAAAGGAGAAGGTGCATGGCGGGTGCATGGCGGAGGTTTTGCCGGCACAATCCAGGCATTTGTTCCTCATAACCTGCTTGATAAATACGTAAGTACCCTGGAGCATCTTTTCGGAAGAGGCTCATGCCATGATCTCTTCATAAGGCCACAGGGAGCCGGAAGGGTAGATCTTTAGTCACCTGTAACAATATTTCATTAAACCTAATTAATATACTTCTATGCAGCTTATTAGTGAAGAATCATTCAACACGATGCATAACGGCAAGCAGGTAAGACTTGTTACTCTCAGGAATAAAAACGGGATGGTTGCCCAGGTTACCAATTACGGCGCAATAATAGTAAGCATTTTCGTTCCTGACCGTATTGGAACTCTTGCTGATGTCGTGCAAGGCTATGATACTATTTATGATTACATTAATGGTAATGGTCCCTACATGGGTGCTATTTGCGGGAGATGTGCCAATCGCATAGCAAAGGGAAAATTCAGCCTCGGTGACAAAGAGTACACTCTTGCCGTTAACAACGGCCCCAATCATCTTCATGGAGGAGTAAGGGGGTTTGATAAAGTTGTATGGGATATAGTGAGCTCATCAGCTTCGGAACTGCTGCTTGAATACCTGTCACCCGACGGGGAAGAGGGCTACCCCGGGAACCTGAAAGTTAATGTTAAGTATACCCTTACTGAGGATAATGGTCTGCGACTCGATTATCTGGCTGTAACGGATAAAAAAACTGTTGTTAACCTTGCCAGCCATTCCTACTTCAATCTGTCGGGCGAGGGATCAGGTAGCGTTTATGACCACGAATTGATGATCAATGCTGCTTTCTTTACACCCACCGACGATACCTCTGTGCCAACAGGTGAAATACGGAGCGTAAAAGAAACGCCGATGGATTTCACTGAATTAAAAAAGATTGGGGCCTCTATTGACGGAGATGATGAACAGTTGAGGTATGGTGCCGGATACGACCAGAACTGGGTCCTTAATCACAGGACCGGTAATGAGGGATTTGCAGCTACCGCTTATGATCCCGTTTCAGGAAGGGTGATGGAGGTATATACAACTCAGCCGGGAGTTCAGTTATATACTGCTAACTGGATAGATAATGAGCCAGGGAAGGGTGGTAAGAAATATGGGAGAAGGTGGGCACTCTGTCTTGAAACACAACATTTCCCCGATGCGGTTAACAAACCTCATTTCCCTTCAGTGATACTGGATCCGGGGGAAAAATATGAACACAGCTGTATTTATAAATTCAGAACAATGTAGGTGATTCTGAGTGAAGGAGAATTTTCCTGATTTATTACCTCAGAATAACCAGTAAGTGAATAAAACATTTAACCACTATTTCTAAATAACTAAAACTACTGAAATGGAAAGCAAAAAGAACAATTATCTGTTTCCTCTGATCGTGATGGCCTCGCTTTTTTTTCTGATTGGCTTTATCACAACCATGAATAATTCGCTTATTAATTACCTGAAGGATGCCTTTAGTCTTAATGAAGTTGAGAAGCAGCTGCCGAACACCTTTTTTTACGGAGCCTACATTTTCTCTATACCTGTAGGGTATCTGCTGAACAGGATCGGTTACAAAAACGGTATCATAACCTCCCTGGGACTCATAAGCCTTGGTTTTTTCCTGTGTATTCCCGGGGTTGCCCTGGGATATTATGGTTTTCTAAGCGCCATAAGCGTATTTGCAATCGGAATTGTTATACTGCAGGTAGCAGCAAATCCTTATGTGAATGCACTGGGGAGTTCTGAGACTGCTGCCAGCAGACTTACACTCACCAATGCACTTAACTCGGTTGCAACTGTCATAGCGCCTCTTTTTGTGTCGATGCTGATAGTATCAGCCAACACAGGTGGAGGAGCTGATCCGAAATCAGTACAGGGCCCTTTCGCAGGAATAGGTATTGTCACTCTGGTGATCGTGATCATAATGTTCTTCCTTCGCCTTCCGGAGATCAAGGAGCCTCAGACGGTTGAAGAGGTGGCAAAAAAGATCAAAACGAGTGCTTTTAAATACCCGCATATGTGGCTTGGTTCGCTGGCAATATTCTTTTATATGGGAGTCGAAATAGGGATCCCGAGTTTTTTTGCTGATTATTCGGCGAAACTGGGATTTGATTTTGACGGCGAGATGCGGACTAAAATGCTTGCTTACTACTGGGCCGGACTGATGGTGGGACGTGTAGCAGGTATCTTTATCCTGCGTAAATATACTGCTACCAGGATTTTAAGTTTCAATGCGGTGGTTGGAGCCGTTATGCTTCTCCTTTCGCTGGTGCTTGGAGGAATGGGGATGAGCTGGCTGGGTCTGATCCTTTTCCTTGGAACGGGACTTATGCACTCAATTATGTGGCCCTGCATCTACAACCTTGCTCTTGAAGACCTTGGGGCCCATTCAAAGGTTGGTTCAGGGGTAATAGCCACTTCCGTTATCGGGGCGGCACTTCTGCCGATTATGATGGGTGGTATTCAGAAGGGTATAGGTCTGGTTGTTGCCATATCCTGTCTCTTTGTTTATTATGCGTACATCACCTTTTTTGCTGTTAAGGGATCAAAGATACGTTAGATGGAACAAGGGAAAGCACCTGTAAAAAGAGGATTTGCCAGCGATAATAATGCAGGGGTTCACCCTGAGATTCTGAATGAGCTTGTTTCGGTAAACAGAGGTCATGCAGTGGCTTATGGTGCGGATATTTACACTGAAGAAGCCAGGCAGCTGTTCAGGGATCATTTTGGTGAGGCTACCGAAACATTTTTTGTATTTACCGGTACAGCAGCCAATGTATTGGGTCTGAGTGCGGCCACACATAGCTGGAATTCAGTTATAACTGCCTATACGGCACATATCGAGCAGGATGAATGCGGAGCGCCTGAAAAATTTACAGGCTGCAAGGTTCTTACAGTCGATACCCCCGACGGGAAGATTATGACAGACATGCTTGATAAGCATCTTCACGGCTTCGGGTTTGAGCATCATTCACAACCAAAGGTTGTTTCAATAACCCAGGCAACGGAGATGGGCACCATTTATACTCCTGAAGAGATAAGGAACATTGCTGATTGCGTTCATTCCAGGGGTATGTTGTTACACATGGACGGAGCAAGGATCTCAAATGCGGCCTCGTCGCTTGGTATGCCCTTCAGGGCTTTTACTACCGATGCAGGGGTAGATATTCTCTCATTTGGTGGCACGAAGAACGGTATGATGTTTGGGGAGGCTGTATGCTTTCTGAAGGAGGGTCTTTCTGATGATTTCAAATATATCAGGAAGCAGGGAATGCAGCTTGCTTCCAAGATGCGGTTCATATCCGCACAGTTCATTGCCTATTTCAGGAATGATCTGTGGAAGGAGCTTGCTGCACACTCCAACAGGATGGCTGCCATACTGGCCGGAAAGATTAGCGTTAAATGCCGGTTGACAATTACTCAGAAGGTTCAGGCAAACGGGGTTTTCGTAATAATTCCGTCTGATGTGGCAGATAGAGTATCAGAGAGCTATTTTTTCTATAAGTGGAATGAGAATATTTCCGAGTACAGGCTGATGACCAGCTGGGATACGACGGAGGAGGATATTGAGAATTTCACCGAACTTATCAGGACGGAGCTTGAAAAGAGGAAATAAGTAACATTGCAAAATAGAAAGCGCCGGATCGTGCGATCCGGCGCTTTTCTTATAATGACTAAACAAAACTCTACTTAAGTGTAAAAGTTATTGGTACCATGTACCAGACCGGAACGGGTTTCCCACCCTGTTTCCCTGGTCTGAACGGAGGCAGTGTTGACACAACTCTCATGGCTTCCTTGTCAAGCTCGGGGTCAACGCCTTTCAGAACGCTTATCTGGTCGACGGAGCCTTTGGAAGTAACGCAGAATCGTACGATTACCCTGCCCTGTATGTTGTTCTCCTTTGCGACCTCAGGATATACTGTGTTGTCAGAAATATATCTGAGAAGCTCCGTTTCGCCACCCGGGAACATTGGCATTTCTTCCACAACAATGAAAGGTTCGGGCTCAGGTTCTTCTTCCTGAACCTCTTCCATTACTTCTATTACAGTGATTTCTTCTGTAACGTCAGCGTCGACAATTTCAACTCTTGCATCGTCAGCTGTCATGAGCTGCCTGACATCTTCAGGCTTAACTGTGTCGACCACCACAGGCGGAACATATCTGGTCTGCTGTACTGCATCTTCAGCAGGTGGTGGTGGCGGGGGAGGAGGAGGCGCTACTGCGTCTGCAGGCTGATCGAGGTTCTCCATCTGGATCTCTACCACATACTCTTCCCTGGCAGACCTGCCTTCCATGGCTTTGGCATTCAGGTAAGGCGTGATAACCCCGGCTGAGAAACCCACTACTCCGATAATCATTGCAAGAATCATGGTTCGCGCATATTTTTTGCGCAGAACATAAGCTCCATAAGCTTTATTTCTTTTTTCGAAGACTATCTCAAGAAAAGTTGGAGCATCTATTTTTTCTTTTGCCATAATTGTAAAAGTTACGGGTTAATTACCGGTTGAAGCTGTAGTAGTTGCGATCCCAAGGTGTCTCTCAACCATAAACGTCTCATACCATATCAGATCCACGAATGAATAACGGGCTACACCAACGATGTTCATTTCGTCGAGTATCTCTACAAAATTTCCATAATTGGATGTTTTGTAGGCCTTTATGAGAACAATAGGTCCCGTGTCGTCATCTCTTTTCAATTTTCTGATCTCACTTTCAATAGAGTCTCTCGGCAGGTTGATCCTGCCCGCAATGACATCGTTTTGAAAGTCATCTATCCTTTTGAAAAGTGTCCGGTTTCTTTCAACCAGCAGACGACGTATTCCGTCAGCACCATAGGTTGTTTCATTTAAAGGTGGCGGATTGGAGTAATCTTCTTCTCTGACCATACCGGGATACCAGAAAACACGGTCATCCGGTCCCAGAATAATATTGAGTGTACGGCTTCCCGGGATTTTAGGGGGTTCCACATTGGGGTCCCTTATTTTCTCAGGAAGGTTGATTTCCATAATCTTAGCCTTTGTGAAAGCTGCTGTAAGCATAAAGAATACAATAAGCAGACACATAAGGTCAACCATTGGTGTCATATCGATGTGAGGAGGATGCTTTACTTTTTTCCTATCCTTACCATCTTTTTTCCCAGTATCTTGTTCAGCTACTTCTGCCATATTATTCAGGTATTTCGTCTAGTTTAACATCAGCGGACCTAAGACTGGTAATCAGGTTAAACCTGTTCACGTTTCTGTCCTGCAGGATATCCAGTACCCTCTTAACAACAGGGAATTCTACGTTGGCATCTCCCTTGATACTTGCATTAACAGCAGGGTTCACCTGTCGTGCATAAAGAACCCACATACCAAGCTGGTTGTCGAGAGAATCAACAGGGATTCCCGTCTGGAAAGCAGCTTTTTCTAAAGGTTCATCAATTGCAAGGAATTCCTTCATGCGTTCTATCGGCACACCTATCGAAGCCGGATAATTCCCGAATTTAGTCAACTCCTGCTGAGTGAATTCAATACCGTACCTTCCTCCCATTTCAGCAAGTATTTTCTGCCTGAATTTCAGGATTGTATCCGGACCGTTATCCACATTGAAAAAGACTCTTCCGTCGTTTGAAATGACAACAGTCATGATGTTAAAGTCGAGGATGGGGCTTTCCGATACTGAATAAGGAGTATCAACCTGGCCGGGTTCTGTAATTCTGAAGGTGGTCGTAAGCATAAGGAATATCAACACAACGGCGAACAGGTCAACCATTGGCGTCATGTCGACATGGGGCGGCTTCGTTGTTATTTTAATCTTTGGCATTTCAACTTTTTTTATAGATTTTGAACCAAAGGATTTACTTCTTCAGAGACTCTGCAAATGTCTGGGTCAGGCTGAATCCTGCCTCATCAATTTTGAATGTGTAAGCGTCAATTTTTGTTGAGAAGTATGCAAAAGCAAGAATTGAAAGTGCACCTCCCGTGATACCGAAGGCTGTGTTGATTAGTGCCTCGGATATACCCTGCGAGAGAGCAAGAGCGTCAGGAGCACCTGCCTGTGCAAGAGCGGCGAAAGCACGGATCATACCAAGAACAGTACCGATAAGACCAACAAGAACGGAGAAGGGAGCAAGTGTACTGAAGATAACCATGTTCCTGCTGAGCATCGGCAGTTCCAGTGCTGTTGCCTCTTCGTAGGCTTTCTGAATCGACAGGATCTTCTGGTCCTTTTCAAGGTCCGGGTCCTTCTGCAGGTCGCGGTAACGGGCCAGGCCGGCTTTCATTACATTGGCAAGCGAACCTCTCTGCTTGTCACATGCTTCGATAGCCTCTTCAATCTTATCCTGTGAGAGGAGAGACTGAAGCTGGCGAACAAACTGGTTGAGCCTTCCTTTACCTTTTGCCCTTCCCAGGGTGATCCATCTCTCTATCGCGAAAATAATAATAACCATGACAAGAGTCATCAGGATAGGAACAACAAATCCTCCTTTATAAACGATTCCGAGATAATTACCCTGAAGAGCATGTCCCTGCGGGTTTCCACCTTCGAAGTTAACAGGGTTACCCATTACTTTCGTAAACAATAGAACCGCAGCAATAAAAGCTATTAAAATAGCACTTGTTGCAAATATGCTCTGCAACGCATCTTTGAAAGAACTTCCTTTTTTACTCATTTTTCGATTTGTTTAGGTTTAAGATTTTTTTCGATTCGCAAATATATAGTATCAATTATTTATTTCCAAAAAAATGCAGGATTTATTTGTCTCAGACAGATCATTGTTTCTCGAGCCTGACATTGTAAGTCCTTGCGGCTGTGATAGGTATCTCTTTTGCCACAAACCCTTCGGCACTTATGATAAGTACTTCAGAACCTTGCGGGATCTCAAACTTGTACTCACCCCTGGAATTTGCAAGATTCTCGACAGCAGTATCTTTTACCCTGATAGATGCATAGGCAAGAGGCTGTCCTGCAGAATCACTTATTACGCCCTTGATTTCATTAGGGTTGATACCTTTCTTTATACTGGCCTGATAATCCTGTATCGATTTGAGCATGTTCTTGACAGAGGCGTTTGCAGGATCGAGTGCAATAATTCTGTTGTAGGCATCAATTGCCCTGTTTAGTATTGCCACCTTCCCCTCGAGGGTCTGTTCATTCCTTGCCTGTTCGGTCTCTACACTGGCCAGTCCAATATAACCCCTGATCTTGTTGTCGCGGTTGTCCGGATCAAGATTGATCATGCGGTTGTAGTATTCCTTTGCCTTGTTCGGATTATTATTCATGCTGTGATAATACCCGAGGTAGTTAAAGGCCTCCATCATTTGCGCAGAGTTCTTTAGTGAATCGACGCCTGCCTTTTCGAGCAGCATCTCAAACTTGGGTCTTGCCAGTCCGCGCTTTGAGTCCGGATCCATTCTGGAATATGTTCTGGCTATATAAACATAAGCCTCAATGTGATCGGGCGATTTTTGCAGGGCAATATTGAAAATAGAATCGGCGCTTTGATATCTCTCTGCATTGTAATATGCTCTTCCTACTCTCATATAGTCTTCCACATCATCCCTTCCCAGGCTTATCATCCTGCCCCAGGTTCTGGCGGCACCCTCATATCTTCTGTAGGTATAATAGTTGACTGCAATCTCGTTCAGGACAGCTCTGTCTTCAGGGTTAAATTCGAGAAGTTTTTCATATTCCCTGAATGCCCTGTCGATCTCAACATCAGCTTTATTAATCTGACTCTTCAGATCCTCCATTCTTTTCGTCAGACCATCAACAGAGGTTTTTATTCGGGTTCTCTCCGCAGCTGTGGTTGCCACCGAGAGTCTTGTCTTTTCCCTCTCCAGCTGAGGTTTCAGGGCGTTGTAAGAATCAACAAGCTTTGGATAGCCCTGGTTCTTTGCCAGAAGAATACGGGCCATGTACTGGTAGTCTTTCTTAATTATCCTCTCCGGTGCCACCGTTGCAAAAAGTTTCTCCATATAATTAAGCGCCTGATCGTAGTCGGGATTTTTCTTGTCAAATGATGAGTATCCTGCTATCCTGTTCATATAGGTTCTGGACTGATCCACCGCCAGGATCTCTTCAACAGTCTTTATGACCTCATCATAATCATTGGAATAGAAGAGAGAGTTCACGTAAAGGATCTTTGCGGGGATGTTACCGGCGGTAAGATCAAGATATTTCCTGTAATTCTCCTTCGATTGTTCGAGTCTTCCGGTTCTCATGTAAAGCTGGCCAAGCTCACGGTAGGCCGGAGCATAATTCTGATCGAGACTGATAGCTTCCTCAAAGTATGGAATTGCCTGCTGAAAAATACGTCCCCTTACATATACGAATCCTATTTTCATATTGGCGGTTGGGGAGTTGGGATCGTAATACTGTGCATTGTTATAATTCTTAATGGCATTGGATCCGTCGTTTATCAGCATGTAGATGTCGCCTGCAATCAGGTATATCTCTGCATTCTTGTTATCAATTGTCAGAGCCTGCCTTATAAGCGGAAGTGCAAGAGAAGTGTCAACACTGTTGAACTTGATGTAGGATTCTGCAAGTTTTGCCAGAATGAATGCATACTCCTGCGCAGGAGGGCTTATTCTCCTTATATTTTTATAAGGGAGCAGGAAACTCTTTGCCTTTGCCCTCATCTCATCAGCTGTCTTATGATCATCAAGATAAAATGCAACTTTGGCCAGCCCGACATAATTCAGGGGTTCATTGGGATTCGCGTCCACACCATCCTGGTAAATTGTCCCTGCCTCTTTTGTTGCAACGGTAAGCGAGTTTGAAATCGTATCTGCGAAGTAATCCAGCATATAGTTCTCGCCCAGGTAGAAATGATATTTTGCATTTGAAGGCTCTTTCGCAATCAATTCCCGGAGAATTGTCCGGGCTCTGTCGTACTGCTCACCCTTGGTAAGGTTTATCGCATTCTGCAGATCATTCTGGGCCTTTATATTGCCTGCCAGCAGAACTGAAAAAAGAACAGACAGAAGAATTATCGGTCTTAAAGTTGAACGTTTCATAGCTTTATTCTTAATTATATCACCAGTTAATACTAATTTTCCTTTTCTGATTTATTATACTTTTTTATTTACACTGCAAAAATAAATTCATTATTCAAATTATCAACTATTTTCTGATCTGTACAAGTCTTACCGGCATAGTGGCGGGAACGAGCCCCGATTTAAGGACGATCCGTTGTCCCTGCTCGGCGGTTGCCCACTGTATGAATCCTGAACCAAGTCCGCTGAAAGTCTCGCGCGAAATCATGTAAACCTCTCTGACAAAAGGATAAGATCTCTCATAAATCGATGCCTGATAAGGTCTGTAATAGGTCCCGTCGTTGAAATATTTTTTTGAGACCGCAACAATGTTAACTTTCTCTGTAAAACTATTGCTCAGGGAGTCATACCTGTCACTGATCCAGTTTACACTGATAACACCCAGTGCATCAGGATTTCTTGATACATAATCAACCACTTCCGGATTATTGTTCACGGCAAAAAAATTATCCCCAAGGGCACCCTCAATCTCAAATACTTCTTTGAAATATCTGATATTACCCGATTTGGTGTTGTCAAAAATAACATTAATTCTTCCGGATCCTGATTTTGGATTTACCTCTTTCCAGCTAGTAATATTACCTCTGAAGATGTCAATTACTGTTTCATACCTCAACAGGGTATCATTGTTGTCTTTGTTTGTGATCAGTGCCAGCCCGTCATACGCAAATGTTGTCGTACGGGCAACCACGAGTGTGTCCCGGAGATACTTGATCTGACTCTCGGTAAGTTTTTTGCTTGTGACCATTACCTTTACGGAGTCATTCATGAAATAGTTGATTACGTCAACTTCAGGCAAATAGACAGGTTCAATCTTTGCGTTATTATAAGTGTTGGTGAAAATATATATCTCATCATCAATTATCGGTTGAAAAGACTCGTCGGCAACGATCCTTATATTACCGCTTGTGGGAGACTCCCTGAACTGTGATCCGCCTCCTCCAAGACAAGAATAAAGCAACAATGGTGCTGCTAAAAGCAGACCTGAAAGATACGGGCGACAGTTAAAATTCCTTAAATAGCTTATCATATTGTCAGTTGCTGACAAAAAATTACGAATCGCAATATTAATAAATTTTTGTATTTCTGCCTCTTTGGTCATATTCTTTTCTTCAATCAAAACTATCAGTTGCCTTTAAAGTAACTGCAAAGTGCGTGCCAGCCATATCTTATGCATTGTCTGACAATAACGATTTTGACCAAAGTGTCCAAAAAATTGGTCTAATCTTCTTCTGTGTCACCTGAAAAGAAAGCTTCCTTGATTTTTGCATAGCTTCTGTAGGCTCTGTAAATACCGTACAATAAGAATGCCGAACCCAGTAAAACAAGAATGGTCTTATCCAGTGTTGACATTTCAAAGAAGAAGATGAGATAAATTCCGACTCCGAAGTAGAAAAATACCATAAATACCCCGAAAATGGCCCCCATCTGCTTTATCACTCTTTCAGTTTTCATATTGGATTAAAAACGCCAAATAAACAAAAAAAAAGGTACAGGCTCAAAAAAAAACAAATATATCTTTTAACTACAAATTTAAACAAAAAATTAATATTCACCTGAAGAATAATGAACTGTCTCCATAACTTAAAAATCTGAAATTTTTGTTCAGTGCATAATTGTAAACATCTCTCCACCCGGGGCCGATAAAGGCTGCCACAAGGAGTAGCAGGGTGCTCCTGGGTTGGTGGAAGTTGGTGATAAGTCCATTGACGATCCTGAAGTCATAACCCGGGACAATCATTATACTTGTTTTGGCACGCAGATAATCCAATTTCTTCTTATCCATTATTCCCAGCAAAGCTTCAAATGATTCGATTACAGTTACTTTATCATCAAGCGTGTATTCTTCCCATTGTTCAAGTGAAAGCATTTCATCGTTATCAGGTTCTCTCCTCGACAGGGCCTTCACTCCGAGCCAGTAAAGAGTCTCAAGTGTCCTGACGGATGTGGTGCCGACGGCAATAATTCTGTTATAGTATGCAGGAATCATTTCAATTGTTTTCCGGCACACCATGAAATGTTCGGTGTGCATTGAATGTTCAGTAATGCGGTGGGTTTTAACCGGTTTAAATGTTCCGGCTCCTATATGCAGGGTCACTTCGGACATGGTTATTCCCTTTTCCCTGATCTTTTCGAGAAGGCTTTCTGAAAAATGAAGTCCGGCTGTAGGTGCTGCAACAGAACCGTTATACTTCGAAATTAGTGTCTGGTACCTGAGAGCGTCATTATGATTGTCATCTCTCTTTATGTAGGGAGGCAAAGGTGTGCGCCCGGCCTTTTCAATCACCTCACCGAAAGTGAGATGCGGAGGTTCCCAGGAGAATCTTATGTTCATTGTTTCTCCGGGAGGACCTGTTTTTTCAGCTGTGATAGTGATCGGGATTCCAATCAGTATGATCCTTTTGCTGATACTTCCGCTCTTCCATCTTCTCAGGTTGCCGACAATGCATTTCCATTCCACTCCCGATGCCGAGGCGAAAGACAACTGATAATCAGATGGTTTTAATGGTTCGATGCAGAATATCTCGATAACGGGTCCGCTATCTTTCTGAAAGAGAATACGTGCCCTGATAACTCTTGTATTGTTGAACACCATCAGTGAATCGGAAGGAATGTAATTGTCAATGTTTATGAAAGTATCCTCTTCAGCTTTTTCCCCTCTGAGGATTATCAGGCGTGATGTATCTCTCTTTTCAACAGGAAATTGAGCAATTGCCCGTTCCGGAAGG
Organism: uncultured Rikenellaceae bacterium; assembly: GCA_964633195.1. Classification (GTDB taxonomy): domain Bacteria; phylum Bacteroidota; class Bacteroidia; order Bacteroidales; family VadinHA17; genus LD21. Next base: position 55,861 of record CAZWFL010000011.1, on the reverse strand, counting down.
CAATAGTCATAATCTTCCATCCTGATACTCTCAGCAATATCTGTTAAATTCTTCATTTTTCCTGCAGCGCAAAAATAACCAATTTTCCGTATTGTGGTTTATTTGTTACCTTTGCAGTGCAGCCGGCCGTTCCATCGTTCCGTTCCCGTTATGCACGGGTTTACGGAAAGGAAAGTCCGGACAACAGAGAGCACCATACTTCCTAACAGGAAGATATCCGTGAGGGTATAGAAGTGTAACAGAAAATAACCGTCCCGGCATGACATGCCGGGATAAGGGTGAAAAGGTGAGGTAAGGGCTCACCGGTTCCGGTGGTAACACAGGATGCCGTACACCTTATGGGTTGCGAGACCATGTATACCGGCTTTGAGGGCTGCTCGTCCGGTGCCGGGGGGTAGGTCGCACGATCACGGTAGTGATATCGTGACCAGAGAAATGATGGAAACCGGATTTAACTTCTTTCGCAGAAAACAAATCCGGAACAGAATCCGGCTTACAGGCCGGCTGCATAACGCAGGGACACCTATAAAGTGTCCCTGCTCGTTTTATCACTATCCTTTTTTTACTTAACTGCGAATACTGAATCTTCAATGGGCAGGTTCAGCTCTATCTTATCGTATGTGATGACAGCCGCTTCCATTCCATTGGCAGTGGTGGTAGTCTTTTTTGGCATGAAGATACCATCGTGGCTGCTATAATCGGTCATAAAGGTCTCCACATTCATTTTGGTACCCATCTGTTCTACTGTGGCGGACGATTTGACAAGTAAATACGAGCCTTTATCGATAAACATATAAACAGGTCCTGCTCCTTCTACAATGGCCCTCAGCTTGAAGGCAGGCTTGCCGGCTACTGACTCTTCCCCCTCAAGGGTAAGCTTGCCCTTGTCCAGATAATCGAGAAGCTGATTTCTGAATGTGTTGTTCTCCTGTATCTGTCTGGTCTGCTCGGGTGTGAGCGCCACCGGTTGGGATGAACCCGTCATGGGATTAACCATATAACCTTTTTCCCCGTCGAAAACAGTTATCATGTTCTGGCCGCTGAAGCTGTAAACCATCTTGATCTTGTCAGGATTTTTCATGTATACTTCGAGTGGCATCTCCATCCCCATCGACGACATCTTCCCTGTTATTTTTATAGTGCTGACGTTCTTAAGTTTGTCGAGCCCGTTTGCATCGGAATACTTCTTTATAATTTCCTCAATTGTTTGTGCATTAATGACGACGGCTGCCAGCAGTCCTGCCATTACAAGAAATAGCTTTTTCATACAGTAGATTTTTAATAGTTTGTTTAAACGGAAGTTAATTATAATATTATTAAAACAGATTCAAAGTCTTTCTTAGTGCCGTAAGTCTTTCAAGCAGCTTCCCGAGATCATCCAGCTTCAGCATATTAGCTCCGTCGGAGAGAGCTGATGCAGGGTCCGGGTGTGTCTCGAGGAAAATGCCATCAGCCCCGACACTTATTGCAGCCCTTCCCAGAGTCTCAATAAGTTCAGGCTCACCGCCTGAGACACCTGTCTCCTGGTTTGGCTTTTGCAGAGAATGGGTTATATCCACTATTACCGGCACTCCTGTTTTCTGCATGGCCGGTATGTTGCGAAAATCAACCACAAGATCCTGATATCCGAACATGTTTCCCCGTTCAGTCAGCATGATCCTGTCATTACCTGATTTTGCTACTTTTTCGACAGCATGCCTCATTGAGGATCCTGAGAGAAACTGGCCTTTTTTGATATTGATCCATTTTTCTGTTTTTGCAGCAGCCACCAGGAGGTCTGATTGTCTGCAAAGGAATGCCGGTATCTGCAGAACATCCGCATATCGGGCTGCAAGGATGGCCTCCCCGGGGCTATGTATGTCGGTTAATACGGGAACGCCGAACCTCTGCCTTACTTCTGCAAGTATCTCCAGGGCTTTTTCATCTCCGATACCGGAGAATGAGTCGCCCCGGGAACGGTTTGCCTTACGGTATGATGATTTGAACACAAAAGGTATTTTAAGCTTCTCCGTCAGCCGGCATATCTTTTCAGCTGTCTTAAAAACCACATCCCTGCCTTCTACCACACACGGGCCGGCTATAAGGAGGAAATTGCCATTATCCCGGAATGCCAGTCCGGGGATATTTATTCCCTTTACAGTCATTGGATGGTAAAATTAAATAAAAAACGGTACATTGTTCAGGGTTACCTTTTATATTTATAAAACTGCTTCCATATTACTTCAAGCCTTTTTCTTACCTCTTCCTCTCTCGGATTTGTACCAGGTTCGTAAAAAATGGTTCCGGAGATCTCTTCAGGAAGGAAATTATCAGGAACGAAGTTGCCTTCATAGCTGTGTGCATACCTGTAATCCCTGCCATATCCAAGGTTCTTCATCAGACTGGTGGGGGCGTTCCTGATATTGAGAGGTACAGGTACATCCCCGGTTCTCTGAACAGTTTCGATGGCGTTCTCAATCGCAAGGTAGGCAGTATTGCTTTTTGGTGATGTTGCCAGATATATAGCTGTTTCTGAAAGTATTATTCTTGATTCGGGCCATCCTATGACATTTACTGAATCAAAACAGGCCTGGGCGATGAGCAGAGCATTCGGATTTGCCAGCCCTATATCCTCAGCGGCCAGTATAAGCATCCTGCGGGCTATGAACTTAGGATCCTCTCCGCCTTCAACCATTCTTGCCAGCCAGTAAACAGCTGCATTGGGATCACTTCCCCTGAGAGATTTGATAAATGCGGAAATAATATCATAATGTTGTTCCCCATTCTTGTCGTAGAGAGCCAGGTTTTTCTGTACATGTTTAAGAACCTTTTCGTTGTCAATCTCGATCTTCTGTGAAGAGTTCTCATCTGCCTCCGATGAGACCACCAGCTCAAGCGCATTATAAAGTTTTCTGGCATCGCCGCCGGAAATACGCAGGAAAGCTTCATACCCGGTTATTTCAATTTCATATCTGGCCAGATAGATATCTCTCACAAGTGCCCTTTTAAGCAAACCCTTCAGATCCTCTTCCCCGAGCGGTTTCATAATATAAACCTGGCAGCGGGAGAGGAGAGGAGCGATAACCTCGAAGGATGGGTTTTCAGTCGTCGCACCTATCAGTGTTATTATCCCCTGTTCAACAGCGCTTAACAGAGAATCCTGTTGTGATTTGTTAAAACGATGTATCTCATCGATAAACAATATGGGATTTGGTTGATTGAAAAACTGCTGTTTTTTTGCTTTTTCAATGGTTTCTCTCACGTCTTTGACCCCGGAATGTACGGCACTCAGATGGAAAAATGGCCTTTTAAGAGTATTGGCTATTATAGTTGCCAGTGTAGTCTTGCCCACTCCGGGAGGTCCCCATAATATAAAGGAAGGGATATTGCCCGATTCAATTACTTTCCTCAGAACGGCGTTTTTTCCGGCGAGATGGTCCTGTCCGCAGAAGTCATCCAGGTTTTTTGGCCGCAGCCTTTCTGCCAGAGGTTGATTTGCCAGCATTGCTGTTTTTTTTTGTTTGGGTAAAATTAAGAACAATAATCCTAAATTTGACCAGCCTAAACGAACGTGATAAATGAACAGGTCAATTATTGTACTTGCGCTCCTGATTTTCTCAGGCGGGTGAAGATAAAAGAGGAGAGAACACGCTTGCGGATACTGATATATTGCCGGCCATCAAGAAATTTTTGCTAATTTGGAGTGAATTTATTTCCTTTATGAAAAAATAATTTAATACTTTTAACAGTTTTTATAATAAATTATTGCAATTCAAGGTTATTGTATACAGTATTTGAATTCTTGCAGATATTTATTCAGCTATGAAAAAACCCCTGCTAATAGTAATTGTTATTCTGGCACTGTTATTGGTTCTGCCGGTAATTAACCTGATCCGCTGGACTTTTCAGGAGAAAATGCCACTGGATATCATTATACTTAACAAGACCGTTCCCACTCTCGAACGTATCAAGCATAAATCGCTGGTATGGATCCTGACCAATGAAAGGTTTGTAAAGAAGGAAAGGAAGAGCAGTTACAGCTTCAGGAAGGATTATTACGGGTTCTCCCCGACAAGACCGCTCAAAGAGAGAGGGAGCACAAGAAGGGAATATCGTCTTTCTGATATGATTGATCTTCCGGAGCAGAATGATGTCCTCTATATAGCAGATACTTACGGGGTCTTTTTCAATGATTTTTACGTTGGAATAAACAAAAGCAGAAAATCCAGAAAGCTGTACGGGGGGTTAAACAATAACGATTATATCCTTTTTAGTGAGATGAAGGAGAAGAATAAGCTCGTGATTCTGGAATATAACACCTTTGATTATCCCACAGCCCAGTTTGAGGCATACAGGACCCAGGAAAAGCTGGGGATACGCTTCACCGGTTGGGTGGGAAAATATTTCACAAAACTCGACAGCCTCGACAAGGATTTTCCGATATGGATGACAGCCATGTACAGAAAACAGTACAGTCAGCCCTGGACCTTCAAAAAAGCCGGTATAGTTCTTCTCACAGAAAAGAGCATAATAGTGCTCGAGGAAGGAACACATCTTAACAATCCCCTGCCGGTTATTGTCACCGATCAGGAGTATTGTACAAGGTACGGGGTGCCACCAGCAGTTGCATTCGGCAACTGGTTCGATATAATCGAGCCTCTCGACAATGAAGTTGTTTCGAAATTCCGGATAGAGACTAATACTGTGGGCGATACACTCCTCTTTAATAACATGCTCGACAATGAGTTTCCGGCAGTGGTTATGGATCCTGTCGGCCAGAGGACCTTCTATTTCTCCGGAGATTTTGCCACAAATCCGGTATGGTCTTGGACAGCAAGATTTGTGGGTGTTAATAAATTAAAGGGATTGCTGTATTCCGATAAGCCCAACGATACACGAAGATTCTTCTGGCTTTACTACAGGCCCCTTATTAATGAGATCTTTACTGAATACTACCGGTCACTTAACTGATGATCTGCCTGCCGGACAGGGATCATATCTTCCGTTCTTCAGTGCCTGATACAAGATGTCGACAGGATGATGGGCAATTCTGCCGGTACCGTCCATTATATGATGTCTGCAGCTTGTACCGGGAGCGGCAATAATGGTTTCTGCCCTGCTGTTCCTGATTTCAGGGAAGAGTATAAGTTCTCCTATACTGTTGGAAAGATCAAAATGCTCCTTTTCGTAACCGAACGATCCGGCCATTCCGCAGCAACCAGAAGGTATCTCGGTTACCCTGTATCCTTCAGGTATCGACAGCATTTCAAGTGTACACTCTGACGATGCAACGGATTTTTGCTGACAGTGTGCATGCAGGAGAATGCTTTTCTTCTCTCTGGTGAACATGTCGCGGCTTATCCTGCCCTCCCTGAATTCCCTGGCTATAAACTCGTCAATCATAAGGCAATCGGCTGAGAGTCTTACGGCCTTCTCCCTTAGATCGCTCCCTGCTAATTCAGGGTATTCGTCCCTGAATCCAAGGATGGCAGAAGGCTCTATCCCTAAAAGTGGGACATCATGGGAGATAAGCTCAGCAAGTATTTTTATGTTATTCCTTATTATTTTTCTTGCTTTCCTGATGAGGCCCCTGGAGATAAAGGTCCTTGCACTGATATCGTGATCGTGAAAAATTACCCTGTAATTAAGGGAGGTAAGGAGCCTGACTGCATTAATGCCCGTTACTGTGTCGTTGTAATCGGTGAATTCATCGATAAAAAGGACGACCGTGCCTGCAGGTTCTGAAGGGCTAAGTTGTTCTGCGTTACGCTTCGCCCACTTCCGTAATGTTGTACTGTATAGTAAAGGTATGGATCTTTTTCCGGCAAAGCCTGCAACATTCTTTATAATTGCAGATGTAAGGCTGTTCCTTAAAAAGAAATTATAGACAGAAGGGGCAAATGATCCAAGTCTGTTAAATGTTATGATGTATGCTGTCAGCTTTGTTCTCAATGGCACACCATGTTTGTCGTACCAGTGCTGAAGGAATTCTGATTTAAGCCTGGCGATATCAACACCCGACGGGCACTCGGATTTGCATCCTTTACAGCTGAGGCAGAGATCAAGTATCTCGTATATCTCTTCGTGATCCCACGGGTCAGAGTCATCCTTGCTCAGAAACTCCCGGAGAATATTCGCCCGTGCACGGGTGGTATTCTTCTCATCGCCTGTAGCCATGAAGCTGGGGCACATGGTGCCGCCCGATTTGACCGTTTTGCGGCAATCCCCCGATCCGTTGCATTGTTCTGCCGCCCTTATTATACCATCAGAGGCACTGAAGTCGTATATGGTGTCTATTTCTTTGGTCTTTTTCCCGGGCATATACCTGAGAAATGTATTCATCCCGGGAGTCTCTGTTATTTTTCCGGGATTCAGGATGCCATCCGGATCCCAGGTTCGCTTTAATGATTTAAGAAGCTCATAGTTATGTTCACCCAGTATAATTGGAATAAACTCACCCCTCAGTCTTCCGTCTCCATGTTCACCGCTCATCGATCCCCTGTATTTTCTTATCAGCAGGGCCGTCTCATGTCCAAGTCTCCTGAACAGTTCAGCATCCTCCTTTTCCTTAAGGTTGAGAACAGGCCTGATGTGCAACTCCCCGGTACCTATATGTGCGTGATATACAACATCTTTGCCGTACCTGGAAAGCAATTCCTCAAACTCTTCGATATAACGGGGCAGGTCTTCGACCCTTACGGCAGTATCTTCAATAAGTGAAACCGGTTTTGCATCACCCTTCATCTTACCCAGAATGCCGAGTCCTGCCTTACGGAGATCCCACACCCTTTTTATGTCTTTACCTTTCACAACAGGGTATGAAAACCCGTAACCTGAAGACTTTAAAGAATTAATAAGATCTGCAATCACTCTTTCAAGATCGGCCGTGGTTTCCCTGCAAAATTCGACAATAAGAATTGCGCCAGGCTTTCCGTCAAGGAAAAACCTGTTGTTTCTCTGACTTAGATTGTTTTCTGTAAGCTCCAGTATCCTGTCGTCCATCATCTCTATGGCAGAGGGTTTGAATTCAAGGGCTGCAAGGTTTGCGCCGAAGGCATCATTTCTTTTCCTGAGATGGACGCATACCAGCGCTTTGCACGCAGGGGGCAGAGGCACCAGGTTGAGTCTGATCTCGGTTATAACAGCAAGGGTGCCTTCAGATCCGGCAATCAGGTTGCACAGATTGAATTTTTTCGTGGAGCTGTCGTTAAATATCCCGGTATCAAGGAGAAGGTCAAGAGCATAACCTGTATTTCGTCTTGGTATTGCCGGATCGGGATACCCGTCTCTTATGGCTTTGCTGTTGCAGGGGTCAGAGAGCATATCTCTGATATTCCTGTATATCTTCCCTTCAAGATCTTCCTGACTGCATTTCTCAGTGAAGGTCAGTTTGTCGACTGGCCTGAAAAGGGCTTCGCTGCCGTCGCTCAGGATACATTTCAATTCTGTTGTGTGATCTCTTGTTGATCCGTAAATAAGGGAGTGTGATCCGCATGCATTGTTGCCGACCATACCTCCTATATTGCACCTGTTTGATGTTGATGTTTCAGGGCCGAAGAAGAGGCCTGAATCCTTCAGAGCCATGTTAAACTCATCGAGGATAACCCCGGGTTCCACTCGGGCCCATCGCTCCTCAACGTTCACCTCAAGGATCCTGTTCATGTATCTGGAGATATCCATAATGATACCCGGGCCGACAACCTGTCCGGCCAGGGAGGTCCCTGCAGCTCTGACTGTAACACTACTTTTCTCTTTTACTGCAAAAAAGAGTATCTTTTTAATGTCATCCACTCCCCGGGGCCAGGTTACTGCAGTCGGCATCTCTCTGTATACAGAGGCATCGGTGGAATAGATTGTACGGGTAATAATATCATATTTCAGATCACCTTCAAGAGTCTCCTTAAGAGCTTCAAGCTTTTTTATCAGAGAGGTTTGCTCCATGTCCCGGACATTAACCTGCAAAAATAAGAAAATGATTTGACCGGGTTTATATCAATACCTTTTGGTTGAAAGAATTTCTGAAATAATGTTAAACTGACAATAATCATGTATTAGGTGATTGTTGTTATGTACTTTTTTTTTGTACATTTAGAAAAAAAAAATTAAGGATTAAATTATTGATATACAATGGAATTATTGGATCGTATTAAACAAAATGCAAAAAAACATAACAAACGTATAGTATTACCCGAGGGGTATGAGGAGAGGACCATAAAAGCTGCAGATATAGCTATAGGTGAAGGGCTGGCCCGGATCATACTGCTGGGGGATCCCGGTAAGATAAAAGCTGATGCATTAAGGCTGGGGCTCGGGAATATTGAGGGAGTGACCATTGTAAATCCGAAATCTCATGAGAGGAAGGAGCATTATGCCGGGCTGATGACAGAACTGAGGAAGCACAAGGGGATGACAATCGGAGAGGCATCGAGGCTGATTGAAGATCCTCTCTACCTTGGAGTAATGATGATTAAGAATGGGGATGCAGACGGAGAGGTGTCGGGTGCTGATCATTCCACCGGAGATGTTCTGAGGCCTGCATTTCATTATGTCAAGACTGCTCCCGGAATATCCGTTGTGTCGGGGGCATTTATTATGATTTTGCCGGACAAAAATTTTGGTGAGGACGGAGTAATTATTTTTGCCGACGGGGCGGTCCATCCGGATCCCACAGAAAAGGAGCTTGCTGAGATCGCAATAGCAACTGCTCATACGGCAAGAGCCATAGCAGGTTTTGAACCGAGAATTGCCCTGCTGAGTTTTTCTACAATGGGCAGTGCATGCCATCCGATGGTTGACAAAGTCGTTAATGCTGTTAAACTGGCAAGAGAGATGGCTCCTGACCTGCTGATCGAAGGTGAACTTCAGGCGGATGCCGCCCTGGTCGAATCAATTGGACAGAAGAAAGCCCCCGGGAGCAGGATTGCAGGCAAAGCCAATGTCCTGGTTTTTCCCGATCTCCAGTCAGGAAATATAGCATATAAACTTGTACAGAGGCTGGCACATGCCGAAGCAATTGGTCCGATACTCCAGGGAATGGCTGCTCCGATAAATGATCTTTCGAGAGGATGTTCAGTTAATGATATTGTATCAATGATAGCCATTACGGCAAATCAGGCGGCTGGTAAATAATTGTACAGAAATAATTTAAAATAATCAAAATAACATTAAGAAAACTATGATCATCCTTGTTTTAAACTGCGGAAGCTCTTCGATTAAGTACCAGTTGTTTGATATGAAGGACGGGACGAAAATGCTGGCTAAAGGATTGCTTGAGAGGATAGGACTTAACGACAGTATTCTGACGCATAAGCCTATGGAAAAAGAGCCCTACAGGGTAATAACCGATATTCCAGACCACACAACCGGTATCAATATGGTGATGGCGGCCCTCACAGATACAAAGTATGGCGTAATTAAAGATATCAATGAGATTAAGGCTGTTGGCCACAGGGTTGTAAACGGGGGAGAGGATTACAAGGAAAGTATTCTCATAGACAACGATGTTAAGAGGAACGTTGAACTTTTCAGCGATCTTGCACCACTTCATAATCCGGCAAACCTCAAGGGTATCCTTTCAGTTGAGAAACTGATACCAGGAATACCCCAGGTTGCTGTTTTTGATACTTCTTTCCATCAGACAATGCCTGATTATGCGTATATGTATGCGTTGCCCTACGAGTATTACGAGAAATACAGGATAAGAAAGTACGGGTATCACGGGACAAGTCATAAATTTGTTGCGTCAAAGGCTGCAAACCTGCTTGGTCATGATGTTAAGGAGCTTAAAATAATTACGTGTCATCTCGGTAACGGAGCATCAATAACAGCTATTCAGAATGGACGTTCAATCGATACCTCCATGGGCTTCACACCAGTTGACGGACTCATAATGGGTACCCGAACAGGCGAAATAGATCCCGGAGTGCTTATTTATATCGCCGACAGGGAACATCTTAACGTCAAAGGAGTTAATAATCTTATTAACAAGAAGAGCGGGGTCGCAGGTATATCCCAACTCTCATCAGATATGCGTGATCTGGAGCATGCAGCAGCCGAAGGCAATGAGAAAGCCCTGCTGGCTCTGAACATGTACGCCTATAAGGTAAAGAAATTTATCGGATCATATATAGCTGCTCTTAACGGACTTGACCTTCTTGTCTTTACAGGAGGGGTGGGTGAAAATGATCATAAGATGAGAGCCATGATCTGTTCGGATATGGAAAACCTTGGAATTGTATTTGACTTCAAGGCCAATGACGGAGTGAAAAGTAAAGATATTGTTATTTCCAAACCTGAATCAAGAGTGAAGGTAATGGCGATCACGACTGATGAAGAATTTGTAATAGCATCAGATACCCGGTATATTGTTGAACATCATACAGTTTAAACCGACGAAAAAACCAGGGCGACATGGCATTGAAATTTATGAGCGACCTTAAAAACATTGTCGCTGGCAAACCGATAAAGAAGCTTGTACTTGCAACCGCACAGGACCAGCAATCACTGAGTGCTGTGCTCAGAGCCTGGTCCGATAATATTGTTGAACCTGTTCTGATAGGTGACAAGGAGAAGATTCAGAACATTTCTGACGAGAATGGCTATAACATTACAGGCCTGAGGATTATACACGAACCCGACACTGATATGGCAGTCGAAATGGCTGTCAGGATGCTCAGCAGCAAACAGGCAGACATTCTGATGAAAGGGAAAGTAGGGACCTCAACATTGCTGAGGTGTGTCCTGAATAAGGAATGGGGTCTGAGGACGGGGAACCTCCTTTCGCATATCGCACTCTTTGAAGTCGGAACCTATCATAAGCTCATAGCTGTTACTGATGTGGCAATGAATATAGCGCCTAATCTGAAGGACAAGATTGCTATTGTAAATAATTCAGTTTCATTTCTTGGCAGGCTCGGATATACTATGCCTAAAGTTGCCGTGCTGGGGGCTGTTGAGATGGTCAACGAAAACATGGAAGCAACCCTCGATGCAGCTCTTTTATCAAAAATGAACCAGCGCGACCAGATAAGGAATTGCATTATTGACGGTCCACTCGCCTTTGATAATGCCATAAGCCTGGATAGTGCGAGGCACAAGGGGATTAAGAGCGAGGTTGCCGGCGATACAGATCTTTTGCTGATGCCAAATATCGAAGTTGGGAATGTCCTTTATAAATCGCTGGTTTTCTTTGCCCAGGCCAAAGTTGCATCAATAATCCTTGGCGCATTGGTGCCGATTGTGCTGACATCAAGGTCCGACTCTGAACAGGCTAAATACGACAGCATACTGCTTTCAGCTGCAGCCAGTAAATAGAAATGTCATGATAAGCTCTCTCGGCCAGATGGTTGATAAAGTGCTTTCTTCAGGCAAGAGGTACCGGGTTGCCGTTGCCTGGGCGCACGACAAAAACAGCGTTGGGGCATTATACAGGGCTGCCCGGGATGGTTTAGTCGAACCGGTTATGATCGGTATTCCGGAAAGGATAAACGAGATATGCAAGTCTATGTCACTTGATCCTGCCCTCTTTCCCATTATTCCTGCCGTGAGCGAAACGGAGGCATGTGCCATGGCTGTCTCTCTCACAGCTATTGGTGAGACCGATATCGTGATGAAAGGACTGACAGCAACCGATAAATTTCTTAAAGAGGTTATGGATAAAGAGAACGGGATAATGATACCCGGAGCTGTACTGAGCTATGTCTGTGCAATAGAGATCCCTTCTTACCATAAACTTCTTTTTATCACGGACCCTGCCGTGATTCCCTTTCCAAACCTCGATCAGAAGATAGCTATGGCGGAGTATGCTGTGGATATGGCTGAGCGGTTTGGTATCAGTAAACCAAGGCTGGCACTGATAGGTGCATCGGAGAAGATGAGCCATCATTTTGAGAGCCTGGCAGACTATGCGGTTATGTGCAAAATGGCGGATAGAGGACAGATTAAAAATTGTATTATGGATGGCCCCCTCGACCTTTTTCTTGCCTGCGACAGAAAAAGCCCTGGAATAAAAGGCGTGGAGACTCCGGTTAACGGCGATGCTGACATTCTGCTGTTTCCCTCCCTCGAATCGTCCAATCCTTTTTACAAGGGACTGATGCTATTTGCTCAGGGCGAGCTGGCAGGCCTGATAAGGGGTACCATAAAGCCTGTGATAGTAATGTCGCGGAGCGAAAGTGAAAACTCAAAATATTACTGTATTGCACTGGCATGCTTAATGACTTAAGCCGGTCTTTTTCTGCATTCGACAACATTGTTTATTAATAATTATGGCTGGAAGACTTATTCTTGCTCTTAATCCGGGTTCAACTTCAACGAAGTTTGCTCTTTTCAGGGAGTCGGAGATGCTATTTGAGAAGACACTGCGGCACTCATCAACCGAATTGTCAGCATTTCTCAAGATAACAGATCAGTTTCATTTCCGGAAAGATTTGATAATGAGTGAACTTATGGACAGAAAGATTAATTTTTCCAGGATTGCCGCCGTTGTAGGGCGTGGGGGATTGATCAAACCGATTGAATCAGGTGTTTACCAGGTAAATGAAGCGATGAAGAAGGATCTTTTGAGTGGAAGGAGGGGAGAGCATGCGAGTAACCTGGGCGGACTGATAGCTGACGATATTGCTTCCTCCCTCCCCAATGCTAAAGCTTATATTGTTGACCCTGTGGTTGTTGATGAAATGGAGCCGGTTGCCCGAAAATCAGGACATCCATTGCTGGAGAGGATATCAATTTTCCATGCTCTTAACCAGAAAGCCGTAGCCAGGGCTTATGCTGCATCTACAGGCAGGAGATATGAGGAACTTAATCTCATTATTGCCCATATGGGAGGGGGTATAAGTGTGGGGGCTCACCGTAAAGGGAGGGTTGTTGATGTCAATAATGCACTTAACGGCGACGGGCCATTCTCACCCGAGCGATCGGGCGGATTACCTGCAGGCCAGCTGACGGATCTCTGCTTCAGCGGGAAATATACACATTCCGAAATAAAATCAATGATCACCGGTAAAGGAGGGATGGTGGCATATCTTGGAACAAACAGCTTTCAGGAAGTTTGCAGGATGGCCGATGAAGGAATCCGGGAGCCTGTACTCATAAGAGAAGCGGCAGCATACCAGGTAGCAAAGGAAATAGGGGCGATGGCAGCCGTTATGAGTGGTAGTGTTGATGCAATCATTCTTACAGGAGGTATGGCTTACGAGAATTCATTCACACAATTGATTGTCGCAATGGTGGAGTTCATAGCCAGGGTTGTTGTCTGTCCGGGGGAGGATGAGATTAAAGCTCTTGCCTTCAACGGTCTTCTGGCGCTCGACGGAAAAACGGAGATCAAAAAATATGACTGAAATTTCGTTTTTCAGGGATTGCTGAAAGCAACGGGCAAGATTTTACCATTAAAGAATTTCTTCCCATTCACAGCAAAATCACCAATATAAAGACCCATATCCTTTGCTTCAACCGGAGCTCTGAAACCAGGGAAAGCCTCATTAAACATCTCAGTCTGAACTGACCCCAGGGCGAGGCAGTTGACAATTATCTCATCCTGATTGAATTCGGCTGCCAGACACTCAGTAAGGCAAACAAGGGCTGCCTTTGAACAGCTGTAGTAGGATAATCCACTGTATTTTGAACTGCCCTGAAATCCTCCCATGCTGGCAATATTGACGATATGGGTCCCCCTTTTCATCAGGGGTTTTAACAATCTTATCATGGCAGCCGGACCAAAAAAATTTGTCTCCATTAGGAGCCTGGCCTCCTCATTTCTGAATTGCATAAACTCTTTATTGATGAGCATTCCTGCATTATTGATGAGTATGTCAATAATGCTGAATCTGTTGTAAACCTGCTCCCGGAACGATACTGCATAATCATCAACAAGAGAAAGGTCAATGGCAATGGAAGAAATATTATTGTGTGTTCCTGATAAAGCCATCTTTCCGAGATCGTCCTCGTCTCTGCCTGTTACAATAACATGATTGTCCCGGTTTTCTGACAGGTATAATGCGGTTTCCTTTCCTATGCCTCTTGTGCCTCCGTTAATAAGTATATTCATTTTTCATCCGAATATTAACAGTTGTTTTTTTTCGTTTATTTGTAGCGATATTCCGTAAAGATACAAATTTGAAGAAATGATCTTATCCGTATTGCGAAAGGAAATCAGGCGACGTATCAGATGGTTTTTTACTTCATCTGTTATATTACTGCTCGTTTCACTGACGGGATTAAACGGGCAGGAAGAGGGAAACAGGCCGAAGGAGAAGAAAGAGATCCCTCCGCTGAAAGAAAGAATTTTTTACGGAGGTAGTTTCGGGCTTCAGTTCGGGACTATAACGGATATTCAGTTCTCACCGTTAATAGGATTCTGGGCACTGCCAAGGCTGGGTATTGCGGCAGGTCCCAATTACCGTTATTACAAAGACCCATTCGGCCGGACGAATATTTACGGGGGCAGGTCCTATATTCAATATCTTTTTCTTCAGGACCTGAATTCAATAGTTCCCCTGGGTGTCCATCTGGGAATGTTTCTGCATGCTGAATATGAGATTCTGAGTCTTCAGTCTTCTTTCTGGAAACTGCCTCCGTATACATCAGAGCGATTTACTACAAAAACACTCCTTGCCGGTGCCGGCATAAGCCAGTATATTGGCCGCAGGTCAGCTTTGAACCTTATGGTATTATGGCCTCTTAACGATAAAGGTTTCGGTTTGTACAGCAACCCCGAGATACGAATCGGCTTCGTCTTCTGAAACCTCTTTACTTATATCTTAAGTATTTCCCCTTCCGATTGAGCAATAACGACAGCGCAGCAGGTATCTCCATATACATTAATGAAAGTCCTGAACATATCGAGGATCCTGTCCACAGCCAGCACCAGGCCTATTCCTTCAAGTGGCAATCCCACAGCGTTCAGAACGACTGCCATCATTACCAGACCTGCCATTGGTATTCCTGCAGACCCGATTGCTGCCAGGAGTGCTGTGAAGATCACAATCAGCTGCTGGGCTATCGTAAGTTCAATTCCATAAGCCTGTGCAATGAACATAACTGCCACACATTCATAAAGTGCTGTGCCATCCATATTAATTGTTGCACCCAGTGGCAGTGTGAAACTGGCTATTTTATTTGATACCCCACCTTCCTTTTCAACCGCTTCCATTGTCAGCGGTAGAGTAGCGTTTGACGAGGATGTCGAAAATGCCGTGAGAAGCGGAGTTGCCATATTTTTAATGTGCTGCAGGGGATTGACCTTTCCAATGAATTTGACAATCAGAGGCAGGGTAACTGCTCCATGAAATAACAATCCTGTAAAAACCGTAATGAAATAGAGACCAAGCCTGCTGATTATTTCACTGATGTCGTTACCCATGGTTATCTGCTGGGCTATTACCTTGGCTGTTATGCTGAATATCCCCAGGGGAGTGAACCTGATAATGAACATGGTGATCTTCATTATTACTTCCAGTATCGATGAGATAACGTCCGACAGGATAATCCTGCGGTTATCGCTTATCTTTGTGAGAAAGAAACCGAACAGGATCGAAAAGAAGATTATTGAAAGCATCTGCCCCTGCATCATAGCTTCAAAAATGTTTGTTGGAACTATCTTTATAAGAGTTCCCCCGAAACCCTCGGAGACTGCCGAGAGATTCTCAACCGGCACCTTGAATCCCAGATCAGCGCCTGTACCTGGCTTTATAAGAGAGACGAAGAGAAATCCGGTAATTATTGCAAGAAACGATGTCCCGATATAAAATCCAATTGTTTTAAGTCCCAGACGCCCCAGATTGCTTCCGGCCCCAACGCTTGCAACACCGGTGGTGATGGAGCATATAATAAGGGGGACGATAATCATATTCAAAGCACGCAGAAATATTTCACCTGCCCAGTTTGTATAATTAACATTACCGTGGAAAAAATAACCGAAAACCCCCCCGGCAAGAATTGCAATTAATATCTGGTAATGCAGGGGAATTGAAAATCTGAATCTGGCCATCTGTCATGAATTTAATTGCATAAAGAAAAAAAATCCTGCCCGAATATAGTATTAAAATGATCATATATATTTAAAATATATCCGCCAGGATTAAATATCTGAAGGGAGAGGGGCAAGCAATGCAGAATAATGAATGGATTTGAAGATAATGGATCAGTATCCTGACTTAAACTGATAAACAAATGGTTCAAAATTATTGCCTTAACGTTTCTATTGTTTCTTCTGATCCTGAAATGAAGATCTGAGAAACCGGAGAAATTTGAAAAATCTGATCTGATAAGCAGAAAAGGAGCCGGTTTACAGATGTAAATAATGGAAGTCAGCACATAAATTTACAGATTTAATTCAATATTCACATCCTTAAATTCACAATATTGAATTTTTTATCCGGATAAAATAACATTTGATTAAATAATTGTTTATCAGTTACTATAGATATATTATCTGCGTCTTTGATTGATATAATATATATTCGTTATGCCATATAACAGGTAATTCAATTTAGATTATAGTGTTAACGGTCTATTTGCCAGTAATATATACTGCTAATCTAAACTGAAGCTACAAGAAAGCGTGACAAATAAATAGCTTATTATTAATAATATAGAAAAATCACAGAACAGGTCTATTGCAATAAATATGACACTGATTACAAATGTGAATGCAATGGGTTAGCGATGTGATTAAGATAATTATTACATTTGTAATATAACTTTTGGGTTATGAAAGAACGCATTTCAGAATTTTTAAAACGTGAAAATAAATCCTCAGCACAGTTCGCCGAGGAGATTGGAGTACAACCTTCGGGCATTTCACATATTTTGTCAGGAAGGAACAGGCCGAGTCTTGATTTTGTATTAAAAATGCTGGAGACTTACCCTTATATAAATATTAACTGGCTGTTGTTCGGAAAGGGGAACATGTATAATCCGGAGATAATCCCTGATTTGTTCGGTAATTATACCGATATCTCCGTTAAGACAGAATCAGAAAAGGAAGTAAGTCATGAAAATGAGGCTGAGGGATCTATTAAAGCAGCCACGGAAGCTGCTGGCCATGGTCCTGTCGTTTATGATCAATCTTTGGCTGAAAAACCTTCTGTCAGGCGCATTGTACTGCTTTATGACGATAACAGCTTTGAGGAGTATCTGTCGAAAAAGCCATCATAATTTTTCTGAAAATCGGGTAATTACCATATCTTTATAGCAAAATACCGACTGGTGGCAAAAAGAATAGAAGATTTTGAGGTCATCGGCAAACAGTATCTCACTGATGATATCTTCATACTGGAGCTCTCTGCTGAAGACATTCTCCCGGTATTACTTCCCGGGCAATTTGTTCAGGTAAGGATTGATGGAAGTCCGGAAACATTTCTCCGGAGGCCTTTTTCAATACATGATGCTGATTTCAGCACTAACAGAATAAAACTACTTATACAGGTCGCAGGCAAAGGAACTGCGGTACTGTCAAAATTGAACAATGGCGATCATCTTAACCTTGTTTATCCCCTTGGTAACAGTTTCAGCAATCCATCGGGCAATGAGAAAATATTGCTGGTTGGTGGCGGGTGTGGAGTGGCTCCGCTGCTATTTCTCGGCAAACATTTAAATTCTCAGGGCTATGTACCTGATATACTGCTAGGTTTCAGGAACAGTACCAGTATTATAGAATATAAGGAATACGGTAAAACCGGAAGGGTGTTTTTAACCACGGAAGACGGCTCAGCCGGAGAAAAGGGATATGTTACGCAGCATCCGGTTCTTGAAGCTGAAAAGTATGACAGGTTATATTGCTGCGGGCCTGATCCCATGTTAAAGGCTGTGGCACGCTACGCGGGCAGTAAAGGAATTCAGTGTGAAGTTACACTTGAAAACCTTATGGCATGCGGTATCGGAGCATGTCTTTGCTGTGTGGTGGAGACTGTTAGAGGTAATCTTTGTACGTGCATTGACGGACCGGTCTTTAATATTAATGATCTGAAATGGTAAACCTGGGATTCTCAATAGGCAGTCTGAAATTCAAAAATCCCGTTCTGACGGCATCCGGCACTTTCGGGTATGGCAGTGAGTTTGAAGACTTCTTTGATGTATCAAGGCTTGGGGGGATTATTGTCAAGGGTACCACATTGGAGAGCAGGGAGGGGAATCCATATCCCAGAATGGCTGAGACTCCTTCAGGGATGCTGAACTCTGTAGGACTCCAGAACAAAGGGATCGATCATTTCGAGAAAGAGATTTATCCAAGGATTGCATCGTATGACACAAATGTCATCGTTAATGTAAATGGCAGTTTTATAGAGGATTATGTGGCTCTGGCAGAACGTATTGACAGACTCGGCAGGATAACTGCCATTGAGCTCAATATTTCCTGTCCCAATGTGAAAATGGGAGGGATGGCCTTCGGTACAAACCCGGTCACCGCCCGTGAGGTTATAAGAGCTGTCAGATCTGTCTATTCCAGGATACTTATCGTTAAGCTTTCGCCTAACGTAACAGATATTGTCGAATTTGCACGGATTGCGGAAGAAGAGGGAGCAGATTCCGTTTCTCTGATAAACACCCTGCTGGGAATGGCGGTTGACCTTAAGAACAGGAAGCCTTCCCTCTCCACCATTACCGGCGGGCTTTCGGGCCCGGCTATCAAGCCGGTTGCCCTCAGAATGGTATGGCAGGTAGCCGGAGCGGTGAAGATACCTGTAATCGGAATAGGAGGAATAATGACACCATCAGATGCGATTGAATTCATTCTTGCAGGCGCCTCTGCGATTCAGGTTGGTACGGCTTCATTTATAGACCCTATGGCTTCTATCCTGATTCTTGAGGGGATACGTGAATACCTGGCTGAAGGTAATTTTACTGATATAAGAGATATCACGGGTCTGTTACATATGAACTCCTGACCAGTTAAGGCAATCAGGTACCTGTTTTTCGAACAATATGCCAAATCTGTTTGATATTTCAAATTAAATTCCATATATTTCCATTAGTTATTACATACAGAAAAAGCTTATCTGAAAAATATTAATCAAATCTCTTTGAAATGACTGAAAACGTACAGATCGATAATCTCGACAGAAAAATCCTCGACATTATTACCAAGAATGCAAGGATACCATATCTTGAGGTGGCAAGGGAGTGTAACGTATCAGGAGCAGCTATTCACCAGCGTGTCCAGCGGCTGATTAAGACAGGAGTTATTAAAGGTTCTGAATTCAAGGTTGATCCGGTTCTTGTTGGTTTTAAAACATGTGCTTACATCGGGATATTTCTGGATCATCCTGGTAAGTACAAAGAAGTGATAAATAAGTTCAGGGAGATTTCTGAGATAATAGAATGTCATTATACAACAGGTAATTACTCTCTTTTCATAAAGGTATATACGAGGGACAATGAACATCTGAGAGACGTTCTTACGAACAGGATACAGAGTATTGCGGGTATATCGAGGACAGAAACCCTGATTTCGCTTGAAGAATCAATAAACAGGCAGATACCTGTTCTTGGCAAGTAGATATATTTTAAGGCGGTCCGCTAGCTGATAAATCAGGAAACAGGGCTGTTATCAGTCCTTCCCATCCATGAGAGATCAGTATCCTGGCCGAAGTGTTCCCTGAAGATCCTGTAATAATAGAGCTCTTCTTTTGTATTAATAAGCCAGCCATTGGGAAGTTCGCGTTCCTTTCTGAAATCGTGATCGGTAATCTTCTGATCTGCATATTCGGATATCAGCTCCTTCACACCGGCCCCTTCCCAGAATTTAGCTTTTGGCCTGTTCAATATACCTTCAGGCAAAGAACCCTCCATTGACTTTCTCAGTATCCATTTTTCAACATTTTTGTGAATCTTGAATTCAGCCGGAATCGTGAAAGCATATCTTACTATTTCAGGATTCGTGAAAACGGTATGTGTAACAATACCATGCGCAGAAGCACAACGGTCAACTCTCTGAAGGGCAGTATTGTGCAGTTTTCCGGTTATTCTTATAAGCTCTTTGTCAAGCTGCCCGCATGGAATTCTTTTGAGATACTCGTAACCTGCAAACAACTCATCTCCCCCTTCTCCCGAAAAAGCTTCCGAAATGTAGCCTGATGCTTCTCCTGCCACAATAAAATTGATGATGCTTGACCTTACAAGGAGGGCATCAAATGATTCCAGATAGTATACAACTTCGGGAATGTATCGTATAAGATCATCATTCGTAACTATTATTTCACGGTGATCAGATTTCAGAAACCTGGCAGTCTCGTCTGCAAATTTCAGATCGGGGGCCCCCTTGAGTCCTACGGTAAATGTCTTCAGGTTTCTTATATATTTTGAAGCAAGGGCGCAGATCACACTCGAATCAAGGCCACCAGACAACCAGGCACCAACTTCATTTGTTGTGATACAATCCTTCACCGCTCCATCAAGTTTCCGTCGGAGCTCTGCTGCAATCAGGCCGGGATCTTCAGAGAAAGAAGGGGGCTGTTTGAACCTGAATAACTGTTCAGCCTGTTTGTCGTTGTGTTTGTGTCCGGCTGGTATTTCAGTAATATTTTCTGCAATAGGAAGCAAAGCTTTAACTTCCGATGAGAAACAGACAGATCCCGTTTTATCATAGCCTGAATAGAGGGGTGATACCCCCAGTTCATCCCTCCTTAATATCAGCCTGCCATTTTCTTCTATTACAAATGCATAATGTCCCGGACCATGTTCATAACCCACACTCTTTTTTTTCAGACACCCTGTAATTGATTCCTTTTCATCATCATGCCATATAATGCCCATTGTAGTGTCTTCTGTCCTCACGATCCTTTTTGTTGTTCCCCGGTGATTTAGCGCTTCCAACATTTCATTTACTTCCTTTTCCGCATCCTGCCGTGCAATTCCTGCAATTCCTGCCATAATCTGTTTCTCTCTGTATTTATTTCTATTATATGTAGTTATCGGTTAATTATTAACAATAATATTTTATCAGTATATAATTTATTTTTTATTGGTCTGATAGCCTGTCCCGTCTAAGCGGGAGAACCCATATGTTTGACTTCGTCGAGCTCGCTTCGGTCGGTTGAAAATTATATATATGCATGTTTATCCCGATTAATCGGGATGTGGGTTTCATCCGGATATATTTATTCGATCTGTTTCATTAAGCTTTTCTCCCGTTGAGGGATCGATAGCATACCAGGCTCCGTTGATCAGCCTGGTAAGTATTTTCCCGCAAAGATAAGGATTTCCCTGGAAATGGGGTGTGTCAAACAACCCTTTTTCAATTGCGTCGGCTATGATGCGTGGATCTGACCATGGATCATCACTTACTCCGTTGCCCCTTCTTTTAAGTTCTTCGAGGAGCACACGGGCTTCTGACTTCAGTTCATTCTTTCTTGTTGTGACTGTCTCATCAACAGTTAGATCAGGCATTCCATAAAGAGTATTATGAAGCACTCCGTGTATAATACTACAGCTCTGTATCAGTTCATCGGCAAATATTGCATGATCAGCCTCGCTGAACCCCACCACATGCAGGATATGAGGCTTCAGGGCAAGGCTGACCACTGCAGATGCAGCAAGCTGACCCTGTGCGAATGAAGAATCTGTTGAAAAATGTGCCAGTCCGGCCCTTACCTCCCGAAAAAAAGAGAATGAGTCATCACACAGTTCCTCTATAAGTTCATTTTTAGCCAGCATCTTGGCAATATCCATTTCAGGTGTTGTGCCCGGAGGATTATTGAACATATATTGTGAAACATAATGGCTGACACCCATCTTTTTGGCGTTATACGCTGCAAGAAACGCCATTGTAACTGCAAGTGAATCATGCGCATTCCTCAGGCTCCACTGATGAGATTCATTTACTTCAACAGGGATTCCTTTCCCGGCGTACCACTTCATGACCTCCTTGTTCTCCTTAATGGCCTCGTGGATCGGGCGGGTTGATCGTCCGTCGATCACACTGTACCAGCAAAGGGGAATGGCTGCCCACGCGTTGTTTATCGTCCTGACGCTCATCTCAGCCCATTTCAGAAGGTCGCGGGTCCCGGCATAGCATCTGACCAGTGGATAATTACCACGTCTTGTGCTATGGTAGATTGCTTCAAGGTCTTCAGG
This sequence comes from uncultured Rikenellaceae bacterium, assembly GCA_964633195.1. Lineage (GTDB taxonomy): Bacteria > Bacteroidota > Bacteroidia > Bacteroidales > VadinHA17 > LD21. Next base: position 33,805 of record CAZWFL010000011.1, on the reverse strand, counting down.
TTTCCTTACAGGAACCCCTCCGGCACCGTCATGACTCCTGTTCATCTTTTCGGGATGAAAGAAAAACTCCTGCGCATTCTGGTCAGGACCTATTGACAGGACATCAAGAACTCCGGCCTCTGCAATCTTTTCCACCCCTCTTATTGTCTCCTCAAGAGATGGTCTGCCAAAGTGATGTCTTATCAGGGGATAAGGATATTTCTGGTTAATCCTGCCCACCAGAGTATGTTCGAAGGATTTCTCAGATAATTCATCCTTTCCTCCCCTGAGATACGATTTGATCGCTTCAACAGGTTCCGTGCCGTTAAATACACGCTCAAACAATCCCGATTTCTCAGCTTCATCAGCAACAGGAGGAGTTCCTCCGAATATCAGCCTGGGATTCCTGAGTCCTGCCTCTTCAAGTGCCTGCTTAAGTTCACTGAAAAGCTCTGAAGCGGTTTCCGGTGTCAGGCGGTAGCTTATTGCTGTTATATCCGGTGCCTCTTCAGACATTAACCTGACGAGCCTTCTGACAGGTACTGCCGGACCATACGAAACAGTTTTAAAACCTTCTGCTTCAGCCAGCTTAAGAAAATGGTGCAAACCGCCAACATGAACGCAACTGCCAATGGCAGCTCCCATAATACTCTTCATAATGATATGTTTTTATTTTTCCCCGATAGCGATAAGCCTGATCTCACGCAGGTTCATTCCGGCAATGCCAAGATTTTCGGCGGTTCTTCCGGCAGACCAGTAATCGACAGAATTTATCTCACAACCTAATCTTATAATTGAATCTATCGTTGGGGTCTCGACATTGAACATCTTTCCGATGGAAGCGATTGGTACCAGACTGCATGGTAAATCTTCATCAAGATATCTCATTTTCAATGTTCTGGGAGCCAGAATGCCTCTGTATCCTATATTTTTCTTCATGGCATGAAACAGTGTTTGTCCGGTTGCACTGTAAGCCATATAAAGCCATTGCTTTGCTGTTATTGCCATTATTCCAAGAGCTTCAGCCACCATGACCCGTTCTGCATCGATCTTTTCAAGTACTTTGGCAACTGAAGGTGTTACTCCTTCGTGATAGAATTGGAAATCAATATCGTGTTCGATCCAGCCGGCATTAAGGACGCAAAGTGCAGGATGAAATACGCTTCCTATATTTTCGAGACTTGTTTTGAAGATATTGTCTCCTGGCATAAACTGGGGATAGAACTGCCGGAGTTTGTTTATCACTGTTGGTATCAGGTGTGCCCTCACAGACGCTACAGGGATCGAGTGTTTTATCCTGAATATTTTCACCTGGGAAGGACCTGTGGCACGTGATGCATAAATAAAAGTTTGCGCTTCAGATATTATAACATCGGCTTTGCATCCCATCCGGGTAAGAACCTGCCTGACTTCAAGGGCACCGAAGGTTCTTCCGGGGTGCAACACAATTATTTGTCCATCAACCAGATGAGGTGCCATCTGCTCTGCCATCCACTTGTGTCCGCAGGCAGGTACAACAACCATAATAAGCTCAACATCTTTAATTGCTTCGGCAATAGATGTAGTGGCAAGATTTATTTCGCCAAAACCTTCAATTTCTCCGGTAACCTCAATAAGTCCCGATGATTTTACTCCCCACAGCCTCTCTTCTCCACGGTTAAAAAGGTTGACCTTGTGCCCCATTATAGCCAGATGACCAGCCATGGCAAGTCCGCCATGACCGGCTCCAAGAACAGCTATCGTCTGTCTCTGTTTCGTATTTGAATTTGGCATCATCTTTCAGAATTACGGATACTTTCAAGCTAATCACCCTTTTGTAACTATTATTTTATAAAATTAAAAAAAAATCGGAAATATCAAAATTTTAACTCTTGAGGATTTAAATGAAGAAGAAAAGGATTATTTTTAAAGCACATATTTTTAATTTAGCCGATCGATTCATGTCAACCGTTAACAATAAACAAAATGAAGAAATCACTAGTTTTTCTGATAACTATCCTTTTCTGTTCAGCACTTAATGCCCAGGATATTGATTTTTCCGGAGCCTGGAAGCTAAACAGCTCTAAGAGCAATCTTAATTATGATTTCACTCTGGCACCGGCCACGATCATTGTGATTCATAAAGGTAATGAGATCAGCATTGAGAAACACTCCAATATGCAGGGGCAGGAATATAAGACAACTGATAAATACACCTGTGACGGTAAGGAGTGTATTAATATGGCATGGGAAAATATGGAGAAGAAATCAACTGCTGTCTGGTCGGATGATAAAAAATCCCTGAAGGTTACATCAAAACTGGCGGCAGGGGGCGATATTGGAGATGTTTCAATTGTTGAGATCTATAGAATGGATAATGGTAATATGATACTCGACTCTGTAGCTTCTTCATCCTATGGCGATCTGACCGAGAAAATGGTGTATGACAAGCAGCAATAGTTGATTTGTCCTGATCTTACTGTGACCAGCTTGTAGGACGGCGATCCCAGCGATGTTTCTTCAGCTCTGTCATAAGCTCCCTTTTAAGAGAGCCTGCATCACTGGCATTAATGTTTGTCCTTACATGATCGGGCCTTCTCATGCCGGGGATTATCGTGCTGACAGTTGATTCTCCGAGGATAAATCTGAGTGCCATATCTGCCATTGTTGATCCATCCGGAACCAGTGGCTTCAGGGCATCAGCCCTCTCCACACTCTGCTCCAGGTTTTCTGGCACGAAATAGGTATTGCGCCAGTCACCTTCAGGCCATCTGGTCTCTCTGGTAAGGGTTCCCGTCAGAGAGCCCTCATCAAACGGCACTCTGGCTATTACACCCACATTCATTTCACGACACGCAGGAAAGAGCTCATCCTCCGGATTCTGATCAAAAATATTGTAAATCACCTGAACAGTATCAATTAAACCACTTCTGACTGCCCTTATCCCATTCCATGGTTCCCACCTGTTCATGCTTATACCTATGCCATGAAAGAGTCCCTTCTCCTTCAGTTCAACCATCTTCCTTATTCCCCTGTCATCGTCCAGCCAGTGGTCTTCCCATGTATGGAACTGCATCAGGTCAAAATAGTCCAGACCCGCATTTATCAGACTTTTCTCAACATATTCTTCAATATGGCCGGGAGGATAACAATCATCAAGCGAAAATTCACGCCTTGCCGGCCACTTGAAATTCTTCGGTGGCATCTTTGTGGCAGTGAAAAGTTTCTTTTCTTTATTCGCCCTTACCAGGTTTCCCAGCATATTTTCGCTCTTACCGCTTCCATAGCCCCAGGCGGTATCAAAAAAGGTACATCCGAGGTCAACAGCCAGCTGAAGGGCACGGTATGATTCATCATCATCTGAACCGGTCCAGCCGGCCATTCCCCACATTCCATAACCTATCTCACTGACATACCAGTCGGTCTTTCCCAGTTTTCTGTATTTCATAGTCTTATCTTTTTATTAATATTCGCGTACATTTGTGTCTTGTCTGATAATTAATTACCTGCTTTGAGTAAATTTCGTTATGCCGGTTTTCTTATGTAAAGTTACAATTTCTATAATCAAAGTCCAACCTTACTTCCTCTCTGACAGCAACCGCAGATATTCTAACCTGATTAATTCATAAACTTTGTGAACCTTTGTGTAATCCTTTGAATTCCTTTGTGGTTAAGGTTTTTTACCACAAAGTTCACATAGGCAAATACGAAGTAACACCAAGGCGACCAATAAATTAAAATGACTATCGGTTATCAATAAGAAAGAATAACATCGTATCTGAAAATCAATTATTTGCCCCAACCCTAAAGGGAGTAATTGATTTTCTTCGCACCCTTTAGGGATAGGGGCTAACGAAGAAAATCAATGAAAGCATATTATTGATTCCGGATACTCATTTAAATTAATAATAGTTTTGGATAGCAAAGGCTAAATCAGGGCTATTTTTTTCGATCAAAATAGTCTAACTTTAGCTTTATCAAAACCGGTCGCTTTATTTCGCAAATAGATTTTGTTTAATAGAAACTTCTTTAACCCCCAGCTTGCACCGTTTATACTGTCAGGTTTGAAAAAGCAGAAGGATACAAGGGGTGGTAACGAGAGGGTAAATCAGAACTTACAGGTGTGACGAAACAAAAAATTCTCTATAAAATCCGGGTCACGGGCCGTGTACAGGGAGTCGGCTTCCGGTGGAGTGCAGTTCGTGAGGCTGGCAGAAGGAGCATTACGGGACTTGTAAAAAATTGCCCTGATGGCAGTGTTTATCTGGAAGCAGAAGGGGAGAGTGAACAACTGGACGAATTTGTTGAATGGTGCAGGAAGGGCCCTGGACCAGGATATGTGAAATCGGTTGTGTTTGATGTGCATCCCCCTTCGGGCTATAGAGAATTCCGCGTAGATTTTTAAATAATCGTCTTTCCAGGTCATTAGTATACCCTACTTTATACCTGCAGTATCTGATTTTCTGGTCTTAAAAAGAACACTTCCAACATACCCGGATATAAAACATGAAATAACTCCTGTTGCAGAATACATAAGGAGATGTACTGATTCGTAAGCAACTACAAGGACTTGAACCGCTACACTACAAATTATTCCGAAAATTGCTCCTGGTGAATTAGCCCTTTTAGATAAAATTCCCAGCAAAAACACACCACCAAGACTTCCTATTATTAATCCAAGTATTTTCTGAAATTCATCCCATAATGATTTTATATCCATTGTTGCCATAAAAAGAGCAAAGAGAATTCCGATCAACCCGATAATAAGTGTTGCAATCCGTGCAACTCGTAATCCACCTGCTTTTTTGCCCCAGTTAAATCTAAAATGGATATCGGTTGCATATGCAGTTGCCGCCGAGTTCATACTACTACTGAGACTGCTCATGGCGGCAGCAAAAATACCTGCAATCAGCAATCCTGAAATACCGGCAGGCAGTTGGGAAGCAATATACCAGGGGAAAATGGCATCATTGTTTTGAAAGGTGGGATTAAATTCATGCGGCAAGTATTTATAAAAAGCAAATAAGGCTGTCCCGACAAAGAAAAAAATCAACGTAGCGGGGATAGTTAATATGGCGTTAGTCCAAACACTTTGTTTTGCCGCTTTTTCCGATTTTGTAGTAAGATAACGCTGCACCATGGTTTGGTCGGTACCGTAGGTAGTAATATTGGCAAAAATGCCTCCCAGCAGCATCACCCAAACCGTTGGCTGCCTAAGCGACCAGGTTAAATCAATGACATTGAATTTATGGTTTTCGACAGCTGTTTCCACGATGGAAACAAATCCGCCATCCACGGCAATGATAATAAGTACAAGTGACAACAAGGCCCCACCGAGCAACACAATTACCTGCATCACATCGGTCCAGATAACGGCTTCGATACCGCCCATCATGGTATAAACCAGGCTGATGATTCCCATCAGTCCGATGCAAACGAAAATGTCGATGCCGGTGACCACGTTTAGTGCGATGGACGGAAGGAACATCACGACTCCCATTCGTCCTATCTGGAATAAAATGAAAGAAAGACTTCCGATTAAACGTACCACGATATTGAATCTTGCCTCCAGGTATTCATAAGCTGTGGTAATATTCATTTTCCGATAGAAGGGAATAAACAGGAAAATGATGACAGGAGCAACCATGAAAATGGTCATGTTCAGCATAAAATAGGACCAGTCGGTAGCAAACGTTTTAGCCGGAATGGCCATAAATGTGATGGCACTAAGGGCTGTTCCGAAAATACTCAAACCAGCGGCCCACCAAGGAACTCGGGCCCCGCCCTTAAAATAATCGTCGGTGTTTTTTTGTCGTTTGGAGAAAAACCAACCCATCCATGATAATGTCAGAAAATAGAGCGTGATAACGACTACATCGAGAAAACCAACATGCCTGCTTTCTTTATCGATTATAATTCTTAGTGTGCCGGGGGTGCGCACTCCCGGACGGGTTTCGCCGGATGGTACAAAAACCTCATTTCCCCATTTAACGGCTGTGGTAGTTACCTGATCAGTTCCCGGAAGTTGTCCCGCCCTGTATATTTCGTTCGTAATGGTGTTAAAAGCCATTAATTGATTTCCAAAACCCGGGTGGTTGTTTAAATGGATGAGCAGTGCATTTTGCATAGAATCCAATTCAACTTTGTTTGCATCTGACCTTGTGAGTAAAGCCATCCGGTTTTCTATTTCAAGTTGCTTTTTCATCATCTCTCCGTTTGCACCCGACGGAAAAATGATTGTAGCCGCGCCCACTGGAAAGGCCGTTCCGGCCATAACAGGAAATTCTTTTTGCTTTCCCTCTGAAATGACAGACCAACGGTTTAAATATGGATTGTAAACATGCGCGTCGTACAAAATTTCGGGATCAGACCCGGGTTGAACATTCCTTCCTGAAAAGAGGTAAAAACAGTTGGTTTCGCCGTTGCTTTGCCCAACACCCACGGCAAAGGCGCGGGGTTTTCCTTCCCACGGGGGAAGTGCTTCCCATTTCCAGTTTGATGGATTACTGCCGGTAATATTCATCCTGAAAAAATGATTTCCGGATGACCCTGAAAGGTCTGAAAGACCTCCGGCAACATACACATTCCCATCTACTTTGGCAAATGCAAAATTGGCAAGGGGGGCGGGGAGTTCCGGGCCGGGTCTGATTTCAAGGCTACCGGTTACCGGGTTGTAGTCAATCAACCAACTTTCCGAGATAAAATCGTCGGTAGTTTTTCCACCAAAACAAAGCAGTCCGTCGGGCGTTTCAACAGCTCCGCCATAAGCAGCAGCAAAAGGGATTCTTGCAGAGGCCTTTTCCCATGCATAATTACCTGTTGTATTTTTTTGAAGGATAAAAATCTCATCATAATAGGTTTTTATGCCTCCTTCCCAGGGTAATTTATCGGGGAAATTTGCACCGCCGGCAACAATCAAAACATTGTCGTCAATTCCGGTATAAGGGCCTGCCAGTCCGGGCTGGCTGGAGTAACCTGAATTTGGAGGAAGGTCAGACAGGTATGTAAACTGAAAATACTTGCCGGATGAAAACAGATTTATTGAGATAAACAGCAGAAGATATGTAAATATGTTTTTCTTCATATAAACTGATTGATCCTCATTTCTTGTTCTAAAGCCGATTCCAAAACAACAGGGGACGTTTTCCACCTTCCGTCAACCCTTGATGTTTCATTTACAGTGTTCTACTGATTTAATGAGTTGCAGATTTCCAGGTTTACTTTTCTTATCTGTTCTTCATTCAGCTTAATTACTTTCCGGTCATAGGTCATTAATCCGTTTACCTCAATTTCAACATCGGTAGTTTGCGTGTAAACTGCTGCCGAATATCCGTAAGGAATAAGTTTTTTTAGTTTCTCGGCATAACCAACATACACTTTAGTGGCCTCTTCTGATGATTTATATTGCACATAACCCCAGTTGCGGTCTATCTCCCAGAGGTGATTTTCGATTACCAGGCCAATGCCTCCATATTCTCCCAAAACGTTTACACGCTTCGAATCGAATAGTCCCATTACAGGTTCAGGGTAATTGTGCATATCCAGAATATCGCCCACTTCATAGTGGTTTCCACCGCTGGCCGAATTAACCAGGCGTGATGGGTCATAGCTTTTGGTCCATTCCGTGATTTCTTCTGTTTTAAACTGTCCCCATGCTTCGTTAAAGGGCACCCAAACTACCACACTTGGGCTGGAATAGCACAAGTCTATAATTTCTTTCCACTCACGACGGAAGTTTTCTTCCGATTCAGCACTCCTTTTGAATTCGAGCCCGTTAAAATAGTTGCGCGTCTGCCATTGTGGCGATCGGTCTCCATTGGGCATGTCCTGCCAAACCAGAATACCTTCGCGGTCGCAATGGTAATACCAGCGCGCCGGTTCCACTTTTACATGTTTCCGAATCATGTTAAAGCCAAACTCTTTGGTTTTTTTGATGTCGTAAAGCATTGCTTCATCGGTGGGTGCAGTATATAAACCATCGGGCCACCAACCCTGGTCAAGCGGGCCAAAATGGAAATAATCTTTATTATTGAGTTGCATTCTTACAATTCCGTTTGCATCGCGTTTGGTTGATATTTTGCGCATCCCGAAGTAACTTTTTACGTTGTCAACTACCTTCCCATCGCGATGGATTGAAACTTCCATATCGTATAAATGGGGTGTCTCCGGGCTCCATAGTTTGGCTTCGGGCACCGCCAGAAATACTTCCTGTCCTGCTACAGCTTTTCCTGTGCTGATCACGTTTCCGTTTTCCAGCAATTTTACCTCAATTATATCAGCAGAAGTTGTTGCTTCAGCAGAAGCTAAAACGGTAACATTGCCACCATCGATATTTGGAACGATTTTAAGATGCGTAATGTAAGTCTTCTCAACAGGTTCAATCCAAACTGTTTGCCAGATTCCGGTAACCGGAGTGTACCAAATCCCCCTCGGATTATTAACTTGTTTTCCCCGGGGCTGAAATCCCACGTCGGTCGGATCCCAAACCTTCACCAGCAGCTTTTGTTCGGCGCCCTTTTGCAAAAATGGAGTAATGTTGAAGCTGAAAGGAGAGTATCCTCCTTTGTGCGTGCCAATTTTAATGCCGTTCACCCAAACTTCTGCCTGCCAGTCAACAGCGCCAAAATTCAAAACCACATTTTTGTTTTTCCAACCCGAAGGAACAGTAAAAGTACGTTGATACCAAAGTTCCTGGTTCTCACCTGCACTTTTCTGAACACCTGAGAGACTGGATTCTATAGGGTAGGGTACAAGTATCTGTCCATCATAAGCATCGGGAACATTACCGCCTTTTTCAACCAGGGCATAATTCCACAAGCCGTTCAGGTTAAGCCACTGTTCGCGCTCCAATTGCGGACGTGGATATTCAGGCAGTGGATTTGATGCATCTACTTTTTCTGCCCACGGGGTTTTAATTTTATCCCCAACCGGTTTCCACTGAGCATTTGCCTGCTGCACAGAAATGGCAGCAACTAAGATTAACAATACTACTTTCCTCATAACTTATCTAATTTTAATTATTCATTTTTTTTTCATTTCCTGCCTTGTACATCTTCCATGAATCAAATATCTTTTTTGTTCCCGTTGTGTACGGGAATTTTTAAATCTTCGCCGGGCACATAATTCGTTATCCGGTTTTGGTAAATTCTTGTTGGAGAGTAAACTTTTTTGGTATTCCAGTATTCAGGTTTTTTCCTTCTCCAGGTATCCACAATTCTATGGTCTTTTATTAATTTCATCTCATTATAAAAGTTAGTTTTTAAAGGTATTCGATGTAACTCGCATGATTTTTATGATTTTTGTTTGCGTTAAAAATTGGTCATGCTCGTTTCATACAACTGATTTTCAAGATGTTTTTCAATACTAACAGAATGGTTCGATTAATTCACTATATTTCAAAATTGGCTGCCTCCCCCGACTTTAACTGTTTGTTATCAAAAACTATCGTTCCAATTCCGCTGAGCGTTAATTTGCGAAGTCTGATCTCACCGGAAAGTATTTTTAATTCAGCTTTATTTTCCGAGACTGTGCAGGTTCCCCATGCCGAACCGTTGCTCCAGAAGTAAGTTCCGGGACTTGAGGTAAACGTCATACTTTTGTCGATTGCAGAGTACTGAAACCCGGAGAGTGCAATAACCGATGCCCAGCTTGCCATGGCACGTGCATAATGGTGTCCGCATTCGGCTTCGTTAAACGGACTTCGTTTGGCGCCGTCGTAACGTGCCCTGATATTCCGGATTACTTCCAATCCTTCTTTTTTCATCCCTTCGTAAATCATTCCCACGGCAGCGGTATATTCAAACCCTGTCATTACTTCCGAAAAGTAGGGGAATGGTACTTTGGGCCGTCCTTTTGGCCAGCTTGCCATCAGCAATGCTGATTCATCGCCCAATGCATAAGAGCGCATGTTGTTAAAATGATTGGTCATACTCTCACGGTAATTGTATTTCAGAATGCTTTGTAGGGTAGTTTTCATGTTTTCTTCGGAGGCGAGGTAGCCCAATCCGCAAATATGTGCCATGTATTGCCCAACCAACTGGTCAACCAGACATCCTTTTGCCAACTGGTACCGGGTCATGTTGGGTGCTGCATAATCCGTTATCTCCTTTTTAGTTTCAGGATCCAGAACCATGTGCTCGTAGTATTCGCCATTAAAGAGGTTCCCGTCGGTCCATTTACTGCCTGACTGATAAATTTCAGCGCACTTCTTTGCAAAAACATCATCATTTAAGGCAATTGCCATTTTCCCGGCAGCTTTTAAGGCCCCGAGATACCAGAACTGCATTTGCGGGTTTGGCCCAGAATAATTTACGTCCATTGTATTGTGCTGACTACCCTCCATAACTCCGTCGGCATTGGCATCCCAACTGTTTTCGAGCCACGCAAAGGAGAGGGCATTTTTTACATTCGGCCAGCTCTTTTTCAAAAATTCCGTATCTCCTGAAAGTAGCCAGTCGCGGTACATTTTCATGATGGTGCCCATTTGTCCGTCGGCAGCCGTTCCCCCTGTTTGGTCAATAATCAGCGGTAATGCTGTACGGAATGCCATCCCGCCATTTTCGCGGGTGGCATAATTAAACTCTACGTCGCGCATGGTTTGGGCCAAATTGCCAAACAAAAAAGCGGTGGCCTGTTCGTAGTTCCAAACGTGTGTGCATGAACCGGCGCACGAACCATTCACATCCATGCAGCCTTCCCAGCCCATCATATGTCCGCTTTTTATCCTGAAAACGGTTTGTGATCGCAGGGTGCTGATGTTAAAAAGGGCAGCTTCTTTCACCACTTCAGGCAGATCAGAACTCAAAAAAGCATTCACAAAGTCAACTGTTTTTTGTTCAAGGTGATTCAAATCGGGGTAGGTTTTGTCAATTACATCCCATGCATCGTTGTATTGTGTTGTATAATAATTTCCAACTACTTCCTTTGCCCAGGCAATCCGGTTGGGAAAATGCCAGGTAAGAAAAAACTGAAAAACGTGTGTGCCATTGGCCGGAATTTCCTGCTGAACGGCCAGCGAGGCCATCGGGTCATTATCAACCTGTTCTGTTTTTTCTATTAGTTTGCCGTCATCGCTAAAATCGTCCCAGAAATCGAGCACCGCGTTACTCCAGGCATTGTGAACAGATGAAGTCCGGAAAGAAAATCCCGAAGCCGCATCAGTGGTCAAGGCCATGGTTCCCCATGCCGGATCAAGTTCGTCCACTTCCCCGGGTTTAAAAAAAATTCCCTGGAGATTAGCATTACTGCGAAACTCATTGGTATTTTTTACAGCACCGTCATAAATTTTATCTCCTTTCCAGTCATAGTGGAATTTGCTTCCATCTTTCCCGATAAAATTACGGATGGAACCACAAACTGAAACGGTTAATGGCTTGCCTGTTTTATTTGTAACTTCGTACCGCAAAATGGCAATTGGAATCCCGCTGGCATCGGCATCACCCGGAATCAGCGGGTTAAATGTTTTTATTCTTACATCAACAGGCAGGTTGTTGTCGGAAAGGTTCACCACTCCAAAAGGGTAGGCTGCATCGAAAGTTGCTTTTTCAAAGCGGGGAATACCGTGATGATCAACAGGGCGGCCTTCCATGTGCTCGTATTCGTGGTCGAGGAGCGGCCCCATCAAACCTCTGGTGTAACTTTTTTCTCCATCCTGAATGTGAATGGCAAAAAACGGGGCATCATTTCCGGGAGTTACTGTGCTGAACCCTTTTCCCGGGCGGTTCATAATTTCCCAGTCAACCAGGCTCCCCCGGCCGCTAATGGATACTGTTCCTGTGCCGATACCCCCAACGGGAAGCGCAACTTTTGAAATGTGGTTTTCATCGTAACTTTTTAGTACCGGCCAGTTGGAGTGCTGACTTTGAGCAGAAATGCCAGTTAAAGTAATAAATAAAAGAAATAAATAATTTTTCATCCCTAGATAATCTATTTTTAAAGGTCGGATAGCCCGTCCCGCCTAAGCGGGAGAACCACACATGATTGATATTGAATTATATTCATTTGTGTTTGTGATTTGGATCAATCATGTGGGTTTCATTATGTTTTTTTTAGGAATCAAGATACAACCCGGATTTTGCAATTAATGAATGTACCTGTAAAATAATTTTTCTATTTCAAGTCATTATTTGCCAATTCCTTTAACGGAATACTTTCAAAAGTCATGTGTGCCCGGCTGCCTTCGTATAAAATACCGATGGTGTTTTCATCTACCGATGTAAGACAGGAATAGCCATAACTTCTACCTTCATCCAGTAGCAACCAGTTTTCTTCAGGCCAGGTTTTGCCATCGTCGAAACTTACTTTGATGGTCATATTAAAGCGGCCGGTTTTGGTGTTGGGATTCGAAAACAGTAGAATGCTTTTTTCTTCCCCGTTTTCATTATAAACATGTTTATGAATGGATGCCATGCAGGTTGATTCGATTAGCGCCGAGCGGGAAGTGGGATGTTCTTCCCATGTATTCCCCAAATCACTTGTGGTAACCACAACACGTCCGTTATCATCCCCCTTGTTATTCCGGTTTTCGTTAAAGCGGGCATTCAGCATAATACTACCACCAGAAAGTTGAACCACCATATTTTCTGTGGTGTTAAAAAAGGCAAGGGGACTGGTTTTCCAGTTCTCCCCACCATCTGAGCTTAAGGTAATATTTGAAAAAGTTTCCCCGTTTTTATCACGGCCCTGAGTTGGAAAAACAAGTGTCCCGTCTTCCAACGTAATTCCCTGGCCGGGAGCGGGAGCAAATAGCCACCATTCTTCTTTTTTGCACATTTCGGTAATATTTGCCGGATCGCTCCAGGTTTTTCCATCGTCGGTGGAGGTAGCTATCAAAAACTGCGCAGTTTGTTTTACCCCAAAACCGGGTTGCGAGCCTTTGGTTCGCCACTGATGGTTCCAAAGGGTGCTTTCTTCAGTAAGTCCTTCCTGCCAAACACCCTCATCATTAATTACCCCGTGCATCCAAAGCCCTGCTAAAAATATTTTACCTGAATTTTCATCCACTAAAATACATGCATCGCTTACCCCGTTGAATTTTTCAGGAAGGCCTCCCCACTCATCCATATCCAGCCCAATACGCATGGGTTCCCAGGATTTTCCGCCATCGGTGCTGCGGCTGACACCAATGTCCATATCGCCCTGAAGGTCGCGGCTGCTTTGGCGGCGGACATCGTAAACGGCCAGCAATGAGCCATCATTAGTTGTGGCAATGCCAGGGATCCGGTAGGTTTGCACGTTGTCGTCCATGTGTTTTCGTACGGCGACTCCTATTCGTTGTTTTAAACTGCCGGATTCGGTATTTGGTTTCAGGTAAGTATTGTCGCTGAATTTTAATTTTGACAGCGCCACTCCAATTTTGTTGTGCAGGTTTGCATCTTCGTTTAACTCAACCGAAACCCAAAAATAATTTTCGCCCGGGCTAAGCAGTTGCTCACCAGTGAATTCAATTTTAGTTGCAGGTGCCTTTTCTCCGCCAAACAAGTTCATTGCCGAAACATTCCGAAAGAGCGAATCACTTCCGGAATACCAAACCCGAACAAGTTTTATATCATCCATTTCACTTGTTCCTTCCAGATTTACTGTTATGGAAGTTGAATGGAGAGTTGCCAAAGAATCGTTTAATTGCAACTCCATTTGTAACACCGGGTTTCCTTTCAGGTTTTTTAAAACCGGAACATGGTAGCTTTTTACGTGTAATTGTATGAATGGATTTGTTTTAGCACAGGAACATGCAACGAGTAGTACAAAAACGATAAAAACTCCGCTGAAAAATCTTTTTAACTTCATTTTATTTATTTCTTTATTATCAATATGTTTAAAACATTTATTGCGCGTTATTACCCGAAATATTGCAGAAAATTAATCCAGGATTTGCTGAGATCCTGGTATCCTGAATTTTCCTTCTCCCGGGTACTCTAAATGATTGCCCATAGTTCAGCCCTACAGTTCCAATTCCCATTCACTGAATTCCGGCTTCCCGTGTGCTGATTCAAAAATCAGTTCATATTGGCCATTGCTTCTGACATGTTTTGTTAATACTTTTAACATAAGCTGGTTTTATTGTGTTGTTATTATTCGTTTATACCTTAAAAATATCATTTTTAAACCAGCTTTCCTCATCGGGAAAACCTTTAAATCCTTTTCTGTTATTAATATCCAGAATTTTTTTCCATTTTTCCGGGAGATGGTCAAATAATTTATAACTCTTTTCTTTCGTGATCCAGCCGGGGCCTCCCGACACGCCTTCATTTCATTCAGGCTATCGGGACAGGCGAACCCAGGACCCTTCCGCAAAGCGGAATGCTCTGCCAACTGTTGATTAGATCTAAAATAAGTTGTTTTGATTTTTTCTTTTTAATGAATCTTTCCCGGTCTCTCGCTTCCTTCCCGGATTTAAATTCTTCCGTGTGTACAACAGTCCATGGAAAGCCAATGTCGGTATACTTACCCTTGATTCTGTTATGTTCGGATAGACGTCTGTTGAGGTCATTTGTATACCCGACGTAATATCTGTCCAGCTTATGACTATAAAGAATTTAGAGCGTATACATGGCAAGTAAGCGAGACGAAAAGGAGGATCTTTCAATTATCCTCTTTATTGTGATCCAGCTGGGGCTCGAACCCAGGACCCCATCCTTAAAAGGGATGTGCTCTACCAACTGAGCTACTGAATCAAATTTCATATTTTAAAGAACCACAGGACCCTTCCGCTAAGCGGAATGCTCTACCTGCTGAGCTACTGAATCAGCCCCTTTTTTTGCGAGTGCAAATTTACTATAAAAATGTTTTAAAGCAAATTCTTCTGTTTTTTTTCGGAATTCGTGTAATGAACCTGCTGGTAAATCGTCATGCAATTGAATGAAAATAATAGAGTGATTAAGTGTATCATTATTTTAAAAATTTAAGTCATGAAAAGATTGGTTGGTTGTGTTGTCTGCCTGTTAAGCCTGATGACGACTTTGTCCGGTCAAAAATCGGTTGATGCTCTTTTTGAAAAGTATTCAGGCAGGGAAGGTTTTGTTACCCTGACATTAAGCGGCGATTTAATTAAATTGGCTAAACTGGATGATTGTGAAATTGAAGGGTGCCGATTTCCTGCTGATATACAGGAAATCAGATTGCTGGTCGAAGACAAGAAAGGATCAGGTGGGGAAAATTTCTATAGTTCCGTGATAAAAGATATCAATGTCAGGAATTACGAAGAGTTGTTAAGAGTAAAGGAGTCTGACCAGGATATCCAGATGCTGATGAAGACCGATGGCAATATTATCCGTGAATTATTATTACTGGCAGGCGGCAAGGATAATTTTGTGATCCAGCTGAAGGGCAATATGACAATGAAGGAAGCCAGGATGTTCTCAGATGACATAAAGAGGAAAAATGAGTAATATTAATGGTCAGCAGTCAGTTATGAATGGAATATGTGCATATCTTTGAACATAATCCGGAAAAAACCGGCTGAAAATGATCCGTGCTGATTTCAATACAATTATTTCGAAGATGAGTAAAATACTGTATGGTTATGCATACCGGATACTTGAAAATCAGCAGGAAGCAGAAGATGCTGTTCAGGAAACCTTTCTGAAATTATGGAAGATGAATGAAAAGCTTGAGAATTACGACAGTGTCGAAGCATTAAGTAAAACGATGTTAAAGAATTACTGTATCGACCAGATCCGAAAGCGCAAAAGCACTGCGTATGAAAATATTACCGATAACCAGTTTGTGAAGGTGCCTGATGCAACTCCGCAGGAGCTTCTGGAAAGGGCAGAAACGGCTATGATTCTGAGGGGAATAATTGAACAACTGCCCATCCTGCAAAGGGAGGTGATCAATCTCAGGGATATCCAGAGTCTGTCATACGATGAGATATCGGAAAGATCGGGTCAGAGTGTAAACAACATCCGGGTGATACTGTCACGCGCAAGAAAAAGTGTAAGAGAAGAATATATAAGACAAAGAGATGAAGACGGAAGAGCTTAAAAAACTGCTGGATAAATACTATGCTGCAGAGATCTCCGAGGAGGAGGAAATGATTCTCAGGGAATCATTCAGAGATGGGAAGGTGGCGAAACTCTTCCCTGATGAGAAGGAGATCTTTGAATTCTATTCAGGAGAGAAGCAGATTCCGGAACTGTCTCCGGGATTCAATGAACGCCTTATTGCAACGATTGATAATGCAAGCAGGGGAGGAGACAATGTCATTTACAGAAGATTGATTTTGTCGGTTGCCGGTATTGCTGCCGGATTACTGATCATTTTTGGATCGTGGTTCTTTCTTTTGCGAAGTACCGGTCCCCGGGATACCTTTTCTGATCCCGAATTAGCTTATGCTGAAGCAATGAAGATTCTATATGATGTGTCGTACAGGTTCAACCAGGGCACTGCTGCACTGGAGCCGGTGGGAAGAATGCAGACGGTAGCCGGTAAAAGCCTCAGTACTATTAAAAGGTCGACAGTAAAGATCGAAAAGAGCCTTGATATCTTTGATAATTATGCTAAAGATCTGGAAAACATTAATTTAAGAAATAATTAACAGTTTAATACACAACATAGACATGAAGAAAATTTTAACAATAATTGCAACATTAAGTCTGGTGGCCTCCCTTAATGCCCAGACAAGCCCAATTGAGGAATTATTCAATAAATACTCAGAAAGAGATGGTTTTACTACTGTGTATATCTCCGGAAGAATGTTCAGTCTGCTGGCCGGCAAAGAAGGCGGAGAGAATAATAACATCATGAACCGTCTCAGATCCATCAGGATCCTGACCATAGAGGATACTCTGCTGAACAGCAAAATCAACTTTTACAATGAAGTGAACAAAAAACTTGATTATAAGGTTTATGAAGAATTGATGGTGGTCAAGGATAAGCAGGAAACCACTAAATTTCTGATCCGCCAGAAAGGAGACATAATAACCGAGCTTATTGTCATATCCGGTGGTCCTGGTGGTAATGCTCTGATCTCTATAGAAGGCGATCTTGATCTTAAGACCATTTCAGAGATCTCAAAAAGTTCAGGGATAGAGGAGCTGAAAGGGCTTGACAATATTGAGAAAAAGGTTCCATAGTCCGTCACTTTGGATTTCCGGCAGGGTTTGAAAATAATATTTGCACAGGAAGTGCGTTATTTATCAAAACCTGTTTTATGAAAGCACTTCATTACAAAAAGATCATAGTCATTGTGTTTTGCTTTGGATTAGCTGCCCCGGTGTCACTGGCACAGATGGATAACACCGATTTTTTCAGGGCTGGCGCCGGCGATGCAGTTAAGCTCATCGAAGCATACATTACTCCATGGGCCAATGCTTTTGGGGCAGGACTAAACGGCAGCTGGTACAACACGGCAAAGCCTCATAAATGGACCGGATTTGATGTTACATTCGGAGTAAATGCGGGATTTGTTCCGGCATCAGCTGAAACATTTGATGTTTCGGAGATCGGTCTTTCACCCCTTGTGTCGGGATCGGGTATTGCCCCGTCAGTTGCCGGTCCCGGTGAAGAAGGCCCGGAAATGACCGTGCAGGCAGAGGGTATTACACTTGCAACTTTCAGAACACCCCCGGGGACGGGGTGGAAAATTATACCTGCCCCGACAGCAACTGTTGGTATAGGACTTCCCTTTGGTACAGAAATCAAGGGGCGGTTTATACCGAAAATCAATATTAAAGATGGAGGAGATATCTCTCTCTGGGGTGTGGGCTTAATGCATAGCATCATTCAGTATATACCCGGCAACGAGTTCCTGCCTCTTGATGTTTCGGCCTTTGGCGGTTATACAAGGCTTACTGGCAATGTTGCACTTTTACTGGAACCTGGTGAACCTCAGAATTATATTGATATTGACCCGGATATCGATTTCATGAACCAGCAGCTGAGCGCAACAATAGAAGCGTTGAATGCCGGAATAATAGCATCGGTCAATTTGCCTGTAATTACATTCTACGGGGGGCTGGGTTACAGCAGGACCCGGACCGATATCAACCTTAAAGGACTATATCCTACACCGGTTGTTGTTGCCGACCCCGAAACACCTTATGCCGAATATAACGACAATGGAGTGATTGCAGGAGAAGATTTTCCTGCCATCAGTATCGAGAATTTTTCAGGCTTGAGAGCAAACGCCGGTATCAGATTAAAGCTGGCAGTATTCACATTTCATGTTGATTATACAAGGTCTCATTATAATGTGCTGTCCACCGGACTTGGAATTTCTTTCAGATAAGGAGCTTCTTCATTAACAAAAAAGCCCAAACGCTTGTTAATATTGGTACGATTTAGTTTCTTTCAGGAGATATCCTGATTCTTTGTTAATTGTCGCCGATGTTGACTAAGAAGATACAGTCAGAATACCGGGCATTGCTGAAAGCAGCAAGTGGTTCGGTATCTTCAGCTGATACAAAAAAGATCAGGCGGGCTCTTGATCTGGCAATCAAAGCCTGTGACAATAATTTTACCATAACCGGCGAGTCGTCGATATTACATGCTCTTTCGGTAGCAAAAATAATTGCGGGAGAGATGGGGCTTGGTCTGACTTCAGTAGTTACTGCACTTCTGCACGATTCATATGGCCGGCTCGATTGCACGAGGGAAGAACTGATAAAAGAGTTCGGTAAAAAAAGTGTTGAGATTCTTGAAGGATTCTCCAGGATTACAGAAATCGACTCCATGCAATCCGCTTATCAGGCGGAAGTATTCAGGAAGCTTCTGTTAAGCCTGGCGGACGATGTGCGGGTAATTCTTATCAAACTTGTTGAGCGGCTTGAATATATGAGGAATCTCGAGAGGGTTGTTGAGAAGGACAGGATTCCCATTGCCTCGGAGACATATTTTCTTTATGC
The DNA here is from genome assembly GCA_964633195.1 of uncultured Rikenellaceae bacterium. Lineage (GTDB taxonomy): Bacteria > Bacteroidota > Bacteroidia > Bacteroidales > VadinHA17 > LD21. Next base: position 15,005 of record CAZWFL010000011.1, on the reverse strand, counting down.
CCCTCTGGCTCATCGCCTCGGCTACTATAATATCAAGACCGAAATGGAGGATCTGGCTGTAAAATATCTTGAGCCGGATCAGTATAAGAGCATAGAAGCACGTTTAAAGCAGACTACTGCTTCACGAAACAGGTTTATCAGGGAATTTTCGGCTCCGCTCATTGAGAAATTTGAGAAGCATGGCTTCAGGTTCACTATTAAAAGCCGCACAAAGTCAATACATTCCATAATGCTTAAGATGAAAAAGCAGGGAGTAGAACTTGAAGAGGTTTATGATCTGTTCGCCATCAGGATTATTCTCGACAGTAATGCGGAGAACGAAAAATCGGATTGCTGGCAGGCCTATTCGATAGTCACCGACCTTTATCAGCCGAATCCGAGCAGGCTGAGAGACTGGATTTCCGTACCGAAGTCGAACGGGTATGAATCACTTCACACGACGGTTGTGGGACCAAGAGGGCGTTGGGTGGAGGTTCAGATCAGATCGGCAAGAATGGATGAGGTAGCCGAGAAAGGCCTTGCCGCTCATTTCAAATACAAGGGGGTTAAGGGAGAAGGAGGCCTTGATACATGGCTGACAAAAATGAGGGAGATACTTGAATCGCCGGAGAAAGAGGATAGGGCATTTCTCGACCAGGTGAGGTCGGGATTATATACCGACGAAGTCTTTGTTTTCACGCCGAAAGGTGATCTGCGTCAGCTCCCTGCCGGGGCGACAATCCTCGATTTTGCTTTCGATATACATACTGCTGTGGGGGCTTCATGTGTAGGAGGTAAGGTAAATGGTAAAAATGTCACAATCAAATATGTCCTGCAAAACGGCGACCATGTTTCGGTGCTCAGGTCAAAGAACCAGAAGCCCAAACAGGACTGGCTCTCTTTCGTTGTGACAAACAAGGCTAAAACCAAGATAAAGCAGGCCCTTAACGAGGAAAAAACAAAAGCTGCTGTCGAGGGAAAAGAGATCCTGGTACGAAGGCTGAGAAATTGGAAGATGGTTTTCGGTGATGCTGTTGTGAAAAAGCTTCTTGATCATTATGAACTGAAAACCTCACAGGATCTCTATTTCCAGATTGCTAACGGAAGAATAGAGCCTCTGGATATCAAAGAGATACTCATAAAGGAAGAAGAGACGGCACCTGCGGTACCGGTTGCTGAATTTAAGGAAAAGAGTGTTAAAGAGATATTTGGTACGCAGTTTTCTGACTTCCTGGTAATTGAAGACAAGATTGAAGGACTTGAATACAGGCTGGCAAAATGCTGTAATCCTGTACCTGGAGATCCAATATTTGGCTTTGTTACAATTGCTGAAGGTATAAAAATACACAGGACCAATTGTCCTAATGCCCGGAATCTTATCTCAAGATTTCCATACAGGGTAGTAGGGGCGCATTGGACAAAGCCGCAATCTGCTTCGTTCTTCACTGCTTCAATCAGGATTACCGGGATCGAAGATATCGGTATTGTCAATAAGATAGCTGATATACTGTCAGATTATAAAGTCAATGTGAGGAGTTTCAACTATAACATGGATGATGGCATGTTTGAAGGACAGCTTAATATAATGGTCACCAATAATAATGTTCTTCAGGGTATTATACGTAAGATACAATCTATCAAAGGCGTCCTTAAGGCATCACGGCACGATAGTACCGGGTAATCCTAACCATACCTTAAATCGGGCTTTACAGGAAGGCGGGCGAGTTTTTCGACCTCCATTGACGGAAATCCGAACTCTTCCACCACTTTGCCAAGCATGAGATAGGTGCCGCTTCCCCTGAACGGATAATTCCTGAGTGAGGAGGCAAAATGGGTGGTGTCGAAATAGTTACCCTCTGCGTCAATAAAGCATCCGAAATTCATCAATTCCTTCTTGATTGTCTTTATGTATTTTATTGTCACCAGGTGTCCCACCATCCTGACTTTCTTCCCTTTATGCCTTATCATTTCACCTGCGGATATATCTCCGCGGAATGATGTTTCGAGCATGTCGAACCAGCTCATCGTTATGGGGAACCCCAGTAGTTCTATCTCGTCATATGCATCATCGAGGTTTCCCTGTTCAAGTTCGGGAAGGACAAATTTTCGAAGAGGAGAGGGGAAGAGCGGTCTCATCTGGTCCTGTCCTGTTTTGTTTATCATCATGTGTGCTTCCCAGAGCAGTACTGCCTTTTTTTTGCCCGTGAACCTGAAGGCCCCGGCCCGTATGAGGAGTATCACCTGCTCCAGTCCCGGACATACCCTTGTTATAAAATCATTCAGATCGCAGAAGGGGCCTTCGCGGTTCCTTATATCCTCTATCGATTTTGCAAGCTTCTCCTCGAGGCTCATGATATGTATAAATCCGATATAGATATCTGATCCGTAAATAGTTGTTTTATAATTACTTTTGTTGACGCATGGTTGCCTGATCACGGCTCCGTAACGTTTTGCTTCATGTACATATACCCATGTCCGGAAAAATCCCCCGAAGTTATTGATAACCGCCACCATGAATTCAAGAGGGAAATGAGCTTTGAGCCAGAGGCTCTGAAAGCTCTCGACGGCGTAGGAAGCCGAGTGTGCTTTTGAAAAGGAATATCCTGCGAATGATTCGATCTGTCGCCATACCTCTTTTGTTATCTCCTCGCTGTAACTCCTTTCGCGGCAGTTGGAGAAAAACTTGTCGACGATACGCTGCATTTCCTGTTTCGACCGGTATTTACCACTCATTGCACGGCGAAGGGTATCGGCGTCGGCCAGGTCGAGTCCTGCAAAATGATGGCACACTTTCAGGACATCTTCCTGGTATACCATTACACCGAAGGTCTCTTCAAGCTGTTCCTTCATAACGGGATGGATGTATTCGAATTTTCCGGGGTTATGGAAACGGTGGATATATTCGCGCATCATACCTGAACGTGCGACACCGGGTCTTATTACCGAGCTGGCGGCAACGAGGGTGGTGTAATCGTCACATTTAAGTTTCTGGAGAAGTCCCCGCATCGAGGGGCTCTCGATATAAAAGCATCCTTTTGTCTCACCGCTCTTAAGATGCTCCTTTACCTTCGGATCATTCCTGAACTTCTGTATTGCGTGCACATCGACATCAACGGAGCGGTTGTGCATTATTATACCTGCGCTTTCCTGTATATGTCCAATACCGCGCTGACTCAGGATATCGAGCTTCTCGAAGCCGATCTCTTCCGCGGTATACATATCCCACTGGGTTGTCGGAAAGCCTTTCGGGGGCATATCAAGGGCCGTGTAACAGGTCAGAGGCTCTTCTGATATAAGTATGCCTCCGGCATGTATGCTCCTCATATTAGGGAAATCGGCTATCCTGAGCCCTGTTCTGAAAATGGTTTCGGTTATCCCGTTCCTGTTTGCCTCCGACGACGGGTTTTCGATCAGGGCATCTATCTCTTCTTTGGGGAGCCCGTGCACCTTTCCGAGCTCGCGCACTATCGACTTTCCCCGGAAAGTGTTGATTGTGCCGAGAAGGGCAGTATGGCTGTGTCCGTATCGCTTGAAAATGTAATCGATCACCTCATCCCTCTCTTTCCATGAGTAGTCGATGTCGAAGTCGGGCGGACTGCTTCGTTTGGGATTAATAAACCTCTCAAAGTAAAGATTCAGGTCGATAGGATCAACATTGGTGATCTTCAGGCAATAAGCAACTATGGAATTTGCGCCGCTGCCGCGTCCGACATGATAAAATCCCCTGGCCATTGAATAGCGGACAATGTCCCAGGTAATAAGGAAATAGGCTGAAAATCCAAGCCTGTCGATTATCTCAAGTTCATGTCTGATTCTTCTCTTTGCTTCGCTGTTCTCTTTGCCATACCTGTAGATCATGCCATCCCATGCCAGTTTTTCAAGCAGGAGCTTGTCGTCGTACCTGCTTGCCGAATAGATCTGCTTATTTTTCAGGGTGTCGCGGTCAAAACAGAGGGTGCAGTCGTCCAGCAGTTTACGGGTGCTTCTTATTATCCGGGGATGATCCCGCATTATTGTTCCGTTAACTTGCTCTTCCCCGAAATACTCATTCCCGTCTGCACACTGGTCAGGTTTCAGGTGGCTGAGAAGGATATTGTTATCGACTGCCCTTAGGCTTTTATGGATAGGGATATCATCAGGGCCGGAGAATGTAACGGGTTGCAAAAGCACCATTAAATCTCTGCTGAATGATCCCGGCAAAGTCAGAAGACGGTTTATCTCATGAGGTTTTATCCCTATGCGTTCATTATCATACAGTTTCCTGTCAGGGGGTTTTTTCAGCGGGTATATTGTATAGACTTCTGAAAAGTCCGGGGCAGGGAAGGGGAGGGGGCTCCCTTCGAAATTATGTCCCGAAAGAAATTCATTCAGCTCTCTGAAACCATTGTTATTACGGGCTATTCCAATATACAGCAGTTCGTTTTTGTTCCTGAACTCAATACCTGCTGACGGTTTTATGTTGTATTTACTGCATTCACCTGCAAATTCCGGTATTCCGGTTGAGTTATTGATATCTGTCAGTGCTATTGAATCTGCCTTTGTCGCAACTGCTTTTTGCACGAGCTGTTCCACGGACATCATTCCGTAGCGTAGACTGTAATATGTGTGACAGTTAAGATACACTCCACACTCTCTTCATTCTTTCTTCCATCATCTCCTGTTCTTTCAGGGTGTTTTCGAGCTGTTTGAGGGCTCTTTCTTCCCTTTCACTGATGGTCATTACTCCGGCGGCTCTCCGTACCGCATTGTGCCCAAAGCGTTTCCTGAGCTTGTCCATTGCCATATAGAGGCTCACCTTTTCGGGAGTATCGTCAAACATGTCGAGTTGCTGAACCCCTCTTACCATATGGCTGAATCTCACACCGATGAGCCTGATAAGCATGCGTCTCTGGTAGAGCCGGACAAAAAGCTCTTTGGCTATATCTGCAAGAACATGATCGAACGATGTGTATGGTATCCGTTTCTGCAGGGTATGGGTGTCGAAGTTTGAATACCTTATTTTTACCGTAACACACGATGTAAGCTTCTCCTGTTTCCGGAGCTCGTACGAGATCTTTTCCACCATGCTTACCAGTATCTGGATCAGCCTTGCCACATCGGTAGTGTCTTTTTCGAAGGTGTGTTCGGTGCTTATCGATTTTTGTTCCGAGTAGCTGATGACGGGGGTGGAATCGATCCCGTTAGCTCTTTTCCACACCTCAATACCGTTTTTTCCCATCAGCTTCCCCAGCATCTCTGCAGGTATGCTCCTGAGCGTATATATGGTGGCAATGCCCATCGAGCGTAGCGTGTGATAGCTCTTCTGTCCGATCATAGGTATTTTTCTTATCGATAGCGGATCAAGGAAGGGCAGTACGATCTCTTTTCTTACTTCTATCTCTCCATTAGGCTTTGCCTCGCCGGCAGCTATCTTAGATACTGTTTTATTTACCGAAAGGCCTATGGATATTGGCAACCCGGTCTCTTTTATTATAAATTGCCGCAACTCATGAGACCATTTGCAGCATCCGTAAAAGCGGTCCATGCCCGTGAGATCGATGTAATGCTCATCGATCGAGGACTTCTCGTAAAGCGGCGACCTCTCGGCAATTATTTCCGTCACCATACGGGAGTAATTGCTGTAGAGTTCCATGTCGCCCCGTATAACTATCGCCTCAGGGCACATCAGCCTGGCCATCTTCATGGGCATGGCGGAGCTTACCCCGTACTTCCTGGCTTCATAGCTGCAGCTCGACACCACACTGCGGTCCGACATGCCACCGATTATTACCGGCCTGCCGATAAGGCTGCTGTTCTTAAGCCTCTCCACCGATACGAAAAAGGTGTCGAGGTCGAGATGAAGTACGGAGCGCTCTATGTTGCCTGTTGTAAACATTACTTTTTTGTCATATAATTTGCTTATGTCATAATTAAAGTTTATTTTTGATTAGAAATTAATCAAAACAATGATTACAATATAATCATATTTTTATTATGTACTTCACATCGAACATAAAATTTTTAAGAAAAAGGAGGGGAAGAACGCAGGATGAGCTGGCGGTGGCGCTGAATCTGAAACGTTCAACCCTGAGCGGCTATGAGAATGGTGTGGCACAGCCGGGTATTGAGATACTTGTTTCATTTTCAGGCTATTTTAACATGTCAATTGACACGTTGCTGAAGATAGACCTGATAAAACTGCCCGAGAGTCAGCTTGGTGAGCTGGAGAGGGGGTATGATGCTTACATCAAGGGTAGTAACCTGAGGGTTCTGGCAACGACTGTCGATTCCGGTAACAGGGAGAACATTGAACTGGTTCCGGAAAAGGCAAAGGCTGGTTATAGCACCGGTTACGCCGATCCTGAGTTCATCGGTGAACTGCCGGTATTCAGGCTGCCCTTTTTGTCGGATAGCAGGAAATACCGGACTTTTCAGCTGAAGGGAGATTCAATGTTACCGATACCCGACGGTTCATGGGTGACAGGTGAGTTCCTTCAGAACTGGATGGAGATAGTAAGCGGTAAAGCTTATATAGTCTTCACGATAAATGACGGTATAGTGTTCAAGATAGTTGAAAACAACCTTGTAAAAGAGGGTAAGCTTGCGCTTTATTCCCTTAACCCAATTTATGAACCCTATGAAGTTCATGTCAATGAAGTAAAGGAGGTCTGGAAATTCGTCAACTATATCAGCAGTGAGCTCCCTGATCCTGTTTTACCGGAAAAACAGCTGATACAAACGGTAGCCTTAATTAAGAATGACCTTGAGCGAATCAAGGCCAGACTTGGGAAAGATATTACTGATATACTGGAAGAAGAATGAAAAGAAGCCCTGCTACTCTTTTGTCAGCTCTATTATCAGCTCTATTATCTTCTCATTTTCCGTATCAGGGATCTGGCCTGTATAGAGAGCCCTGCAGACCCTGTTCTTGTCCAGGATAACAACGCTGTAACTGTCTCTGGGCAACCCCCATATATCCTGGAGAACCCCCTTGTAATCGAAAAGAATGGTTGTATCGTACTTCTTAGCCTTGTTTCCGGCAATCAGGCGGATGAGACCGTTTGGTTTCCAGGTTGATTTCGTGTCTACAATACCGAAACCCTTGAAATTATCCCTGCTTATCCTTTTGTCAATATCCACAGCTTTATCAATGGCATCATTGAAAGGATCGTTCAGATCCGATTCATCGGGATCCACATAATTGATCTGGAGGACTTTTCCGGGCCACGAATTCATGGTGAATTCATTCTTGTCAGCATCAGGGAAACTCCATTCAGGAGCTTTCATTCCTACCTGAAGCCTGTTGCCTGACTGACCGTTCAGGGCAAAACCTGCCAGACAGAGTAACACGAAAGGAAAGATCAGTTTCTTCATAAGTCGGTTTTTTAATTGGAACGAAATATATGAATTTTTTACAAGAAAATAATTTTTAACCTTTTAATAGTAGTGTCGCCAACTATATTACTTTTGCACTCTCAATTTCACTATGCAGTCAATAAGGAATATTGCAATAATTGCCCATGTCGATCATGGCAAGACAACACTTGTCGACAGGATCATTCAGGAATGCAAGGCGCTTGATCAGAGGAAGGCGGCGGGTGAGCTCATTCTCGACAGTAACGAGTTGGAGAAGGAAAGAGGAATAACCATTACTTCCAAAAATGTGTCAGTCTATTATAAAGAGGTTAAAATCAATATAATAGATACTCCTGGGCATGCTGACTTCGGAGGAGAGGTCGAACGCGTCCTCAAAATGGCCGATGGTGTGCTCCTGCTGGTTGATGCTCTGGAGGGCCCTATGCCCCAGACAAGATTCGTGCTTGGCAAGGCGATAAACCTCGGACTGAAACCGATAGTTGTCGTTAACAAAGTCGATAAGGAAAACTGCAGGCCTGAAGAGGTTGAACACGATATCTTTGAGCTTATGTTCAACCTCAATGCCACTGACGATCAGCTCAATTATAAGACCGTATTCGGTTCTTCCAAATACGGATGGATGAGCGGTGACTGGAAAGAACCGGCAGATAATATCAGGTATCTTCTCGACACTATACTGGCTGAGATCCCCGAAGCTCCCTACGTTTCCGGGACACCTCAGATGCAGGTGGCGTCTCTGGACTATTCAAGCTATGTCGGACGGATTGCGATCGGAAGAGTCTTCAGAGGTGATTTGAATGCCTTTATTGATTACACATTATGTAAAAACTACGGGTTACAGCTTAAGGTCAGAATAAGGGAGCTCTTCACATTTGAAGGACTGGGAAGACTGAAACAGGACTCAGTAAGAAGCGGCGATCTTTGTGCAATTGTTGGTCTCGATGATTTCGAGATAGGGGACACGGTTGCTGATCTCGATGAACCTGAAGCCCTTGAGCGCATTGAGATCGATGAGCCCACAATGAGTATGGTTTTTACGATCAACAATTCTCCATTTTTTGGCAGGGAGGGAAAATTTGTCACATCAAGGCACCTGAGAGACAGATTGTTCAGGGAGACTGAAAAAAACCTCGCCCTGAGGGTTGAACCCACTTCCTCAGAAGACACCTTTATAGTTTACGGCCGGGGCATCCTTCACCTATCAATTATGATTGAGACGATGAGAAGGGAGGGTTATGAATTTCAGGTAGGGAAGCCCAGGGTAATAATAAAAACAGACAATGGTGTCAGAAAAGAGCCTTACGAGATCCTTACAGTGGATGTGCCTCATGAGTTTTCGGGCAAGGCCATTGAACTTGTTACACGGAGGAAAGGAGAGATGCTTGTGGTGGAAAAGAGGGGAGACCTTACCCATCTCGAATTTGACATACCATCCAGATCCCTTATAGGATTGAGAAACAATATGTTAACTGCAACTTCAGGTGAAGCGGTAATGCATCACAGGTTCAGGGACTATGATAATTATGCAGGTGATGATCTTCTGCCTAAACCAAACGGATCGCTCATTTCCCTCGAACAGGGGATTGCCAGCGGTTATGCGATTGACCGTCTCCAGGACAGGGGCAGATTCTATATAGACCCGGGAGATCCGGTTTACAAAGGGCAGGTGATAGGTGAAAATACACGTGCAAGCGACCTGGAGGTTAACATAATAAAAGGCAAAAAACTGACCAATATGAGAGCTTCCGGTTCAGATGAAAACCTTAAGATCATTCCAAGGCTTAAATTCTCCCTTGAAGAATCAATGGAACAGATAAAGGATGATGAATACCTGGAAGTGACGCCTTTAAACCTTAGAATGCGGAAATTCCGGCCGGCAACGCGTGTCAGCTCTGTTCCTGCATAATATCAGTATTCACTCAGAAAATCATTCAGTGGCTTCATTGCCCTGCACGCACCAACAATGTGATCGAAAAATTTTGGACCGGTTACTTCTGAATCCGGGATCTGATCTGAGACCAGATAGCTCTTCATTTTAAGGAGTTCTACGAAAGGGTGATCTTTCGGATAACCCTTTGGAGCAGTTTTAAGCTTTTCACCTTCAATTTCTCCGAAGTACCCTGTGAAATCCTTGTTTTTGATAATCCTGATAAATTCTTCACCCTGTTCAGAAATTTTTTCCCTGATTGCAGAAAGCCAGGGCGCAGGTGGCATGTATGCACCACCCGCAACCATGCTGTTGTTGCCTGGTTCTATATGAATGTAATAACCAGCATACCTGTCCGCAAATTTCTTTCCGCCCCTTACAATAAAAGCACCCAGGTGGGTCTTATAGAGCGTTTTGTCGCTGGAGAATCTTATATCGCGGTTTATTCTGTATGTGCAGCTTTTTACGTTAAGACCTCTGAAGAGAGGATCAAACTCCGATATTTTATCTATTATCGCCTGTACGAAAGACTCATATTCTTCTTTTGCCTCTTCGTATCTCTTCCGGTTTGCCGTAAACCACTCCCTGTTATTGTTTTCCCTTAGATCATTGAGGAATTCAAGGGTCGATATACTGATATGTTGCATATTCTTAAAATTATTACTACCGTATATGTTCCGACTTTTTGCTTATAATCGTTACTTTTATGTCTGATTATGGTCAATAATAATAAATATAAAAGTAATATACTTTAAGTGATCAGAGTTCTATATTAAATAAAAAATGACAAATTCCAGATCGCAAAAGTTCTCACCCGATACCATGACAAAGATTCTCAGGTGTGGCATGTGTGTTGCGATGTTATTTTTATTCGGACTAAATTGCAGTGTCCTCTCTTCTCAGATACTCCCTTACGGGAAAAAGGCTTCGGCTGAGACATCTCATCTTCCTCTTGTTGTAATTGATACACAAGGGCAGACAATAGTCAATGAACCTAAGATCACTGCTCTTATGAAGGTTATCGACAACGGTCCGGGGCACCTGAATGATCCGCTCGACCCGGGAACCGACTATGATGGGTATATTGGTATTGAGATACGGGGCCAGTCGTCGCAGATGTTTCCGAAAAAGAGCTATGGTCTGGAAACCCGCGATGAGTCAGGTAATAATTTGAATGTCGGTCTTCTGGGCATGCCTGAAGAGCAGGACTGGATTCTATATGCGCCTTATTCTGATAAAAGTCTGCTTCGCAACTCACTTACTTTTTACCTTGGAAGAAGAATGGGCGACTGGCAACCCCGGTACAGGTTTTGCGAGGTATACCTGAATGGAAGCTACATCGGCATCTATATGCTTATGGAGAAGATAAAGAGGGATATTAACAGGGTTGATGTTAACAGGTTAGATCCTGATGAGACAAGCGGAGATGACCTTACAGGCGGGTACATTCTTAAGGTAGATAAAACAGGTGATCTTACATCTGATATGTATTTCAGAACATTCCCGTCGAACAGATATGATAATGCCCGGACATATAAATTCACCTATGTTTATCCGAAGTATGATTTAATAGCTCCCCGGCAGAAGATCTATATTCATGATTGGCTTGTTGAAATGGAGAATTCTCTTAATGGCCCTTCATTCAGGGATCCCTCCACAGGTTTCAGGAAGTTTCTGGATATTATGTCTTTCGCTGATTTTCAGATCATTCAGGAACTCTCGAATAATGTTGACGGGTACAGGTACAGCACATTCTTCTATAAAAAGAAGGATTCCGACGGGGGTAAACTTTTTGCTGGTCCGCTGTGGGATTTTGACCTTGCCTATGGAAATGTAAACTATTCGGAACTGAATCTGGCTACAGACAGGTGGCTTTATCTGAATTATGGCCCCAGCGAAAATTTTACAATGCACTGGTGGGCCCGGCTGATGGAAGATCCTGATTATACCCGTGTATTTGCGGCAAGATGGAAAGCATTGAGGAGTGGCCCTTTCATGACTGACTCAATTATGAATTATATCGACACAACAGTGGATTATCTGGGAGCAGCCATCGACCGGAATTTTACCCGCTGGCCTATTCTGGGTAACTATGTATGGCCGAATTATTTTATCGGGACAACTCATCAACAGGAGGTTACCTGGCTTAAGAACTGGATCAACGCGCGGCTCTCATGGATGGATCTGAATGTACCCCTGAAGGTAAGGCCTGATACTGCCGCAAATGCCTATTCATTAAGATTCTACCCCAATCCTGTCAGGAATATCCTTAACATCGACATTTTCCTTTACTCCGATGATGGTCTCGACATCGAAGTGTTCGACCTGCTAGGTAAAAAAGTAATTCATTTTGTTTACAATCCTGAAAATACCGGAAACCAGAATATAACCATACCGGTATACCCGTCAATGGCAGGTTATTATATTGTCATTGTCAGGCAGAGAGAAAGAGTACTTGGAAGAGAGAGACTGGTTATATTTGCGGGAGATTAGACCTTATTTGTGAAACCTGGAAAATTTAGTTAAGTGATTGATAATGAGGGATTAAAGAGAGAAATAGGTGTCTGGGGACTTATATCCAATTCGGTTAACATAACAATAGGGGCGGGGATATTCATTATACCCGCGATAGTTGCGGAACGGCTTGGAAATGGTGCTATATGGGCATACCTGATATGCGGGATTCTGATAATCATGATCATGCTCTGTTTTGCACAGGTCGGTACTAAAATCACAATAACCGGAGGTGCCTATACATATATTGAGACAGCATTTGGAAGGTTTGCAGGATTTCTTACAGCCAACATCTTTATTTTTGGTGCGGCGATTATGGCAAATGCCGCAGTTGCAAACGGTCTGGCAGATACACTGGCGTATTTCCTTCCGGCATTTAAGCTCAAAGCTCCGAGGATTCTCTTTTTCGCCCTTATGTTCGGATCATTGGCTTATTTTAATGTAAAGGGTTTAAAGAAAGCGCTCAATATAGTAAAATTCAATACGATAGTTAAGCTGCTTCCACTGCTCATGATTGCCCTCTTTGGATGGTTTTTCATGAAGCCCGGAAGCTCGGTGATTACCACAGGCCATTCTGTATCAGATATTGGCGAGATGTCTCTGATACTTCTTTTCGCATTTGTGGGAGCCGAGACAGCACTGAATGTAAGCGGTGAAATAAAGAACCCTTCGAGGACCATTCCAAGGGGTATAATGCTTAGCGTATTGATTGTTGTTGTGATTTATATACTTATACAGCTTACTGTTCAGGGTATTCTCGGGGATTCTATAACAGAATTCAGGGATGCACCATTGGCTGAGACTGCAAGGATAATGGCCGGGCCGGCTGGCGCACTTGCAGTTATTATGGGGGCATCATTCTCAATGTTCGGAAATATCAGCGGTATGGTACTGAATATGCCGCGCATACTCTATGCCGCAGCACGCGACAGAGTTATTGTCCCGCATTCGCTTGCAAAAATACATCCCGGATATCTGACCCCGCACGTTTCAATAATAGCCTACGCCTCTCTCGGATTTATTTTTGCATCAACAGGAGAGTTCAGACAACTGGCAATGCTGTCAAGTGCCTCATATCTGATTATTTACTTTGGGGTTGTAATGGCGGGCATTAAATTCCGGGTAACCGGGCAGTCGGGAGAGGATTTCCTAAGGATCCCGGGAGGATATTTGATACCGGGTATTGCAGTACTGGGTATTCTATGGGTTCTTTCAAACCTTCCTGTTAACGAGCTGACCGGGATGCTTGTATTCATTGCTATCCTGTCTGTTGTATACATGACTGTATGGTTAATCAGAAGAAGCAGGTCCTGATCAGTTTTATGTGATGTTAAAATTGCCAGGAACTATGGCCTGTTTTTAACGGGAAAGACCACAAAAACGGTGACTCGCATCAATTTTTTGACATACAGTTATTATTTTTTGATGTACAGGTATTTCTGATGATATCTGTAATTGATTCATTCAGATTACTTTTTGTATTTTTAGGGCCTGATATAAGCTGATTAATCAAGTCCTAATAATAAATTAACCAACTAAAATGAGCGAAAAATATTCAATCAGTCCTGCAGGGGAAAAATTTCCTCTTCCAAAACCCGAAGATTATAAGAAGGAATTTGAAAACCTTAAGAACCGTGCAGATAAAGAGCGTGCAATGGGGCGTGAGATCGTTGTTGTTATGGGTGTCGGATTTGTGGGAGCCGTTATGGCGGCCATTGTAGCGGACACAGTTGATAAGGATGGCAAACCATCAAAGTTCGTAATCGGGATGCAACGTCCCAGTGTACGCAGCTACTGGAAGATACCTTTGTTGAACAGAGGCGTTTCACCTGTGAAAGCTGAGGATCCGGAGGTGGATCCGATGATCAATCGATGCGTGAACGAGAAGAAGACCCTCGTGGCAACTTATACTTATGATGTTCTCAAACTGGCTGATGTTGTAGTTGTGGATGTTCAGTGCGATTATCTTAAGGAGGACCTTGGCAATGTCCGCTCCGGACAGACAGATATGGCGGCACTGGAATCATCCCTGGGCATAATTGCCGAGCATATTCCGCCTGAAGCGCTTGTACTGATAGAAACAACGGTAGCCCCCGGAACAACCGAGCAGGTTGCATATCCTATTATGAAGAAGATATTCAGGAAAAGGGGTATTGAAACTGATCCTTTGCTGGCCCACAGCTACGAAAGGGTTATGCCGGGACGCAACTATGTTGCGAGCATACGCGATTTCTGGAGGGTCTGCAGCGGTATCAACGAAGAGGCCAGGAGAAAGGTTGTGAAATTCCTTAACGAGGTTCTGAATACCGATAAGTTCCCGCTCACAGTAATGGACAGGCCTATTGAATCGGAGACGGCCAAGATAGTGGAGAACAGCTACAGGGCAACCATACTTGCCTTCCTCGATGAGTGGAGCCTGTTTGCAGAGCGCAATGGTGTTGACCTTATGAAGGTTATCAAGGCCATCAAAGTCCGTCCCACACACAGTAACATGATTTTTCCGGGACCGGGAATAGGAGGGTACTGCCTCCCGAAAGACGGGGGTCTGGGCTTATGGGCTTACAAACATATACTTGGTTTTGAGGATGATATCTTTAAAATAACCCCTCTTGCGATTGATATAAATGACACACGCGGACTCCATGTCGGCCAGCTTACCCGTGATGCACTGCGAAATATGGGTTTGCCAATCGCATCGTCTGAAATACTGGTTCTTGGAGCAGCATACCGTGAGGATGTCGGTGACACCCGTTACAGCGGTTCTGAGATCGTTGTTCGCAAACTGGCCGAGATGGGTGCTGAAATAAGAGTACATGATCCGTATGTTGAGCACTGGTGGGAGTTTGAACAACAGGATACCTATCCCGGCGAGGGTCAGAGTAAAGCACAATTCTTCCGTAACCAGGAGAAACTCAAAGAGATACGAATTGAACAGAACCTGAATAAGGCATTAGCAGGAGCGGAGGCAGTCATTTTTGCAGTGCCGCACAGTGCTTATCTTGATCTCGATCCGGATAATGTGGTAAGGACCATAGGCAATCCTGCGGCAATTATCGACTGTTTTGGTATTCTAAACGACGACAAGATAAGAAGGTATTTCCAGCTTGGCTGTGAGGTTAAGGGACTCGGACGCGGACATATCCAGCGTATTAAGGAAGAGATGCGAAAAAGTTAAAATTTGCTTTGACATAAAATCGAGCCGATATGATCCTTGCGGCTCATATCTGAT
>CAZWFL010000010.1:0-98264 GCA_964633195.1 uncultured Rikenellaceae bacterium | reverse complement strand
CTACTTTCAGTAAATGATGCTGGTTACTTTGCATAACGATTTGCTTTCCATAAAAGAACTTATGTAAAGCTTTACATAAGCTGTTTAAGGTCCTGAAAACAAGTGGTTTTAATATTGAGGACACTCATCTGACGGATATTGAACGAGTAAGTAAATTGCTATCGTTGGTTTTGATTGCTTTTGCATGGGTGTATAGGATAGGAATATATCTCGATACTCTTAAACCTATCAAAATCTAGAAACATGGAAGGAGGGCTAAGAGCTTTTTCAAATATGGCCTCACTCACATAGCCAACTTGCTTTTTAACAACGATATAGATAAATTAACCAATGTTGTAAATTTTTGTCATGTACTTAGAAAAAATTTATATTTTTAAAAAAGAAAATAAACGAAAAAATAAAAATATTTTTATTTATAAATCGATCTATCTAACTCAAGTTGCTACTTATAAAAATTTCTCATTAATAGTAAAAACAAAAATAAATAGGATATCCTTTAACAGCAATCCATCAACTGTAACAGCATGAATTCTTTTTGGGGTGCTATTTTCAGAAAGATTAAAAAACATGTTTTTCATCCCATCAATATCATGATAACACCCGGGGAGCAATGCAAATTCAGCTAGAATACCATCCACAGTGGCAATTACTTGTACTGAAAACCCATAGAATTACTTTCTCATGTATTCCGATTAACAGGTTCTTTACGTCCAATTTCTATCAAGATATCGTCAATAAATACGTAAATTGCAATAAATTTTTCTATCATATCCTTCAGGTTCTTTTGTTTGGTGACTTAAACCTGAAAGATTTTTTTAATAATACAAATTTACATATAATTGAATATCAATATATTATAACTATTTATAAACATATTTAATTGATTTACAATATTTTAACAATTTCACCACAAATAAAAACTAGCAACTTGAGTTATTTAATTAAAAAAAACAATGATGAAAAAAAAGTTAATTAATTCAGCTTTATGGGTTTTGATATTAATGTTATGCGTTAGTATTCAGTCAAATGCGGAAAATAATAAGTCTGGTTTGGAAAATTCCAGTTCAGTAACAGGATTAGGTTTACAGGGTAATGATAATGCTATCCAACCCTATCACGAAAATCCCTGGTATTGGCAATACAAAGGCAAGCCCATTATGTTGATTGGGGGGAGTGATAATGATAATCTTTTTCAGTGGACGGGTGATAGATTAACTGATCATCTTGATTTATTACGATCTGTAGGTGGCAACTATGTCAGAAATACGATGTCGGACAGAGATAAAAAAGGTAGTGCGTTTGCCGTGGATGAAGGTGATGCGTTTGCCGCGAGAGAAGTTAAAGACGGCATGTATGACCTGGAACAGTGGAATGAGGAGTACTGGAACAGGCTGGAATTTTTCCTGGATGAAACGGCGCAGAGAGATATCATTGTTCAATTGACGCTGTGGGATAGGTTTGATTTCAACAGTAATCACCCTTACCACCCGGACAATAATGTCAACTGGGAATCCGGGACCATTGAAAATGCGAACGATTTTTATCGTCTTTCAGTAATTGAAAATAATGAACCGGTTTTGGATTATCAGCACCGATACATTGATAAATTAATGTCGATTACTCTGAACTATGACCATATTCTTTACAACATCAAAAACGAGAGCAGCGCAGAGACGGCACAGTTAAACTATTGGGCACATTATATACAGAAAGCTGCCGCATCACAGAACAAAAAAATATATATAACCAGTATGCGATTGATTCCTGGCAATTCACTACGCCATGTGATGACAAACAGGGATATATATTCATTTGCAGATGTGTCTCAAAATAATCAAAATGCCGCCGGTGCTGTCGGGTACGGCCATTACGAGAATCTGCTTTATTGGCGGAACATGATTGAGGCTCAGCGGCAAGGCCCCATGCCTATAAATAATGAAAAATTATATGGGGCCGGTGAAGCTGAAAACCGTGCGGCGGGAACAGGGTTAGAGGCGGTCGAGCGATTCTGGAGGAATATATTTGGCGGTGCGGCCTCAACGAGATTTCACAGACCGGACAATAATTGGGGTATCGGGCTCTCTGAACAAGCGCAAAGTACTATAAAAGCCGCATCGATGTTTTTGGAAGAATTCGACCTGTTTAATTCCAAACCATATGCGGGCTGTGAAACGATTGGCAATAAAATTAGTGCAGCATACTGCCTGGCTAGTGTTGGTAACGCATATGCTGTCTACTTTCCCGACGGATTTTCTACTGTTGCGCTGGACCCATGGGTGTATACGGATGAGGTAACAGTTAAATGGTTAAACATAACTAATGGCGTATGGGGCCAGGAGGAAACTCTTACGTTAGACTGGTCAGAAATTCCCTGGTGGGGGCCTGACAGAGTCCTGTACATTACACCTGGTGGTTTTGCAGATGCTGGCGGTATTAGACGAAGCTCACACATAGCAATCATAAAACCCAAATAACAACATAAATCATCTCACTTCTTTATAATAGTGAGATGACCTCGAAATGAATGCTTCCGGTGAAGCAAAATAAAAAATGCGGTAAATAAAACCACTTAATTAACCGATAAGCTTTATTTTAAAATGGTTGAAAAGCTAAAATCATTTTGGGATGAAATGCATCCAGGGCAAAAAGAATGTTATTTGTTAAGCAGTTGGGTAAATTAAAAATATAATTTATGAGAAAGTTAAGTATTTTTATTAGTCTTGCATTATTATACTCTTTTACAATTAGTTGTAATATAAAGAATGCAGATTCAAGAATTGATAATAAAGTTATTGTAACGAAAGTAAACAAATTTGGTTATGTGACCTGGAAAATCCAAACTGCAAATGGGATATGGCATTATGAGATTGAGAACATTGAAACTGGAGAATTAAGTACAGGTTTCAATTCGGCAATCGATAAGGATGGAAATGACTGGATTGCAAATAATTGCGTTGGAATGAAAGAATGGAGAGGATGGCCGAATTTTGGTTCAGATGGATTTGGTCATCCATGTCGGGGAGGGAATGGTCAATCAAGGTGGCTGGATTCAGACGGGAACCCTTTAAATTTTGAAAACCAGCTTGTTGATGAGCATCTTATTTTAGAATCCTGGAATGACAAATTTAAACTTTGGTATCATTTTTTCCCGGGTCATGCTGCAATTCAAATATTGGAAGCTCACGATCTTTATTCCTTTTTATGGGAAGGTCCTATAGCTGGTGAAATGAAAGTTGAACAACAATATTATGTTCTTGAGGATGGGGTTCAGAGAGGAATAAAATTTAACACTGGTTTGGGGTATATAGAACCAGAATTTGGACGAAATTTTCCATCACCTTTTTTCTATTTTACTGACGAAGAAACTGATCCGATAGTTTATATCGGAGTGAAAAACCAAAGTGAAGGTGGAGATGAGGGTTGGTGTCAGCCTGGTAATATGGCAATTTTTAGCTTTGGGCGTGAAAACGATCTACGGGCATTGTCAGGGACTGATGCAGTTTGTGTATTTGGCTTCTTGGATAAAAATATTGGACATCAGGGGATTAGTGAGTATATTAATAACAGGTTGGATATCCCTTTTAACATGATTGCAAAATGACAAATCATGTATTCTATATATATAGCTATATATCAACGATATAGCTTGTGTTTAAGGATCGACTAATTACGCCAAAAATAAAATGATTATAAGTATTCAGTAATTGTAATGACCTGTATCATAATATTCTTGGAAATATAATGATGCTTGAAGTTTATATTCAACATCAATTAGATCAAGTTTGTTGTTCTCAAATTTTTTTATTATCAAGGGATTACATTTACAATAACCCTTTGGTATCTTGTAAGTGAGGGTTCGCCGTCGTCGGTAACTTCAAGGACAAAATGCAAGGTTTTTACGATGTCCGTTTTTGGAGCAACAAAATTCATTTCTATTTTATCCTGGTTTTTCATATCAAGCCGGTAGGCGTTCATTGTGCCCACTTCACGGTAATAGATCCAGTTAAACGAAATATTATCATTATCAAGATCAGAAGAGCCCTTGGCGCTTAAAGTGATTGCTTCTCCTGATTTTACAGTAATTTCATTTGGGTGCCCCAGCTTTGCGACAGGAGGATGGTTCGCTTTATCATAATCGGCTGTATTACTCCAGTCGATACGGGCAGCAAAATCATTTTGATACGCTTTTCGCCAGCGCCAGATGGTTGCATGGTTGCTGGTATGATGTCGTTGGGTGATATCGCTCCATACTTCATCCTGGGTATCAGTCCATACCGGACGGGTTTCCGGTTCGTACATGTATTTTTTGAAAGGTGGAATATAAAGTTCGTATCGACCGCCCCATCCACCGTAATCAGGGTGCTCGGGATCGTTCAGCCCATTGTTTGCCAAACCAAGGAACGAAGGTGTATCACCTTCCATCAGGTATTCGGTATGCGGATGTTCAGCACCCAATGGGCCATGATTATTCCTGATGTGTTCATCAAGCCAGGGATTGTCAACAATCGAAAAATCCGGCCCGTCGAAACGACCGTGGAACCTGTCGCCCGAAATTCCAACCCATGTGGCATAATGGTATTGCCCTCCACCGTTTTCTTCATATCCCGGGCTTACTACATAAAAAATATCAGGAAAACGCTTTCTGATCCAGGGGCCTGTATCATCCTGGTCGGAAATTGTATAAACCCTGATTTTGCTGATAATTTTATCCTGTTCTGATTTTGATTTTGTCCGTTCCATTTTCCATAAAGCCTGTGCCAGTACATTTACCCCTCCCCATGCCTGAATATAAACCGGACGGGGATCCTCTTTTTCAAGGCATTTGATTAACCACTCAGAACCTTCGGAATCGTTGCCTTCACCAACTCCTTCCATCCCGAATTTCGGTACACCTTTTTTTATGATACTTTTCATGTATCCATAGGATGGGTAGCCAGGTTCATGCTTTTCAAGGTTATCCCTGACTTTTCCGTATGCATCAACAATTTCATAAATACGCCATTCAGCGGTTTTATTTCGTTGCCAACACGAGGTGGTTGCAACAATACCTTCCACATCTCAATGATTTGAATAGGTCATAAAGCGGACTAATGATTGTGCGTCGTCGGGTTCATTTTCGATATCAGTCAGTACAAATACCCTGAATTTTTGATTTGGTTGTGCTGTTAGTATTTGGGAACAGATTAAACTGGTTAACAGTACAATTAAATAATAAATTGTTTTCATTTGTTATTAGTTTAGTTCAATAAGTATCATCTTACAATCAAGGCAACATCCAATCCGCACGTTCCCTGAACTCTGCCTGGAAATCGTTTTTCCACTTTGAGATGGTCGATCCGCCAAGCCCATCAACATAATGGTTTGTTGAGCCGACACGCACGTATTTCCCGCCCCAGCTTGACTGCTGCTGCAATAATCGCATTCGAAGCTTCACTATCCAACCCTTTTCCTATTATTTCACCGGGTGATTGCTTACCACACCCCCATTGAATTTTAACTCCATTATTGTTCCCTTTTCCCTCGAATGTGACCGCACGCAAAGCGTCTGCAGTAGGATATTTTGGATCATGTTTCCTGAGGTTTTCATCAACTTTATCGTATTCGTCAAGTACAGCCAAAATATTCTTTTTTTCAGCTACCATATTAAAAGTTCCGGCAGAAGCTATTAATCCTTCCACGTCGAACTCATTTGTATATAGTAAAAACCGAACCATAGATTGTACATCATCCGGATCGCTGTTGGTCACCGGAAAGGGTGGAAAATCACTTGATATGATTATTCTAAAGGCATTTCCGGGCTCAGGTTCCCGGGCTACCAACTGTTCGCCTGCCGGATTAGCAAACAGCATCAGAACCAATATTTTCAGATATAATTTCATATCCTGATTTTTATGGTTGAACATTAACGATCATACGACGATAGGCATAAAGATTGGGCGAACCATTGTCGTGAATTTCTAATATTATATGGATAGTCTTTCCATCGGCATCTTTGGGTATTTCCAATTTTGCTGTTGAGGAGGAACTATTTTGAATGGTTACAGTCCCAACATAAGAACTGGGTTCCTCATAAAAAGACCAGGAATAGATTAATGAATCACCATCGGGATCGAAGGACCCATCTGCACTTAGCTCGATGATAGAACCAGCTGTGGTCGTCAAGTTTAGCACCTGTCGGGTTTTATCTCCATTAAGTACCGTAATAGGTTGGTGGTTGGCATCTTCATACTTATTGGTAATACTCCAGTCCATGCGGGCTGCAAAGTCGTTATTATAACCATTGCTCCACCTTTTTATGGCCTGTGCGCCTTCTTCGGTGTTTCCATATATGTAATAAGGGTCAAATTTTGGTTCAGCATTTGCCTCAATTTTAGCCACTTCCGACATGCTTCGTATCCCTTCCACTTTCACAAAGCTGAAACGGCCGCCCCAGCCTCCCTGATCAATTTGTTCAGGATCATTTAATCCATTGGGGTAAACGTGCATGAAAGCCGGTGTATCGCCTTCGGTAGCCCATTTCGTATCCGGGTATACAGCTCCTAATGGGCCATGGCTTTGGATGTCATCACGTTGATAAGAACCATTTTTCGGAGGTTGCCAGCCGTACACACCCGTTGCACGGATATAGAACACTTCGGGGAAGTTTTTTGCAATCCATGCGCCGGCATCGTCCTGCCCTAAAATATCGAATAGTCTGAGTTTACCTAAGAATTTTGCTAATTCTTCCGGCGAACGGGTCTCGCGCACTTTCCATAAAGCCTGCGCAATGTTGTTCATGCCTCCCCAGCCCGTTACCCAAACCGGATGTGGGTCATCCTTATCAACAGATGCAATGATTAGTTCGGACCCAGGGCTGTCTTTTCCTGTACCAACGTCACTCATACCATAGCCTGTTTGTCCCATGACCGATATGGATTTTAAATATTCAGGGGTGGGGTATCCTTCGGCATGTACAATCAGGTTGTCATATACATCTGCATAAGCATTAACGATCTTGTCGAGCATTTCGGTGTTAGTTTGGGTTCTCTTCCAACAACCGGTTGCAACAATTAAGCCTTCAATATCAAACTCATTGGCGCAAACTAACTGGCGAACCATCGATTGTTCATCATCAGGGTCGGCACCGAGGTCCGTCGTGTTAATTATCCTGGGTTTATAAGTCCTGCTCTTATTGTACTCGTTCTGGAAAGAATTACAAGATGTTAAAGACATCAACAGAACAAAATGGGATATAAGAATCGAAAAAAATATAGTTTTCATATTTCTTATGAAAGTTTTAAAGAATTAAATTTAGTCTCTATTTTATATTAAAACCACCTGTTTATGGACTTAGATGCATCGAATTCCGAGATTTTAAAATCATATAATGAAAAACGAGATGAGTTTAAGCCTTACGGATTAACCTGTGAATTATGGACACCCGGTTTAATGAAACGGCCTGACCGCCATAATGAAATTGAGATCAATTATTTTTCGAAAGGATCGGTAACCTATCTGTTTCAAGACAAGAAAATTACAATCCCCGCTAAAAAACTGGCCATTTTCTGGGGACTTGTTCCGCATCAGATAATTAATTTTGAGGGAATCACACCTTATTTTGTGTGTACAATCCCTTTATCTCAATTTTTGGAATGGAAACTTTCGGATTCATTTGTGGGCAGGATTTTAAAAGGTGAGGTACTGTTCGAAACCTCCAGGATTTTCTCGTCTTTTGATGAGTTCCTGTTAAATAACTGGCTCAGAGATCTCAATAAAAGCAATTCAGCCGAGGTTAACCTTCTTGAGATGCGTGCCCGTTTATTCCGGATGGCAGGTAACATCTTGTCGAAAAGAGAAAAAATTCATTCTCCTATCCAATTGAATGAAATAAGTAATGTGGAACGCATAGCCATTTACATAGCTCAGAATTACCATAATCCGATTAAAGTGGCTGAGATTGGGGCAGCGGTCGGTCTGCATCCGGATTATGCCAATTCAATATTTAAGAAAGCATTTGGCAGTACTTTAAACGAATATATAATTGAAGAACGGATTTCACATGCAAAACGAAAATTAGTAGCGACAAACAAAAGTATTACCGAGATTTCATTTGAATGTGGTTTTAATTCCATAAGCCGGTTTAATAACGCGTTCCGCAGGATGAACAACTGTACGCCCAGGGAATTCAGGAAAAAGTATCTTTTATCCGATTAATAATTTAAATTCGCCTAAATGTAATAGATCATATTCGATAAATCATTATTATAATATAGTGTACTTGACTCGACGATATTTGCGAATAACTACCAGTAATTAAGATTGTTTTCTTCTTGTTTAACTACTTCTACCCGGAGCACAAAATCAGTTGTCCCTGAGCTGTTTGCCGGAGGTGAGGAAATTGTAACTTTATCGTTCCTTCCATCTGGAAAACCTTCCACCGGGACTGATTTGCCATTAGTCGGGTCAAACCATTCAGCTGTCATTCTGCCTTCAGCAAGTTCTCCAAGGTCTAATTGCAGGTCATGCCTTACCGGGGTATAAATAACTGCAAGCTTTTTATCTGATGATACTGCTGCAACTGCATAATCTTCTTTTTTCCAGGTTCCAAAGCCATCGGTGAGAAACTCGTGACTTATATCGGGCACTAATGTCCACCAGTCAATCTTATCAACAAAAGATTTTTTGTGTATCATATCTTTGCGGCTATCATACTTAAGTGCATCCTGCCACGTCTCCCCTTCCCGGTTATGGTGCCAGATGGCTTCAGCTCCATAGGCATGACCGGCAGAACCTGTAATAAAGCTTGCATACCAGGCCTGACGGCGAATGGCATATCTGCTTCCCCATCGATCTAAGACGCCTGTCAGTCCGGTGTTTCTGGCTTTACCAAAATCGTAATACCCTTCGCAGAATTGGATAGGCCTATCGGGAAATTGCTGATAGTTTCTGATATTATGTTCGTATGGATACAGATTCCAGTCAGCTCGCATAGGACTGTATGCGTAGGTCCAGTTAAGCGTAAGCCACTCTGGTTGTTCGGGATACACTTCCATGCTTGATGTAGTCTGCCTGCTATGCACTGCAATTATGGCTTTGCCTCCATAAACCTCCTGAATACCTTTAGCCATTGCAGCCAGTTCGTCTTTTACCGGATCCGGAACAGCATCGCCGCAAACGAAATATAACACTAAAGGATTGTCCCTATACCTTTGGGCGAACCATTTTCCATATTCCCGGCATTTATCAACTCCGTTATCTTTAATTGTATTGACATGTTGCCGTTTCCATATTGGATTAATAATCACAATCAGTCCCCGGGTTGTTGCTTGTTCCACGACCCAGTCAACCTGAGTCCAATACTCTTCTTTGGACTTTGTGAGATCGGCACCATAAAAAGCAGGGCCGATGATGTCCTGATCCGGTTCTACTTCATGAAAGACCGCACTCATCTGGACACTATTGAATTTCTGCTCAACAGTCGTATCGAGGTATTCAATCACCTCTTCGCGTGAATAATCTCTCGGTAGCGACCAGCCGGTATCGCCGTGAATATAAATTGGTGTTCCGTCACTCCACTGCAAATAACGCCCATTCGGTGAAATCTGTATTATAAGATTACCATCCCTTGAACTTTTTAATGTATATGACCCTTGTCCAACAGACTCTAAGAAACTGTACATCGTTAAGAAAATCACTAAGACAATTCTCAATGTAACTGGATTTTTTACTACTGACATTATTGCATATATTTTGATTATTTCAACCTTTAGAAATGGCTGTTAATAATTCCATGGTTATTCAAAATATAATTCTTCCAGTTAGGGTAAAACATAAAGCTACTGTAAGAAAGTGTTCTATTGTTTCTTTAGAATGTTTATTTGTTCTATTTGATTACGTTTCTAATTTATACCTCAAAGCATAAGTCTTGTTTTAGTGGCATATCTGTTTATCACCTCATTAAGGTTCACATTTAATTAACATTGACAACCAATCGTTTGTAGCGTGTCAAAGATGGAGAGCCATTGTCAGTAAGAACCAATAATATATGCAGTACCTTACCTGAGGCATCTTTAGGTACGACAAAGCTGGAGGTTATGTTGTTTGCATTCTCAATGTCGATCCACCCCAAATAAGTTCCGGCCTCGGGATAGAATCTCCACTGGTAGGAAAGCGCATCGTTATCAATGTCACTGCTGCCTATTGCGTCAAGTACAATACGCTGGTCTGGCTTGGCGCTGATCTCTATCGGGCAGAGTGATTCATCACCGTTGAGCACGGGCTTGGGAGGATGGTTAGCTTCATTGAACTCTTTAACACACCAATCCATGCGCGCCTGATAGTCGTTCTGGAACTGGGGCGCCCAGCGACAGATGGTAGCTCCTAAGGTTCTAGGATTAACGTTAATTTCCAGGTCAATCCACTGTGTTTCCGAACCGGGTTTCTTCTGGTAACGTCCACCCCAACCACCCCAATCAGGATGTTCCATTACGCTCAGTCCGTTGGGGATCAGTCCTAAATAGGTTTCTGAATCGGCACCACCCAACTCGTTTCTACGAAGCGGGCACAATGCGCCCAATGGTCCGTGATTGAAACGGACATGCGTGTCGAGCCATTCCTGATCGCGCAGCTTTGGATCAGTGGAGTATAAAATACCACCTGTCGATACGATATAAAATAGATCCGGGAAGTTCTCCTGTATCCAGAGTCCACCGGCATCTTGATGTCCCCAGGAGTATACGCGAAGCTTGGCGACAAACTTTTCTGCTTCCTCCTGATTGCGATCATTCCTGACCCGCCAAAGTGCCTGTGCCAAATCAATAGGTCCACCCCAAACGGAAACCCATACCGGCCGGGGATCATCCCGATCTACCACCTCGATGATATGCATTGATGCCTCTGTGTCCTTTTCCTCTCCAAGAATTTGATCGAGCGGCAAGTGACCATCAGGTTCAATAAGCATACCTGTCCTTATATTAAACCCTCCGCCTCGGCGGCCGGTCTTGGTTCCCTTTTTGATCATTGCCATGAGTGCATCCGGTTCGGGCCAGCCCTCGCTGTGCTTCATTAGGTTTTCCCTCACCTGTCCGTAGGC
Source organism: uncultured Rikenellaceae bacterium (assembly GCA_964633195.1). GTDB lineage: Bacteria > Bacteroidota > Bacteroidia > Bacteroidales > VadinHA17 > LD21. The sequence continues at coordinate 87,193 of CAZWFL010000010.1, read as the reverse complement.
CTCGACAAATTCGACAAGGTAATGTGGCTGCGGCTCCCCGTCTGGTGGACGGTGTTTTTCTTTCAGAATGATATTAGGAGACGTGGCAATAAGTCCTTCGATGTCGTACTGGTCTGCATAAAGCAGGAATCGTGTCATAGACTGCTGGTCATCCACATCGCCTCCAATATCCGTAAGCACTATAACCCGATGTTTTTCCGCTTTCGGAACAGCTTCTAACTGTGCCTCAACAGGTTGAGGAATAGCGAAGCATGTTATCAACACAGCAACGCAGAAAATTGCGGCTTCTGATAGATACAACCTCTTCATTTCTTTCATTGTGTTGTCTTTAATTAATCGATTTCAGGTCTTGACGATTGAACTTCTTTATATCAGGACTCAGATCATTTTGCTTTCTCTGTAATGTACCTATTAATCGACTCTCTAAGGTTTAAAGCTTCATCAGGTGGAATAAAACCCATCATAAATGATACACTGCGGCTTTCACCGGGTTTTAGAGGTGGCTCTGAGGGTACAGCAGGATCGGTATTTTCATCGTGATCCAGAGCGCTTGAACCAATTTCAATGCCCATTCCATCCCAGTTTCTTTTTAACACCGGTTCACCATTCTCCCATGTAAATTCCTTGCTTCCTGCCCCTCCGGAGCAAAACCAGGTCTGATAATAGGGCGAGGGTGGTGTTTTTATTGCAATTCCACTACCATCAGGGTATTCAAGCAATGATGTACAGAAATGCCCGGGACTTTGATAATGCAAATCTTTAAAGATGACACCTTTTTCTATACGCTGCTTGTCGTCCGGCGATGGCTGCCAGACCTCGTAATCCTTTGGTAACACCCCGCCTCCCCTTGGTTCGGCTTTACTGGCAGGAACTAAGTACACAGCACCCGGTTCTGGACTGAAAGTAATGTGATAACCCCAATCAGGTGTAAATGTTCGTGTAGAAATATTCTTAAACGAATCTGTGATTTCAATATGTCCTGAAGCTCTTGTAATCAGTACTTTCCGAGTTATCTGGAATATTTTTTCACCTCTCTGATACCAGGGTTTTGAGGAAGATCCCTGAAACGTCCTGAAATCGAAGGAAGCTTCTACCAAAATCATTTCTTTGTTGATATCAACTGTCACTTCATCCACAGGTATGCAAGAAGCTTCACCGTGTAGTATCTCAAGTCTTCCGGTCCCGGTATCCTGAACCGGCATTCCCCAGTTTGAAAGCCCAAGAAGTTCAATGCCGGCAGAATATGTAGCGATATACATGAAACCGGGTGCTGGCATTCCGTTAATATGAAGTTTCTTCGAATGAAGATCGAGTGTATCGGGATTAGACAGGTCGGAGGGTTGCTCCCAAAACAAGGATTTGCCGCCGATAGTAACCTGTCCTACTGACAAACCCTTTGATGGATAGAATTCATATTCATTCGATCTGTCGATTATTGTAAGACGGTAAGCTTTTCTCTCATCTGGAGGCTTATGCCAAAATTTAACTGTGCATCCCTCAGAATAGGATAATTCTTCGCGGTTAATTTCTCTGTTGGGTCGGATTATAATCATTTTATATTTAGCATTAATATAAATTTAATGGAGTAATTGATTCGATCATGATCAATTTTAAACCACACATAACAAGTTGTTGTATATGGTCATGTTATTATTTCGGTACAATATTTACAATAAGCCTTATATATCTGGATAATCGTGGAGTTCCCCTGTCTGTAACCTTTAAAATTATATGCGCCGTCTCTGGTTTCTTAACTTGTGGACCTACAATTATATACCTATATGAATTAATTACACCTGAGATGATAGATTCCTTGTAGCTTCCTGCTTCCGGATAGCTAAACCACAAGTAGCTAATATGATCGCCATCTGGGTCATAAGTTCCACTTGCATCAAGTGCAAAAGACTGGCCAGATTTTATCACTATTTCATCTTCATGTAAAAATGCCGGCACAGGTGGATGGTTTGCCTCTTCGTAAGATTTAACGCACCAATCCATTCGGGCTGCGAAATCGTTCTGGAAGTCTTCCCTCCATCGCCATAGGGTGACTTTGTTATCATGAAACGACAAACTATCAGCTAACTTCAAGGCCCTCCGATAAGGATTGTATACATAAGGGACATATTTATCTGTTGCGTCCGTCCATATCGGACGGGTTTCAGGTTCTTTTTTCACTCCACCTGTACCACCGTCGTTTATAAACTCTGGCTGGTAAAGTTCATAGCGGCCACCCCACCCGCCCCAATCGGGGCGTTCTGGTTGGTTTAATCCATTGGGGATCAATGATAAAAAGGCAGGCGTATCTCCTTCCATTCCCCACATAACATCAGGATATAAAGCTCCCAACGGGCCATGTCCTTGTTGTATGTTATCTGCCAGCCATTTGTTGCTAATCATTTCATTATCAATACCCGCAACAACTTGATTAATAGCAATCCAGGTAGACCGGCCGTAATTACCCGGGCTTACGATATAGAAAAGATCCGGGAAATTATTCCTGATCCAGATACCGCTGTCATCCTGATCTGAGATGGTATATACCCTTAATTTTGAGATTAATCCAGCAATATCTTTATTGCTCTTTGTAGCTTTTATTCTATGGAGCGATTGGGCTAAGGTGTTTGCCCCTCCCCATACAGAAATCCATAAAGGCCGGTCATCATCCTCTTCAAGCACTTTAATGATCCAGTCTGAACCTTCCGTATCCTGTCCCTTACCGACACCGTTCATGCCATACACTGCGGGTCCTGATTTTACCAGTTTTAATAAATCATCGGCTGTCGGGTAACCTGATTCATGTAATGCAAGATTCGGCTGCACTTTTCGGTATCCTTCAATAATGTTTATTATGGATTGCGGAAAAACGGAGTTCTTCTGATGAGTAGATGTAGTAGCAACCAGCCCTTTTATGTCAATCTGGTTTGAATACAAAAGAAGGCGTATCAGAGACTGGGTATCGTCAGGGTCAGCTTCAATATCTGTTAGAATAATCACTCTTTGTTTTTCAACTGATTGCGCATAAAGGGGATAGGAAATGAACAGCAAAGAAAACAGGTAAATGAAGAAAGTTGTTTTCATAATTATTTTATTAGGCATTAGTTATAAAGTTAAAATCTTGATTATCAGAAATTTCAATAGAGCAGGTAATCCTAAGACTTTACCTCTCACTTGATGTTATAGTAACTTACTCAAATACTTTGTTTTCGAGAAAAAAATGAAGATCTCCGCTCCAGGGTTTGGTAACAATATCAATATCACCATCATTATCAAGATCTCCGTAACCCCTCGGTGCAATACCACCATGTATGCCCGGGCTTATCTTCAGGTAGTCCCAGTTGGCATGGTAGTTCTCCGGGATTCTGTACCAGGCAAGTACCGGATGATCAGCGTGATTTGACATCTGGACAATATCCTTGATACCGTCTCCGTCGATATCAACTGCTATTACATCATGGGCGGTACCAAGCATGTTCTTCGTGTGCAAAACAAAAGTTTTGTTCTGCGGATCTCCCGTATTTTCGTACCAGGAATCACCGACAATAAAATCAATCCAGCCATCTTTATTCACGTCGAGCGGGCAACCACCAACATCTGTTTTTGCCCCTTTACCGATCTCTCTCAATATCCATTCCGATGGCGAAACATACTGATAAAAATACATTTCACCTCTGACCCCGAAAACCCAGTCGAGATAGCCATTGTTGTTTACATCGACTAATGCAGTTTGCCCCATCAATTTGCCAAATCTGCCAATTTCATGATATTTAAATTTCATTTCTTGTCCGCAACACCTTATCGCTGAAAAAATCAACAAAATACTTATTAAAAAAGTTCTCATGATTTATTTAAATTTTAAGGTTAACAGAATAACTTTTAGCGGAGTTAATTTATATATACAGATTATTATTTGACCTTTAAGATTACACGTTGAAACCTTGTAAGAGGTGGAGTTCCACTATTTGTAACTTCAAATATAATATGTATTGTTTCACCAAATTTGGCGTCATTCGGAACAGTAAAAGAGGCTTTTTTACTATCCGCAGAATTAATAATTATTGGATTCTTATATGTTCCTGCTTCAACATACTGCCACCAGGAGTAAGATAACTGCCTGCCATTCGGATCTCTTGCTGAACCATTTAATTGTACTTTAACTCCCGGGCTTGCAGTTATATCAGCCGGATGTTTAAGGGTGACAACAGGAGCATGGTTCGCTTCTTCGTAACTACTGACACACCAGCCAGCCCTGGCTGCAAAATCATTCTGCAAGAACGGAATCCACCTAACCTGAGGATAAGACCTATCCATCTCTTCGGTATATGGGTTAAAATCCATTGCACCGGGTCCGTCTTCCAGACGAAAAGGATTTGTTTCAGATGGCACAAACCGACCCCCAATACCACCATATGAAGGATTCTCCTGACTTCTTAATCCCCAGTCAAGCAGATAAAAAAACGATGGTGAATCTCCCTCTGAAATAAAATCATATTGCATCCTGCCGCGATTCTCAGCTAGCTCCGGATCTCCCTGAGTGTGCTCCGGATCTCCTTCAATCTGCTGACCATCGCCCCATACATAATACCTTGCCAGTAAAGGTCCACGGTCAAATTTGATATTTTTGGCATGCCAGTTTCCATCTAAATAAGTCTGTAATTCCTTTGGCACAGCTCTTGTCCAGGAGTAAGCAAAGCTCCAAAATTGGGAAGAGTTATAGATTACCATAATTTCAGGCCAATTTGGTTCAATGTATCTCTTATATGTAGCATCCTGATCCAGAATGGTATATATTACTGTTTTCTTTGAAACTTTCCTGTAAATTTCGTCCCACTGTCCGGTATCCTTATACTCCTCCTCTATTGATTTTAATGCCCGTGCCAACGTATTTGTCCCTCCCCAGATCTGAACATATACCGGTCCAGGTTTGTCATCAAGCAAAACCTCCTTAATAAATTCTGACCCCTCTGTGATTTTCTCCATCTCTCCTTCAAATTCTATATTACCTATTCTGATAAGGCTATTTAATAGCTCAGGACTCGGGTAAGAAGGATCATGGAGAAGCAAATTATCATGTACCTCAGCATAAAGTCCGATAAACTCCTCCATCCAATCTGTTCCTGGCCAGCGCAGATCTGTTCTCTCGCCATAGCGTCTTGCAGTGCCGGGCATTTCAGATGTAAAGAGGGTACCCTTCCCATCTCCGGAATAGTGCCATTGAGAACTGCTGTAAATAAGTCCATCTATATCAAATTCATTCGAATACAATAGAAACCTTATAAACGAATTGAAATCATCAACTTCACCGTCAGTTGTAACTATAGTGCGCGGTTTAACATCATCTGACTTTGTTGAAATCATTTGATTGCATCCAAGTAGTGTAAAAAATATCAGAACCCACAGTGTTTTCATATCATTTTATTTAAAAGTTTTGCAGTCATGAAAGAAGCATTCATTGATTAATAATAATATAATGGCCATACATGTTAAGTAAATAAGGATTAAGTATGGATGACTGTTATTTTCATAATTAATTTCCTTTCTGAAATGGATTATCCAGGCGATCCATAATAAAACTCTTTATTTCTTCATGTCCAATATTCTTGTTTAGAAAACCAAAAACACATATGGCATCAGTTCCTGACAGTGCACGTTTATCATCTTCACGGCCAAAACTAAATATTACCATGTTATTTGGTTGACACCAACCCTCATCACCACCTTCACTCTGATCCTTAACAGCTATATATACAATTTGTTCCGCATTATCATCAAGGAAATAAAAGAAAGATGAAGGGAAATTACGTCCAAACTCTGGTTCTAAATAACCTAAACCGGTATTATATGGAAGTCTTCGTTTCTTCCCGTCCTCAAGCACATAGTATTGCTGATCGAGGTTCATTTCTCCGGCTATGGGGCCTTCCCATAAGAACGAATAAAGATCGTGAGCTTCAAGTATTTGAATAGCAATATGACTCGGGAAAAAATGATACCATAGTCGGAATTTTTCATTCCACGATTCCAGAATGAGATATTCTCCGACATATTTTTCCTCAAATTCAATCTGATTGCCATCTGAATCCAACCATCTGGATTTGCCACTGCCACCGCGGCAAGGGTGTCCAAAACCATCAGATCCAAAATTAGGCCACCCTCGCCATTCTCTTCTGCCTACACAATCATTGCCTATCCAATCATTTCCGGATTGATCTATGGCCGAACTAAAGCCAGTACCGGGCTCAACATTTTCTAATTTTTCTATTTCGTAATGCCAAATTCCATTTGCTGCTTGGATTTTCCACGTCATGTAACCAAACCGTTGTTCTTTGGTTATTACAATTTTGCTAAAATCATCTGCATTTTGGCATAATGTGTTGGTCGGTAAAAGCAACTGAAAGATTACTATATAGATGGCATGAACCATTCTTTTATTTATTAACTCCATAATTATTATTATATAATAAAACGGAACAATCTTATATAATTGACCTAATGATCTGGTTGTCAAAAACGGTCGAAAAGCATTTAAAACTACAATAAGGGTCAAAAAAAGCCTTAATTGAGTAGTTTAAAATGCCGGAACCACAGTTATAATAACCCTCGTAAATCCAGTAAGAAACGAACGTGGTACTCCGAGGGAAGTGGCCTCAAAAATCATATGAATAGTTTGTGGAGTCGTAACATGGGGAGCGACAAAACTAATAGCATTGTTTCTGGGATCAGTTGTCTCAACCATTCCATTATATGTTCCTGCCTCCTTGTACTGCCACCAAAGTATTTCACGGAATCCTACACCATCCGGATTAATAGCTTCGGCCTCCAATACAATTTTCTCACCTGATTTTACCGTTCGATCCAGTTCTCCCTTCACTTTTATTACCGGTCTGTGATTAGCATCTTCATACTTATCAGCAACACACCACTTCATCCTTGCCTCAAAATCCCTGTTCGCAAATTCAACCCACTTAAGATAAGACCCTTTCGAAACATCCCTGTATACGTTTCCATAGACATTGTAAAAACGACCTCCCCATCCTCCATACGTCGGATTCTCATGACTCCTGAGTCCATTGGCTATCGAATACAGATACGCCGGTGAATCTCCCTCACTTATGTAATCCTGTGGATAAAGAGCTCCAAGGGGCCCGTGATTATTCTTTACATAATCTTCAACAAACTGAAATGTATATCTCTGACTACCGTAATCCCATGTTCCAGAAAAAAAGTAACTGAGCACCATTGTCACTTTTGGATGGTATCTTTCAATATAATTTCCTGCCCCATCCTGATACCAGATGTGATACATGACGGCTTTCGATACAGCTCTGTCATAATCAGCCGGATATTGGGTCTTCAACTTATGAAATGCTCTCGCAGCCGTATTACCCCCTCCCCATGCCTGAATATAAACTAGCCTGGGATCATCTTGCAACAAAATCTCCACGATCTTGTCTGACCCTGGTGTGTCTGGCCAGCCTGCCGGATCAATTACCGGGTCCATCCCCGGAAACCGCCTGTTCGATGCACGATCCACAACCAGATGTTCCTCAGCTTCATCCCCGACATATAATACACTCCGTAAATAATCCGCAGTAGGATAGGAAGGGTCGTGAATTATTAAATTTGGGTGTACCTTTTCGTAAGCATCAATCTGGGCTTCTATCCATTTATCCTTGCTCCACCCCTGGCGCTGGTATACTGAACTTGTTTGAATGATCGCAAGAAGTTCAATATCATTCGTGTAAAGTAAAAACCGAACCATCGAACTGCGATCATCAACTTCTCCATCTGTCATTACAATAACCCGGGGTTTTGTTTCCTGACCCTGGGCAACCAGTGGGTTGCTAATTAATATTAAAAGCAGACCCGATAACATTAATAATAATCTTCTCATTTTTAACATTTTCTTCATTTCATATGAATTTTTATTTAACATATTTCCTTAGTTATATTCAATTTAGTTACATCCCTTCGCTGATTTGATGAGCTTAGAACTTTGGGCCAATCTCTGCTCTGTATATTTCATTAATAACAAAGTCTATTCTCCGACCTCAACTAATGCAACATAAGGACGATTACTTGGAGTCTTCAAAATGATCATGCCCCGGTCTCCCCATTCATTTCTACTTCCTTCCCACTGTACATTTACTACTTCGGGATCTGACCATTTCAACTCATCTATGTCCAGCCAGCGAATTTTCAATTTATTCACATATATCCATGGATCAAGTCCGACCATATTATTCCCTGGCGGAAAGTAAACTGCATACTGCCTTCCAATTTCTGCGGTTACGTATGCTTCCATAGAAGTGGCTGTGGCTGCTACGGTATGTATTAAAAGATCGTTATGAGGTGAAGCAGAAAATATATCCAACTCTTCAAGCAGCATATCCATAGCTTTCAGGTTTATCTGAACACGATCGTTCAGGCCTGCACCCCAGACTCTCGGTTCTGCAGGACGGTGAAACCGACTTGCGGCACATCCTGCAAAAATATTTCGCCAAAACCGGTTTATTGCCTCTGTTTCTGTGCCAGCTGAGTAGTTTACTCCATCTTTCCCTCCGTAGACCTTTTCATTATTCATTGGCATAGGGCCGGTATTTTGGGAAACTATCTTCTTCCTCCAATTCATTATGTTTTCCCAATGAGCATGCCCTCTTCCTCCCCTTGAATCCTGATTATTCTGAGATATTTCTACAAAGCTGTAAAAGTTCCGGAATGTCATTACATGCCTTACAGAGTTAGTAGGGTCAAACTGCATACTTGTGATACACACATTCCGCCTCAAATTTTCTGCTGTCTTCTGTATATATCTTGCCCAGTAATTTTCCCAGATCGCGCCTTCACTGCTCTCGTTGTTGATATTGTACAAGATGTGATCATATTTCAGGGTAATTGACAGAAGCTTATCAATAAACTTGCCTTGATAGTAAAGACCTTCTTTATTATTAGTTTCCACAGTCTTATAAAAAGCAGCCCTGTTGTTTATTACGTCCTTCTTAATATTGATGTTGTTAAACCATGGATGCGATGTGCTCAGGTCAAATTGATCCCAGAGAGTAAGCTGAACAATTATATCGCGCTTTGATGTTTCATCGAGGAAAAAAGTCAAACGATCCCAGTATTCGTCGTTCCATCGCTCGAGGTCATAAAGGTTGTTACCAGTCTGACCAAATGCATAGACATTTCCCGTATCACGATCAGACATAGTGTTTCGCAGGTAATTGCCACCAACCGACGAAAGAAGATCCAGGTGCTCAGTTAACTTCCTGCCTGTCCACTGAAAAAGATTATCTTCGTCACTCGCACCTCTCAACAGAATTGGTTCACCTTTATACTCCCAATACCAGGGGTTATTCCGATACGGTTGAATGGCACCATGTGGGGAAACTCCGGATTCTAATTGCAGTAATATTATTATCAAAAGGTAATGAAAAGCATTCATTCGGTATTACTTTTATTTTTCAAACACAAAGAATATTGTTCATGACAGTTTAACTATCTCAAGGATTCAGGCTACATTAAATCAAAATAGTTAATCTATTATGTTATTTTATTTGCAATATTATCCTTCTGTACGAATACAATTCAGGCTTTCCATCATCCTTCACTTCCAGAATTAAATGAATTTCTCCTTTGGTCGCGGATACAGGAACACTTATATCTGATACTGGTTCTGTGTTATTGGATAAGATAACCTTGGCAGAAGAGATTTCGTTATAGATCCACCAGTTAAAGGTTATATTATCTCCGTCAGGATCATAGCTTGCAGAGGCATCTAATTTTATGTTTTCCCCGGGTTTAACCTTTAGTTTCAGAATCGGGTCTCTGCTATTGTTATTAATAATAGCAACAGGATTATGGTTTGCTTCTTTATAGGAAAGTAAACACCAGCGCATCCGTGCAGCAAAATCATTCTGGTACGCTTCCCGCCAGCGGGCTACTGTCCATTTACGTCGAAGACTGGCGTCATCTGCTCCTGACCAGTGATCATCTTCAGCTTCTGTGTAATATCCATCTGTATGATGTACAAATCTTCCTCCCCATCCCCCCCATTCGGGGTTTTCCGGATCATTCAGGCCATGTGGAAGTACAAAAAACCACGATGGAGTATCTCCTTCTTTAACCCCTTTTGTGTTCCTTTCGCTATTCGGATTTTGGTTTACTTCGGGAGGATAGCCTTCTCCCAGTGGCCCCCATGCCGATACATTTTCAAGTATCCAGGTATGATCGTTCATCAACTCTATTCCAGGCCTTACTAATGGCAATCCAGGATGGTCGCCCCCCCTGGAATCATTCTGATACATTCCCCGAAAACTTGCTGTCTGATTATGTATCCAGGGAGGTGAGGTTTCAACATATCTCAATTCAGGGAAATTTTTACGTATCCACTCTCCTGTCCCCATAGAAAAAACATTATTCCATCCATCCTGGTCGCCAATCGCATACACTCGCAATTTCCTGATAAATTGTTCTGCTTTTTTTGTTGAGTAGGTGCTTCTCATATCCAGTAATGCCTGTGCAAGATCATGCGCGCCTCCCCATATAACTATATAAAGAGGTTCTTTACTTGCATTGGTTCTCTTAATAATATGCTGTGAGCCAGGTGTTGCTAAACCAGGAATAAGATTGTCCACACCACGGTTTTCCTGTCCACCAAAAACCACAGCTCTCAGTGATTCGGCAGTAGGATAAACCTGAGCATGTTGATTAATGTTATCGCGGATTTCTGCATAGTCATCAATTGCCTGATAAATAATATCAGTCCTGATCTCATAGGTACGTCCAGGGCTGGGAGTATTCTTTGCAGTGGCAATCAAACCTTCTATACGAAACTCATTTGCATAAACCAATAACCTCCGGAGAGATTGTATATCGTCCGGATCACCCCCGATGTCAGTTAAAACAACCAAGCGTGGCTTTCCAGTATTTACTGAATTACAGGAATTAATAAATAAGATGCTTATTAACAGAGAAAAACAAGATATTAATATAGTATCTTTCATAATCCATCCCAATTTATAATTCTCTCAAACCCTCGACCAGTATTTTAAATAATTATGGTCTGTTCGGCCAGGCACTCCTTAATTTTTCTTTCGGCCTCGAATGAAAATTTATATTTTCAATTAATTCAGCTTAAAACTATTTAAGGAGTGCTTATAATACGCAAAGCTGTAAACGGTTTCCCCGGCAATTCGATCATACACCTGCCACTATATGTGCCATTAAGGGTCTGTATGGTCATATTCCAGGCATCAATAATATCGACCTTATAGGTTCTCCCCTTTGGTAGTGTAATTATTGTAGCTCTGGGTTGATCGAGGCTGAAATATGCCAAAAAATATTCATCCTTATAGCTAACAACAGTAAACCGCCGCGTTCCCCTGAAATATGGTGTAAGGCCGAGATAACCTGGCGCCGATTCAACAATCTCCCTTAAGAACTTAATCCTGGGGTGACTTTCTCCCCTTAAAATTCCTCCCTTCGACCACCACAATACGTCAGATGATTTATCTGGCCAGACCAAAGGATTCTCAGTAAGATAGGTTTCACCATGTCCGACATGTCCGCCATTAGTGAATCCATACCAAAATTTATTTACCATCTCCTCAGCAGTAATGTTTCCCCAGGAACTGGGAATAGTTCCCTCGTAACGGCATTCGTCGAAGACGACAGGTTTTTTGTACTTATTCCGGTATTCTCTTGCATTATAGGTATCTTCGTTTTGAATGCTTGCATGGGTTATTAAAGGATTTGTGTGGTCATACCAGACTCTTCCGTTGTGAATCCCAAGTAAGCGATGGTAAGGATCTATCTGTGCAAACAGGTCAATAAATCTATCCCAGTCGTCCAAGTTCTTACTCTTCATAAAATCGTATTCATTAGCCATACTCCACCATACATTTTTAAAAGCTGCAAATCTGGCAACAACATACCTGATGTATCTCTCGTCGGTTTCTCTGTCCATATTTGCAAATCCCCATCGGTCGTATGGATGAAAAACAATAAGGTCAGCTTCAATTCCTAACGAGTCTAACTGTGAAATCCGTTTTTCGACATTTCGGAAATACGAAGGATTGAATCGGGAATAATCCCAGTCTGTGATTGGTTGTCCTTCGAAGGGATAAAGCAAAGGTTCGTTCTTGTTCCAATTATAATCTTTTGGGAAGATACACATACGCATCTTGTTAAAATACCCTTTTGATAAAGTCTGGAGGGTAAGTTGTGCCAGGCTGTCACCCTGATGTATCCACGCATACGCTGTGGTTCCAAACGAATAATGTGGTGTGCCATCAGCATAAGCAAAGTTGAAAGTATCTTTAACAATCACCGGACCATGATTGTTACCAGTAGGGGGTATGCATGTAAATTGCCCCTTTTTATTGTTGAGCGCTTTCTGATTGCTTTTAGTGATGTAATTCCATTTCCCTTCTTCCGCTGGCATGAACCTGATCTTGAATATACCATTCCCATCGTAAAACCCTGTAATATCAGTTTCTGTCACACCGTTAGAAAAGGTTGCTGTCAGGGTCACATCCTGAAAAGGATTCCCGGAAGAAGGTCCTTTAAGCGTTATTTCAAATACTTTCCATTTTTCAATACTGCTTTGGGAAAATATTACCGTGCTCTGCAGTAATAATACAGCCAAAACTATTCTTTTCATACTTGTTAAGCATTTATGTAAATAATCGGATTAATTAAATGTTTTAAATAAATGGCCATTGAAAATATATTAATTTAATCTGTGCTGATGCATGTAAAAATTATTATGCCTGACCATATTTAGCAAGATATTCTGTTGAATCATTCATGACGATAAAGTTCCCATCCAATATAATTGCCTATAGCTTCTTCAATAATTTCAGCTACATGACCCCGAACCATTCCTACATGATGTTCAAAGCCGTATTTACACATGAATTTCATAAGCTTTTGCAGATTTTGTATCTGACAAACGGCAATTCCACCGTCCATACCATAAGGGTCATCAGTAATGATACCTTCACCAAGATAAGTACGTATAAATCCCTTCTGATCATCTGTTGATACTCTAAAATAGGTCATGTCACCGGGGGAAACTTTACCCTTTACTGCACCAAATGTGTCCTCACTCCCCAATACAGTTCCCAGTACATCAAGGCTGCCTAACTCAATGTCGTTCTGGAAAAATGATTTTGGGTAATTGCTGCAATGTGTACATACAACTTTATCTCGATCTTCTCCAAAATTATTATTCCAGTCCAGTAATGCAGAAGGCGTCTGGGCAGCGAGGGCTAATGCATACATGGCAATAGAACCTGCAATATCAACCTCACAGGCTGAGGGCATCAGTTTTTCTCCCATCATGCTCATGGTAACACAGGCAGCACATCCGTAATTTCTTTCAATCGATTCCCAGCACTGAAGTGCTGAAATGTTAATATTATTATCAGCTATCCAATTTTCAACCGCTACTCCAAAGCGTGCCTGACGAGCAATCTTTTCCTTTGATACCGTAGCACAAGTACCGTATTCCTGTATAGCTTTTACTTTATCTACTACTACCTGCTCATCGTCCTTCATCTTATTTGCAGCAGCTATTATCTCAGACATATCAACCGGCACTAATGTTATCCCAGACTTCTGAAGCAGTTTCTCACTTGCACGCATGGTTTGAAAACCACCGGGACGGGTACCAATTGCCCCAACCCTCAAACCTTTAAAACCTTTTACTACACGACATACACCTGCAAATTTTAACAAATCCATAGTAAACTCACTGCTATCGAGAGAATAGGTGTGGTATTTAGTATCAGTAAATTTTATTCCATATTGATATAAATTATTACACACCGATAGCTTACCGCAAAAAGCATCCCTCCTGCTTTTCACATCAACTTTATCATTGTCATCATCGCAGGCCTGAACCAGAACCGGCACCTTCAGCCCACTCAGACTGATAGTATTTACCACACCAAGTTCGTCACCAAAATTTGGTAAGATAACTATTATACCCTCAATTAGATTAGCATTATTCCTAAAAAGCTCAGCACATTTAACTGCATCGGAGTATCCTTCAATATTTCCGGTAGGGGTTTCTTTCTCCGGCAAAATTATTGCATCAAAACCCATACTCTCAAGCTTTGATAATACCTTCTTTCTAGCTTCAACAGCAAGTTGAAAATTGAAGATATTCCTGGTGGCAATAATCACACCAAATGTTTGTTTCTTTTTCATAATATTGAATTTTAAGGTTTAATTTATATCTATTTAAACTGGGTTCTATTAACTGCAATTTTCCAACCATGATATAAGCTATCAATCTCATCATCTGTCATCTGGCCTGAATAGATTTTCCCGGTAACATAAAGTCTCTTAATTTCTTCGATATCTTTCCAGATACCTGTAGCAAGACCTGCTGCAAAAGCTGAACCAAGAGCCGATATCTCTTCAATATCCGATCGTACAACTTTTGTCTTTATAATGTCGGTTTGAAACTGCATTAAAAATTCATTGCGTGTCGCTCCACCGTCAACCTTTAATTCTTTAAGTTCAATACCGGCCTGGGAGATCATCAGATCAACCAGGTCTTTCACCTGATAGGCAATAGCTTCCAGTGCTGAGCGAACCACGTGAGCTTTTTTAGTCCCACGTGACATACCACAAATGATTGCTCTTGCTTCATTGTCCCAGTATGGAGCTCCAAGTCCGGTGAAAGCCGGCACCAGATAAACACCCTCAGTGGAATCAACTGAAGTGGCTAAAATCTCGGTTTCACCAGCATCTTTGATGAGCTGCAAATCATCTTGCAACCACTTGATCGTAGCCCCTGTATAATGTATATTGCCCTCAAACACATAGGCAATGGATTTATCCACCCCATAGCCTATCGATGTTACCAATCCTTCCGGACTCTCAAGTGGTTTATCTCCTATGTTCATCATTATGGAAGAACCAGTACCATAAGTTGCCTTGGCCATGCCGGGAGTAAGACAAAGCTGGCCAAAAAGTGCAGCATGTGAATCTCCCAATACCCCGGACACAGGAATGGGAACTTTAAATGCTCCCCCTGCAGTGGTGCTTCCAAACAGATCATCTGAATACTTTACTTCCGGAGCCATGATAACCGGGATGCCTAATTCATCCATAATTTCATTGTCCCATGACAAGTTATTTATGTTAAATAGCATTGTGCGGCAAGCATTGGTATAGTCTGTTGCATGTACCTTGCCATTAGTTAAATTCCAGATTAACCAACTGTCTGTTGTACCAAACCGCAATAGCCCTTTTTCAGCCTTTTCTCTTGCCCCAGGTACATTATCCAGTATCCAGCATATTCCTGTAGCTGAAAAATATGGGTCAATAATTAATCCGGTTTTATCCTGAATCGCTTTTCCCCAACCATCTTCCATAAGTCTCCTGCATCGATCAGCACCCCGGTTACACTGCCAAACGATCGCATTATAAACAGGTTTCCCCGTTGTAATGTCCCAAACTACAACAGTCTCCCTCTGGTTGGTAATAGCTAAAGATTCAATATTTATAATTTTATTGGAATTACAAATTTCATTAATGATCCTGAAGGTATTTGTTAAGATCTCATCAGGGTCATGTTCTACCCAGCCCGGCCTGGGATAAAACTGTTTATGCTCTTTTGACATCCTTGCCACAACTTGTGCCTTACTATCAAAGAGTATGGCTTTGGTCGCTGACGTACTTTGATCAATTGATAATATGTGTTTTTGCATAACTGGTTTTTAATTGTTAATTAGCTTCTCTGCAGTATTTGCAATGTTCTCACTGGTTATTCCGTAATGCCTGAAGATTTCTGAGGAGGAACCATGCACTGCGTTTTCATCAGGAATGCCGATGATCCTTACCGGAACCGGGAAATTTTGAACCACTATCTCAGCCACAATCGAACCCAGTCCCCCAAAAATGCTATGTTCCTCGACAGTAATAATGCGCCCTGTTTCCTTTGCGGCATTTATAACCGCCAACCTGTCAACTGGTTTTATCGTGTGCATGTCCAGAATCCTTGCTGAAATACCCTTGGCCTGCAGAAGCTTTCCAGCTTCCAGGCAATAAAATACAGTTTCTCCGGTCCCAATAATAGTAAGATCATCACCGTCCAACAGGATATTTGCTCTCCCCACAGTTAAATTACAGTTACCATCACTATATACATCAGGCACTGCACCTCTTCCCATTCTTATATAGGCCGGATGCCGGTAGTTGATCATCTGAACAATTAATTCACGGGTTTGTGTGTTATCACAAGGAAGAAAAACATTTAATCCTGGAAAAGTACGCATCACTGCAATGTCGTGCAGGCTGTGATGAGTACTTCCAAGAGCCCCATAACTCACGCCACCGCTAACACCAATTATCTTAACGGGTTTATTCGAATAAGCCACGTCAACTTTAATCTGCTCAAGAGCCCGTGCAGAATAAAAACAGGCAGGGCCACACACAAAAACCTTTTTTCCACTGGCAGCCAATCCTGCTGCAACACCGATTGCATTCTGTTCAGCTATACCAACTTCTATAAATTGGTTGGGTAATTCATCTGCAAACCGGTTTAAAGTGACCGACCCCCGGGCGTCAGTTGTTACTACCACTATATTCCCGTCCGTGTAAGCCTTTTGCAACAATGTATCTGTAAAAACTTTTCTGCAAGGATCACTCATTTTCCTGTTCTAATAAAGCTGTTAAGTGTACGATCCGATCATCTATCTCCTTTATTGCCAAATGATACTGGTTCTCATTTGGCACACCATGATGCCATTTGGGATCATTTTCCATAAATGAAATTCCTTTACCTTTAATTGTATCTGCAATTAAAAGGTGAGGCTTTCCTGCTTTAATCTTTAAAAGTGAAAAAGCATAGAGTATGGCACCAATATCATGCCCGTTGGTTTTTAACACCTCCCACCCCATAGCCTCCCATCGTTTATCAATCGGTTCAAGTGTCATAATGTTTTCAGTGTTGCCACTTATTTGTAAATTATTCCTGTCTATAATTGCTATCAGATTATCAAGCTGATAGTGTCTGGCAGCCATTGCAGCTTCATAAACAGAACCTTCATTTTGTTCTCCGTCACCCATGAGCACAAATACCCACCAATCCCTCTTATCCATCCTGGCGCTTAAAGCCATACCTGCTCCAACCGATAGTCCATGTCCCAGGGCACCGCTACATATTTCAATTCCAGGAACATTTACAGTAGGGTGGCCAGCTAATTTGGATTTATAAGTTCCGTATGTCATCAACACATCATTACTTAAAAACCCCGCTTCGGCGAGAATGCAAAACAAACTTTCCACACTATGACCCTTGCTCAGAATAAATCGATCGCGATCTGGCATCTCTGGATACTTAGGATCAATTCTCAATATATTAAAATACAAAACCGTAAGAATATCAATTATTGAAAGGGAGCCTCCTGTATGTCCAGATTTTGCCCGGTAAATTATTTCAATAACTCGTTTGCGAATTTTTTCCGCTGTTAGCTTAAGAGAAATGTATTTGTCTTCCGTTTTAATCATAAGTATGCGCTATTGCCAGACTATAATAGTATCTTATTAAATGCCAGGCTCTAAGCTTTGGCCATAGTAATTAAAACTAAACCTATAAGGAAAAGCACAAACATGATTAACAACAACTGGTTGGTACCTTTTGGAGCTTCTTTGAATTCTTTCCATGCAAATACACCCCATAAGATGGCAACAACTGGAGCTGCATTACTCAGTGCGTATGAGATTGCAGGTCCAGCAGCACCCACCGACATAAAACTTACAACCATTCCTGTCATCCATATTACTCCACCCAAAATGCCGATTGAATGAGTTTTAACTGATCCCTTAAAATATTCCCCAATCTTTACAGGATCACCCTGCACTGGTTTAGCCATGAAAACCGGGTTGAAAATAAATGTGCTGAGAAAAGCCCCCAGAGCAAAGAAAAACGCGCCCGAGTAAGGAGTTAGATTCCCACCACCACCATTGACGAATTGCGGATCGAGAGAATTCACTACCAGACCGTAAAAAAATGCAATGAGCAACCCCGCAGACACTGAGAGCAATATTCCTTTTGTTGTTGGTTTTTTGTTCTCACTTGCCAGACGCTTGTATGAAAGCATACTCAGAATTATGGCACCAATTATTGCTATGACTCCAGTAAAGAGAAGCAGATCATTATCTCCTGATCTTCCTGAACGCATCACTACAAGTAAATAATTCACGATGATACCAAGAATCCAGGCTATTCCGCCCCCGATAGGGAATCCTACCGACATTCCGGCCACTGCTATTGCTGCAACAAGAAAAAGATTACCCAGGTTCCATACGACACCTCCAAGAATGGCTGAGCCAATACTTGAAATATTTGCCTGCCGTAAGTCCTCAATAAATGTGCGTCCTTCGCTTCCAAACGACCCCAGGGTAAATGCGGCTAAAATTGAAAAAATCAACAATCCGGTAACTACATCCCAGTAGAATAGCTCAAAACGCCATGTTCTGGCTGCAAGTTTCTGCGTATTTGCCCATGAACCCCAACAAATCATTGTGACAATAAAGAAGGCAATTGCCAAAGAATAACTATTAACTAAAATCATAATTGGTAAGTTTATTTAAATTAATTGCTCATTACTCATCCCCGTTGATTTGAAATCTTAATGCAGTATAGGGTAATATCGTTAAGTAATTATATACCCCTTGCTTAACAGTAGACTGGCTGACAATTTTCATGTCCCAGGTGTCTATAATATCCAGATTATAATCAGTATCACCTGAAAGATTAACCTCAATATTCATATCCGCATCTGCAACATAGACCAGGTAATACTCTCCCGCCTTTGAAAAAACATGGATATTATTATTCAGGTTTGCCGGATCGCCATTATCTATAAGCTCAGGCTTCATCTCTGTAACCGGAGCCTGTTCCATAACCGACCTGAAGAAACTGATCCTTTCAGGGCTCTTCCCGGGAAGAGTCCCTCCTTTTCCCCACCAGCGTACCTCCGTAGAATCGTCGGAGTTGTTACTGAAGGTATCGCCATGAGTTCCATAGCCTCCGCTCAGCCCGGCCATCCAGAAATAACTGGTCATCTCCTGAGCGGTCAGGTTACCCCACCCGCTCGGGACATCCCCTTCGTAGCGCATCTCGTCGAAGAGCAGAGGCTTATTGTACTGCTCCCGCCACTTGATTGCATTATAAAACTGCGAAGTCTGGGCACTTACATGGGTGATCCATGGACGTGAATGATCATAGAAATGATCTTCTGAACCATGCCAGTTGTGTATCCCGCGTAAACGCTGATGAGGATCCTCATCATGGAGAAGCGTTCCGATCCCCTCCCAGTCTATTGCGACTTTAAGTCTTGGGATATCCCATTCATTTGCGAGCGACCACCAAACGTTCCTGTAAGCAGAAATCCGGGCAATCATGTAACGCACATATCTTTCATTCATCTCATTTCCCATCTCAAAATAACCCCAGTTGTCATATTCATGGAACAATATCACATCGGCTTCAATTCCCATTTCCATAAGTTGTTTAACCCTCCTGTCGAAGTTTTGAAAGAATTCATAATTGGGCTGTGTGAAATCATTCTTTCCCTCTTCTCTTTTATATGGGTAGATCCATGGCTCAGTATCGTTCCCGTATCTGTACCATTTTGGGAAAACACACATCCTCATCTTGTCGAAAGGAGCCTCAGAAAGGGTTTCAATTGTTTTATCCTGAATACTCTGCTTTACACTTGTCCACTGATAGGCAGTCGTCCCGACAGAATAGAAAGGCGCTCCGTCGGCATATTCCAGGTAATAAGTATTGACTACCTTCACGGGACCATGGTTTTTACCGGAAGGTTTTATACAACTGAACTTCCCTTTTTTATCGATAAGTTCAGGAACATTGCCTGAAGTCCGGTATTTCCAGTTACCCTGAGCGGGTGGGGAAAACCTGATACGGTAGGTCCCGTTCCCGTCATAAAACCCGGGGACGGTAATATTTTCACCACTACCGGTGAAAACCGCTGACAACTCAACCTCCATGTAGGGATTTCCCTCAGATGGCCCGTTTAGTGTGATCTCAAAGACATCCCACTGTTCAATATTTGCATTTTTCTGATTACAGGATACGAAAAAGGCAACAATAATTATGCTGTAAATTAATTTGTTCATTTTTAATTTGTTAGTTTAATAAACTATTTCATTTTATGTTTTCGATCCTCAATCAATAATTAGTTCACTTTGAAGTAACACAGATTGTGAATGAAAGCCAACTGATACCAAAAGCAGAGCACTAAAATGCTGGTATAACCGTAATTATTACCCTTTTAAATGATGTAAGGCTTGGACTGCCCCGGTCTGAAGCCTCTATAATCATATGGATCGTACTCGGCCTGGCAACATACGGAGCAACAAAACTAATATTATTGGCCCTTGGATCAGAAGTTTCTACCATTCCATCGTATGTTCCGGCCTCTTTGAACTGCCACCACAAAGGAGAAGTGCGTTGTCCATCAGGATCATTGATCTCTGCGAACAATTCCACAGGCTCCCCTGATCGTACAGTCCTGTCCAATTCTCCTTTTACTTTTACTACCGGCCTGTGATTAGCATCTTCATACTTGTTAGCAACACACCACTTCATTCTTGCCTCAAAATCCCTGTTCGCAAATTCAACCCACTTAAGATAAGACCCTTTCGAAACATCCCTGTATACGTTTCCATAGACATTGTAAAAACGACCTCCCCATCCTCCATACGTCGGATTCTCATGACTCCTGAGTCCATTGGCTATCGAATACAGATACGCCGGTGAATCTCCCTCACTTATGTAATCCTGTGGATAAAGAGCTCCAAGGGGCCCGTGATTATTCTTTACATAATCTTCAACAAACTGAAATGTATATCTCTGACTACCGTAATCCCATGTTCCAGAAAAAAAGTAACTGAGCACCATTGTCACTTTTGGATGGTATCTTTCAATATAATTTCCTGCCCCATCCTGATACCAGATGTGATACATGACGGCTTTCGATACAGCTCTGTCATAATCAGCCGGATATTGGGTCTTCAACTTATGAAATGCTCTCGCAGCCGTATTACCCCCTCCCCATGCCTGAATATAAACTAGCCTGGGATCATCTTGCAACAAAATCTCCACGATCTTGTCTGACCCTGGTGTGTCTGGCCAGCCTGCCGGATCAATTACCGGGTCCATCCCCGGGAACCGCCTGTTAGATGCCCGATCCACAACCAGATGTTCCTCAACTTCATCCCCAATATATAATACGCTCCTTAAGTAATCCGCAGTCGGATAGGAAGGGTCGTGAATTTTTAAATTTGGGTAAACCTTCTCGTAAGCGTCAATTTGTGCTTCAATCCATTTATCCTTGCTCCATCCCTGGCGTTGGTATACTGAACTTGTTTGAATTATCGCAAGAAGTTCAATATCATTCGTGTAAAGCAAAAACCGAACCATCGAACTGCGATCATCAATTTCTCCATCTGTCA
This sequence comes from uncultured Rikenellaceae bacterium, assembly GCA_964633195.1. Lineage (GTDB taxonomy): Bacteria > Bacteroidota > Bacteroidia > Bacteroidales > VadinHA17 > LD21. The sequence goes on along the minus strand of CAZWFL010000010.1, from coordinate 65,695 downwards.
TTACAATAACGCGAGGCTTTGTTTCCTGACCACTGATAACCAGCGGGTTGCTCATTATTAAAAGCAAACATGATAATAAAAACAAAATTTTTCTCATATTTTACAATTTAGAATCATACTAAATTAAATACTGTATTTCAATAAGTGAATTCCCTAACGTGTTCTAAAAGAACACCTATTACCCCATGATATATTGAAGTTCAGGATTTAAAAAAGCTTGGTGTGAAAAAATAATTCTCTTTTTGTGCTTGTCTAGCAGAAAATTGCTATTATACTAATCACACCAAACTTCCAATTTATAATTCAATTTAGTGACTTCACTATTTGTTTAATGTAAAATAGTGGTTATGGGGTAGTAAACTTAATCTGATCACTTAGATTCCATCTGGAAGTTCCTATTGCTCGTGCAGTCACGCGAACAAAATAATTAGTGCCAGATTTAAGTCCTTCTATAGTTAGATCGCCAGAGTCCTCAGCCACAGTTTTTCTAATTGTTGTCCATTCGGCACCACTGCCAGTGTTCCTGCTCGGATAACTTACCGTACTAACATAAATTGCCCTCTCTTCTGCTATATGTCCCTCATTTCCCGTAATACTGTAACTTATCGTTACTTTATCCGCAGAAGGGCTTCCAACTAAGGTTGGTGGTGGAATAGTCAGAAAAGGTGTAACAATAATATCATGCTTAACTGGGCCTTTTCTTAAATCAAAAGTCACTTTTGCGGGAGCTGATATAGCTCCAGTAACCCATACATCATAAGTTTGGGCATACAAATAAGTGTTAGTATATGTGCCATCACCCAATACGCGAATTCTCATTTCCTGGAAATCATTTTCTCCAAGTGCTAATACTAAAAGATCATCTGAAGTAACATCTCCGGAAACAATATTCCCATTTTGATCCAGGATCTTTCCACTAATCTGGCCTGTAAATGTTGGTTCAAGGTCTTCACAACCTAATACGAGGAAAACTAAGCCAATTACCACAGCCATATATTTTACTTTATTTAACTTATCCATCTTATATGTTTTATTAATTAAAAAATCTAACACGCTATTTATACTATAGATCTCAATCAATAAAGAGGATTTTCAACCAAATTATGATTATTCTCTATTCGCTGTTCAGTTATTGGATTATAATAATGCTCTGGTTTGAAAATACGTGTATAAGATTCTGCATCAAGAGGTAAAAAGTAAAATTTACCGGTTTCATAATGCAAAATAATCCTTAGTCCCTGAACTGGTATATCGCGTTGCAGAATACTTTCAGCAGTTCGCCATCTCCTTAAATCCCACCAACGAAAACCTTCCCACGCAAATTCAACCGACCTTTCTTTTCTTATGTGGTCAAGTGTAATCGTTGTCTCATCAACCAAACTTATTCCTGCTCTTTCGCGGGTCATGTTCAAAGCGGCAACTGCTTGAGGCATGTTCCCCAACTCAAATTCGGCTTCAGCTATAGTCAGATACATTTCCGCCAATCTGAAATATTTCCAGCTGATAACATCTATAGCGGATTCAAAAATATCCCCAAAATCTCTTATGTATTTTCGTGTTAAGAAGCCGGATTGGGTTCGGTTATGACTTTGCTGTAGTCTACTGTCTTCTCCTACCGAGGGAAATCCCTGGTAGGAATATGTCCAGTCTGCTATAATGCTACCCGGATCTGGAACCGGACTTGGATCTAATCCATCATAGGTACGAATTATATCACCTCTGAATTCTTCTCCCTGAAAGAACACTGTTGCCCGGAGTCTTGGATCTTTTTTAGAAAACAGCTCCAATCCATTTTCATATAAATGGTCCGGACCAATTTCAGGCTGGTCTGTAGTGCCATCTATATTTTCATAAAAATGGCAAAGTTCTAGTGTGGGATGAAGCGAAGATCCCTGGCCTGATGAGTATCTTGTGGCAACATTGCTTTGTGTATAGGCATGACCTATATTCACTCCATCAAATAATCTGGCAAAAATTACTTCCGGATTATCACCGTCCTCAAAGAATAATCTGTAATAATTCTCTGTTCTGTCAGGAATCTTATTAAAAAGAGAATACTTGCCGGATTTAATAATGGCATCCGCTGCATCTGCCGCTTTCCTGTAAAACTCGTCTGCTCTTCCGGGAGGAATTCCAACAATCCCATCAATTTGAACTGTACTATACTTTGCTATTGAGGCTGCCCACAAGTTAGCTCTGGCTTTAAATGCATAAGCAACCCATTTATTAATCTGGCCTAATGAGGTGTGGTCGTCTTTTAAAAGATTAATTGCTGTAGTAAATTCCGAATCAATAAAATCGGCAATGGCCTCTTCAGACGTCCGCTTTGAATATTTTTCATCGATCTCAGCAAATGGATCAAGAACAACATCTACTAAAGGCACACCCCCATACCGCTTTTGTTTCTCAAAATATACCCATGCCCTCATCGTTCTTACCTCACCTTCCATTTGCTTTTTCACCTGCTCAGAAACAGGAGAGTCAACCATTTTTTCGAGGAAGACATTCATGTCTCTTATAATCACATAGTCCCAATAAGCCATACTCTCACTTGTCCTGGAAACAGTGCCTTGTGTAATACTGGTAAAATTACCAAATCGTTCTGTTCCAAAATCAGTATAACGATCGTTCATGTCATATGATTGCCAGGGTAAACGGGCATAAATATCTGTCAGATATGCACGCATTAATGCTTCCTGTTGCCATACATCAGAATCACTGATTTTATCCAATGGCGTCCTTTCAAAAATATCTTCACACGAGCCTAATAAAAATAATATTGGCATCAATGATATAAGTAATTTTTTCATATTTTTAATTTATATTATTAAAAACTAAGTTCTAATCCGAAATTATATGATCCCATCTGCGGATGATAAAAACCTACGGTTTGTTTAGGATTGGTATCTATCTCAGGATCAGTAAAATCATTAGTCGAGAATGTGATCAGATTAGTTCCAGATACATAGACTCTGAACCTTTCTACTCCAAATCGGCTGGTTAATTGTTGTGGTAGGGTGTAACTTAACTGTAGCTGTTTAAGTCTAAGGTACTTGCCGTCAATCCACCAAAATTCTTGATTGTGCATCCAATTCCTATGAGAATTGTTAATTAACGGCCTTGGGTATTTCGCATCAAGATTGGCCGGCATCCATTCACTGCCTTCAGGTATGTAGCTATCATAGAACATGTGTTGGAATGGCATCCCATCACAACACCAGGGTCGAACATATTCAGTTCGCCGAAGATCGAAACCAAATAAGGCAGCACCCTGCCAGGCCATAAATACCTCAAATCCTTTATAGCTGGCGGTTGCATTAATACCTCCGGTAAATCTGGGCATGTCACCTCTGTTCCAGGCTATCATGTCCTCTTGTGTAATTCTACCATCTCCATTGGTGTCAACCCATTTAATATCACCAGGTTTAATAGTTGCATTATTTCTACCATCTATATCAGCCCATGAATCAATCTGTTCCTGAGACCTGAAGAGGCCTTCACTTGGATATAAAAGTACTCTGTCAGAGGCCCTCCCAATCTGTGAATTCCTTCGCCATAAATCCATAGTTGCGAAATCCGGCTCGTCAATTACTTTAACTACTTCACGATTCCAAGATAGATTAGCACCGATATTATAAACAAAATGACCTTTACTGTTTTCGTGGTTTAACATCAAATCCCACCCTCTGTTTTGAAATTCACGGTAATTTTCATTTGGCATAGTCGCTCCAACAATGTTTGGAATTTCTCTTAAACGAGTACCTAGTACGTCAGTCCGATTTCTCTGAAAAATATCGAATGTACCACTTATTACACCCTTAAATAGATAAAAATCCATTCCAATATTTGCTAAATCCATCTTTTCCCAGGTAATATAAGGATTGGGTATTGCATCGGTCCTTATTCCCCTGACAGCGTCACTGCCTGAATAAATGTAAGGTGAGGCAAAACGGTAAGTTGCTAAATATTGCCAGTCTCCTGCTCCATCATAACCAAGTCTTCCGTACGAAGCCCTTAGTTTTAGGTTACTTATAAATGCCAATGAAGCGCTATTGGCTATAAACGATTCTTTTGAAATCAGCCAGGCAACCGATACTGATGGAAAGAAACCCCACCTTGTCTCTTCCGGAAACTGAGGAGAACCATCATACCTTGCACTTGCCTCAATACTATATTTCCCGGCATAATTATAAGCAAGCTTGCCAATAAATCCCATCCTTCCTCCTTCCCTCATCGCACTGGTATTAAACTGTTTTCCTTCCGGCCCTGCAAACAAGTGATCCATATCAAAATCATAATCAAGTCGCCAAGCCTCGTACATATCATATGTGTCTGATAAATACTCAGCTACAAGTAGCCCTGTTAATCCATGTTTCCCTGCGAACGTGTGATCATAGTTCAAGAACCACTGCATATTAATATTCTTAGATATAATATCCCCCTGCCTCACAAATTTTCTGGAATTATTATTACGCACCCAAAATGCTTCACCTGTTTCTTCATTGTAATTATATTCTTCCCCCAGTTTTTGATTTATTTTATTACGGCGATGATTATTATAATAATTAAAAGTGTATTTCGTAGAAAATCCAAATGGGAGAATATAATCCATGGTGATTTTGGTGTCAAACGCTGTAACATTATAGCTGTTATAACCTGAAAGATCTATTCGCTGTATATTAAGCGGGTTGATTGTAGCACCGCCCACCGCTCCTCTTGGTTTATCAGGATGGCCTGGAATAGGTTCTATAGTATGAAATGGCCGCCAACGGCGTAATCTTCCAGTAACTGATTGTCCTTGCTGCCAGCTCCCTTCTCCTTCCATTGAGCTTCTGGGGCCAATAAAATCCCTGTTTTGGAAAGATACATCAACCGATATTTTTAATTTTTCAGTTACATTTGCATCGGTATTGGACCGTAATGACAGTCGATTGTAAGCAGTCTCATCCGCCACAAGTATATCACGCTGGTGTAAATAGTTTCCTGATAAGAAATATGAGACATTTTGTGAGCCTCCTCTTAAAGACAAGTTGCCTGTATACATCGGGGCATAATCTTTCAGGGCTTCTTCATACATATTGACATTTGGATATAAAATAGGCTCAGACCCATCAGCATGTTGTCTGTATAATTCAATTAGTTCCCGTGAAAATGTTGGTGTCCGACCATGAGTTATCTCAGACCAATTTCTGAGTTCCATCCACTGATGTGAATCGATGGGTTTAGGGAGTGAGAATGGTAAAAGATACTGTGCTGAGTAATCGCTGGTGAAAGTCACTTGAGGTTTAGAAAGTATTCCACGCTTAGTTTTAATAATTATTACTCCATTACCTGCCCTTGCTCCATAAACAGCTGATGCCGCAGCATCCTTTAAAATGCTCATATCTTCAATATCATTCGGATTTAATTCCTGAAAATCTGTTAAAGTTGCAGGCATGCCGTCAATTATTATGAGGGGTGTTCCAAAACCACGAATGTTTATCTGCACTTTACTATCACTTGGTTGCCCGGAAACATTTTTAATAAATACCCCGGATGTCTTCCCCTGCAATGCTTGTGATACAGTTGGAACAGATACCTTTGTAACCTGGTCTTCCTTCACGGTGGAAACACTTCCTGTTATTGTGCCTACTCTTTGCGTTCCATAACCTACAACTACTACTTCTTCCAATCCTACTGCTGATAAAGCCAATGTAACATCTATTTGTGTTTGTGCTCCAATGATGATTTCCTGTGGTACCATTCCAATAAAAGTAAATCTCAGACTTCTGGCTCCTTGAGGAATTTCAATGCTATACTTACCATTAATATCTGTTATTACACCCACAGGTGTTCCAACAACAAGGATATTAACGCCGGGGAGAGGCACCCCATCTGAATCAATAACAGTACCGGTAACCACCTGTTTCTGTTGAAGTTCAGTTATTATTCTAACTGTTTTATGATTTTCTTCAAGAGGGTCTGTGGTTAACAAAATTTTTCTGTCAAAAACTGCATAGTGTACGCTAGTTCCTTTAAATAATTCTGGCAGAATATCAGTTATAAGCCTATTATCTGCCTGGATGTCCACAATTCTATGAACATCAATCTGTTTCTGGTTAAAGATAAAATAGAATTCGCTCTGCTTTTCAATTTCATCCATTACCTGTTCAAGGCTTCTGTTCTCCATGTCAAGTGAGACTTTTGCAACCTGAGAATAAGTGTCGGTTGCAAGCAGATTGGAGACACTAACCATAATAATCAAAAATGCAATTTTTATTTCCATGATTAGTTTTTTTAGAATAGGGTCGCAAATGACCCTTAAATCATAAATTTTTTCCATAAATTCGCAAAGTTTTAAGTTAGGTTATTATAAAACGATAGTAACTTAGCATTGTTCCCAGGGAAGCGCTCCAATCGCTTCCCTTTTTTTTCATTTGTTTATTACATAGGCAACAGGTTTTTCAGGTTAGTAATAGGTTAATTAAGTTCTGGTTATGATTACTTTTGTTTTGCTATAAACCCCATCTGGTTGCATTTGAGGATTTTCAATCTTATACTTAATAGGTAAGCTAAGTTGCAATAATCTCAAAACTTCTTCAAGGTTTTCATCTATAAAAGTAGCCCAGAGCCCGTTATGATTAGTTAATTTATCCCTGACCTCAACCTCTATATTATACCATCTTTCCAGTCTTCTGGCAATAACCTCAATGGGATCGTTACGAAAAATAAGTTTCCCTTCTTTCCAGGAAGAGTATTTTTCTGCTTGGACAGTCTCAATCTTAAATATTTTTTGTTTTTTATCAAACGATAAATAATCATTTGGCTTAAGGGCACAAGATTTTGTCAGCTCCTTATTATAACAAACCACTTCCCCCTCTTCAAGTACTATTTCGACAACATTCTCATTATCATATGAAGCAATGTTAAATCTGGTGCCTAAAACGGTGAAAATTATCTCATCTGTTTCGACCTTAAACGGTTTCCTCACATCTTTGATGACATCAAAAAAGGCTTCTCCGTTCAGCCATAACTGACGATTATTATTAAAATTCCCAGAATATCTTATGCTCGAATTACTATTCAGCCAGCCTGTTGTACCATCAGGTAAACTGAATTGTGCACGTGTCCAAGCCGGCGCTTTGACCTCCACCCAGGCCAGATCATCTTTTATGGTAGTTCCAAAAAACTGAATTCCTGAATAGATAGCCAGGGGGATTATAAGTATTGCCGCAACTCTTGAAAACCATCTGGCTATCCTTAATATCGTATCCTTTTTTCTGTTTTTTTCATCCCTCGTATTTATTTCATAATGGATCCTGTGTAAAACATGATCAAAATTTTTCTCTTCTTTAATCTCCTGCTTAAACAGCTCATACCACTGAACCCTGAGAATATGCTTCAGGTCCTCTTCTCTAGTACTGTCGCAAAATAACGAAGCAATAATCGACAGGTCTTTTTCAGAATAATCTCCCGAGTAATAGGTTTCAACTTTTTCAATATCAGATCTTTCCTCTGTCATACTTTTTTTAAACTATATTTGTTGTCGAACATCCAAAAACACATAAAAGCAGTCCTCCAAATGAAGGACTGCTTTTAACCCTAACCAACTAACCTTAACATAATTTCTTATATGTTATAAAACCAGTGTAGTTGAATACACTATGAGTAATATCCGTTAATTCACAAATACACCTATCCGCTACTAAGGTTTTAAACCACAAATAATGAAAAAAACAGAAATGCTGACAGATTTTCCCGGTTAAGGTTTGCCCTGATAAACCTGAGCGCATCAGTTAGCTGGTTTTCGACTGTTTTATGACTGATTTCGAGTTCTTCAGATATTTCTTTTATGCTTAATCCTTCAAATCTGCTTTTAATAAAGATCTCTCTGCGCCTCGGCGGTAGCTTATCAACAAGCTCCTTAAGGTATTTCTCCAGTGAATTGTAATTGATCTTTTCAGTTGTTTGAAGATCTAAATCTGCATCAAGTCCGGATTTCAAATATTCATTTAAATAGACTTTTGTTCTGAAATGTTTTTTTATAATATTGAAGGCAATTGTAAATAAATATGATTTAAAAGATAATCCAGATTTAAGTCCTGCCCTCTTTTCCCAGATAATCGTGAATACTTCCTGAACAAGCTCCTCAGCTTCAGCTTCTGACTTCAGATAACCATTTGCAAATCGGTAAAGCCGGCCACTATACGCCTTGAACAGGGTATTAAAGGCAAGAATATTTCCTTTCGACAAACTCCTTATTATCTGATCTTCATTCTCTAAAAGAAATGGCTTCATCTACCGTCAACGAATAAAATGCGAGCTTCCCCCGAAATACATATGCCAAAGGTAAATGAAAAATCTCTTTTTGCCATATTTGAGAAAAGACGATGAAAACCCAGTATTAAATTAACATTATTATCATAAAAACAAAGGAAAGTATTTTCTTTGTTTGTGGCTCATTTTAAGTATTTTATTTTACTACCTCACCGAAAACCTGTAAATAGTCCTCGATTTGAATGTTTCACCCGGACTAAGTACCGTTGAAGGGAAATCAGGTTTGTTGGGGCTGTCGGGGAAGTGACCTGACTCGAGGCAGAATCCCGACCTGTGTGTGTAGGGTTTGCCGCCATGCCCTATCTTGCTGCCGTCAAGGAAGTTGCCGACGTAAAGCTGCATACCGGGCTGGTCAGTTATCACCTCCAGAACCCTGCCGCTGTTGGGCTCATAAACAATGACATCAACCTCTTCAACATTATCAAGCACGTAATTGTGGTCATAGCCTCTCCCCAGTATCAGCTGCTCATAATCCTCATTTATCCTCTCACCTATCGTATGAGGTGTGGTAAAATCAAATGGTGTTCCTGCCACAGGACGTATCTCGCCTGTGGGAATCATGACTGAATCAACCGGTGTGAAAGCAGAGGCCTTCATAGTTAGAATATGCCCCAGAATATCACCCGTTCCTGCCCCCTGAAGGTTGAAATATGCATGATTGGTGATATTGAGAACGGTACGCTTGTCGGTTGTGCATTTGTAGTCCATTATAATTTCATTGTCGTCGGTCCAGGTATAGACAGACTCGACCTGCATTGTACCGGGAAAGCCCATCTCCATATCGGGACTAACATAAGTAAACTTCACAGCCGGGAACTCACTGTCTGTCAAAACCTCTGTGTTCCACACAACGCTGTGCCAACCGCCCGGTCCGCCATGCAGGGTATTGGGCCCGTTGTTTTTGGGGAGATCATACTCCACCCCGTCAAGAGTGAACTTCCCGTTGGCGATCCTGTTGGCATACCTGCCGACAGTGGAGCCGAAAGACATATCACCTTTTATAGTCTCTTCAAAGGTGTCGTATCCGAATGTAATGTTGTCTTTCTTCCCATTCCTGTCAGGAACTTCAATCCAGTTGAGACGGGCTCCCCAGTTGGTTACCCTGATTACGTTGCCCGCTTTGTTGGTAAGTGTAATAAGATGAACTTCCTTACCCTGATGGGTTCCGAATATCTCTTTTCTTACGGTTCCCTTGCTTTTTGCTCCCTGGTTGCAGGAAGAGATTAATAATCCGCCTGTAACAACTACGATTGATAATAACAGAACTCTTTTCATTTCGGTTTTCAGGTTTGGTTTTTGCTAAATTAGTAATTATGGTAAAACCTGGAGAAGTTTCATCTGGTTTTTTAAAATAAGAATAAAAAGGTTTTTATAAGTTCCACCACTGCCATCTTTCAATTGCGGATTACACGTACTCACCCCCCTACCCCCCTCTCTACGTCGTAAAGAGGGGGGTATTTAAGCTTCGGCATTTCGTATATTTATAACAAATATAACGATCATTTGCTATGAAATATCGCAATTTTGATTTCAGCAGTATCAGGAACCATTCCCGTGAACTCAGAAAAAATATGACCGAATCCGAGAAAATCCTTTGGGAGGAATTGAGAGGACGAAAACTTGCAGGATACAAATTCCTCCGGCAACATCCAATACTGTACAAAGGGAATCTGATAAGATACAATTATTTCATCGCTGACTTTTATTGCCATTCAAAGAATGCTGTTATCGAACTTGACGGACCTGTTCATCAAACAACCATGGAATACGACCATTTCAGAGATTCCGAATTACAGTATCTTGGCATTAATATACTCAGAATCAGAAATGATGAACTTATAAATATCAAAAAAGTACTTTCAAGAATAGAATCATTCCTGAATAAACTACCGGATAATAAATAACCACTACCATCCTGAACATATTGTATGCCAGGTTCTTATTCCCCCCTTCTTTGCGAAGCAGAGAAGGGGGGTTAGGCTTTGCAAGCCGAAGCTTCGGCGAAGGCTTGGGGGATGAGTACATGAAATCATCATAGAATTTGAAGCTGCGTTGCGGATCGGTTCAGGGGTACAACAACCTTATTCCCATTGTATTTGATAGTCTGATGCGGTGCCATCCCCGGGTTAAATCCGACCTGATTATCCCTGCTGATCCAGATAATATTAAAGCTCCTTTCCTGCAGCATTCCATCGTAAGTCCCGTTTCGTTCTCCTATGGTAAGCTCTCCTGTTTCGTTGTCGAAGCTGAATTTTATCGTACTGCACTCCCCCTCTTCATAGCCGTAGTCTGTTCCCTCATCTTCATATAAAGTAAAAGCACAGGATCTGCCGGTATAAACAAGCAGAGTAACCGGATCGGCAGGTTTTTCTCCTATATGCTGTATTTCCGGCCCGGTCGGTATTATTGATCCCTCTTTTACAAACAGCGGGATTCTCTCGTAAGGTGCTTCGACCTGAACCATCTGTCCACCTGCGATGTAATTACCTGTATAGAAATCGTACCAGCCTGAAGCTGAAGGGAAATAGACATCCCAATTTCGTGCCTTGAACTCAACCACCGGAGCCACAAGGAATGAGGGCCCGAACATATACTGATGGCCAAGATTCCTGACATTCTGATCATAGCCGAAATCCATCACCATTGCCCTCATAATTGTATAATCATTGAAATATGTAAGTCCGGCAAGCGAGTATATATATGGCATCAGGTAATAGCGCAGTTTGTTATAATAAACCATACTGTTATAGGCGCGATGACCTTCCGGTGAAATGTTATAAATCTCACGGTAGGGAAACTGACCGTGACTCCTGAAGAGCGGGCAGAATGCACCGAACTGATGCCATCTGGCATTCAGCTCCCGCCACTCCTCAAGATCTTCCGATCCCTCTTTAGCTCTCACATATCTGTTCTCCACGCAGAATCCGCCGATGTCCATTGTCCAGTAGGGTATTCCTGAAAGGGAGAAATTGAGCCCTGCAGGGATCTGTGCCTTCAGCTCTTCCCAGCGTGCCCCTATGTCTCCGCTCCATGTGGCCGCGGAGTATCTCTGCAACCCGGCAAAACCTGATCGTGTAAGGAGGAAAACCCTTTTATCGGGATCGACGCTGAGCTGACCCTCATATATTGCCATCGCATTTACCAGGGCGTAAGTATTGAAATATTTTGCTGATGGTCCCAGCGCCGTCGGTGTGGAAAGACTCTTCCGGTATGGAATGCTTGCATTTGAAAGTATATCGGGCTCAGAAGCATCCATCCACCAGGCATCAAAACCTTTGGTATAGAGGTGTTCCCTCATCTGGTTCCAGAAAAGTTCACGTGCACCGGGACTGTAGGAATCATAGAAAGAACCTATGTATCCTTCTTCTATCCAGTCTCTTATACTATCGTTGACAGCCTGTCTGTACATCCATCCCTTCCTGTCAAACTCATTGAAATGTTCGGTGGTATGATAGAATTTCGGCCAGACTGATATCATTATTCTGGCATTCATTTTATGAACCATGTTCACCATTCCTGCCGGATCGGGGAAATATTCCGGATCAAATTCGTGCGACCCCCAGGAATCAACCGGCCAGTAGGACCAGTCGAGAACGATATTATCCAGGGGGATCTCTCTCCTGCGGTACTCCCTTATGACATCCAGAAGCTCTGACTGGGACCTGTATCGTTCGCGACTCTGCCAGTACCCGAGCGACCATTTTGGCATTATGGGGGCTTTTCCGGTGATCTGCCTGTATCCGCTTATAATTTCATCTATATTGTCACCGCTGATGAACCAGTAGTCTATCTGATTCCCCATTTCCGAGCTGAGCGTCAGATTGCCCTGATCCTCCGCTGAACGGGGGCTCAGGCTCTTCAATCCTATATAGGAGACTCCGCCATCGGGTTTCCATTCAATACGGAGCCTGTATGGCCTGCCTTTATCCATCTCCTTACTGAACTTATAGGTATTCGGGTTCCAGGCTGTGCGCCACCGCTCAGCAACAACCTCCTCATCATCAATGAATAATTTCACATAACCGGCATAATAGAGCCTGAAATGGTAAAGTCCGTTCTCTTCCGGCTCAATGGTTCCTGACCAGGTTACGGATGATCTCCCAAGGTTAATTTCTTCCGGAAGATCTTTTACCGTTTCCAGATTTTCATAATCTATTTTGCGTTCACGTCTCTTCAGTAAAACTTCTCCAGGATCAGCCAGACTACGGTATGTGGCTGTGAGTGCTCCCTCTTCACCATTTTCATCGGTCAGCCGGAAAAGATCCATATCAGAATATTCGCGGGTATCCCCGAATTTCGTAAGTGAATAATTATCCCAAAGTATTCCGTAATTAAATGAAGATACAAGAAAAGGCACCGACACCTTTGTGTTGTACTGGTAGAGGCTTTCGTTCAATCCCTTGTAATTGAACTCATCCGACTGATGTTGTCCGAGCCCGTAGAAGGCCTCATCAGGGGGTGATTCAAAAACCTGGGTCATTGAATATCCGTCTGTTCCCTCAACAGAAAACTGTCTGAATGATCTCCCCCCGCCTACCGGTTCTTTAAGAAGCATTCTGAAGTTTTTGTCGTAAAAAACAACTTGTCCGGTTGTCAGCGATACGGTGGCATTAACCTGAGGTGTTGAAAGCACCAGGCTGTCAGTTAACTCCTGTACTTCGAATGAAGGATCTGTGACGTGGGCGGATGCTACTATGAGGCTGCTCTCCTTCGAAAAGTATTTTACGGGTGAAGCTGTGACATGAATTATCCTGTCGCTGAATACCTCAAGCTTCAGCTTTCTGGCATCCTGTCCTGTTTTTCCCTTCAGAGTTACGACGACTCCGTCTGCTGTCTCTTTCCATCCCTGCGACACGCACCCGTTAAGCAAAAGAGAAAAAAGTACCATGTAGAAAAACACTTTTTTCATTGAACAGGGGATGTTAAATTTTAATTAAATTCACGGTTTCAGCAGAAGCTCTGCTTCAATCTCTGTCAGCAGATCGTCACGGCAGATATCAGCTTCAATATAAACAGCCGGAACGTCAGGAAAATGGCTGGCGCATATCTCTTTAACAACTGAAAAATCCTCCTGGCGCTTGATATAAACACGTAAAAGAATATACTTTTCCGAAGGTTGTTCAGGATTGCCTGTTATCTGACTCAGTCTTTCAGTATCAGCCAGTTTCCTGATATTTTCAATAGTTACCAGGGTCTGTTTTTCCACATCTTTTTTCCCGATCGTCTGCTGTCCGATTATTGAAGCTGTACCTGAAACATAGAGTGTTGAGAACTGGTTGTTGGAAATCATCAGGGCCCGTTCGAACTGCGGCGGATGCTTTACACTTTTTCCCTTATCCGGCAACCCTTTCAGTACTTTCTGTCCGTATTCGTATGCGTTAACCTGGTTGGGGTTACTTACAGGTTTTATCTTCAATGATTCTCCTTCGCTTACAGCACAGAAATCGAGTATAACTCCTCCCAGACCCATTCCCACTCCCGTTGCAGCGGGAAAACCCTTTATGGTTCTGTATCTGTGATAATACTCACTTCTTACTTCATTAAAGATCTGATAATTCTGGAAGCCTTCCTTTACGGAGAGAATATTTCCGATATAATTCCACTGGCGGACAATATTATTAAGGGATAATCCTTCCCTGTTCAGTACCTCAAGCACCTGTTCGAAGGCTGCCCCGGCCGCTTCCCTGGTACTTTCCGGGAATTGGCCTGCGCCAAAACCGGCGCCCCAGACCTCCTTTCCCGACGAAGTGCTGATCACCACATAAGGGCGGTCAGTATGGTACCGGGTTACCACCTCCTTTGAATCAGAAAGGAGCCCGACTGCTTCAACGATTACCTTCCATGGTTTTTCAGGCGGATGAACGGTAACATTAATTGCCGGTGATCTGTCGCCTAACAATCTGGTTACTTCTTTATGAATTTTTTCTTTCCTGTTCAGATATTCTGAATAACGGGGAAGGTCACAGAAGACATTCATCTTAAGGAACCTGTTACCCATCCCTGAACTCTTATCAACCTCCCTGAGACACTGTTCCCACTCCTCATCAAAGCTTCCCTGAACAGCGGGCAGGAATATAAAATACTTCTTCAGCATACAGATTTCATTCTTTGAGCTCAAAAGTAACATTTTTGCCTGACGAACCAATAGCCCTGAACATTGACCTGCCGTTTGCCTTTACCTTACCTGTTACAAATTCCGGGACATTGAAGGATGTCAGCGACATGTCATAATGATCAGGATTTCTCTGAGGCAGAAGGAATGGTTTCCTGAAATTCCCGTCTTCACCCATGTATGCCATGTACGGATGAGTATATAGTCCGTCTGCCCTTCTGCTACTGAAGAGGAGCCACCGGGAACAGGATGACCATGAATGGTAGCTTTCGGTCTCATTGCTGTTAACGGCCTTCGCAGGTTTATATTCGCCCGTGCCCATGTCAAGCTGATAAAGATCTGCTTCCCTGTGCCAGATTGAAAAATTTCCGTAATCTGACAGGGTAAATACCAGATAACGTCCATCAGGTGATATTCTCGGATAAGAAACACTTTTTCCTGTCTTTGCCGAACTAAAAAGGGTATCGATCTGTTCCCCGAAATACCCTGTTACCGGATCAAATGAAATCCTGCAAAGGCTGTACTTAACTCTGTCATATTCATCCGGCACCTCCCTTTTCTCAGCTGTACAAAACACAAGTGAATTGCCGTCGGGAGTAAAGGCGGGGAAGGTCTCAAAACTATCCTCCGACGAGATCAGAGGACTGGATACCAGCTTATTATTTACAACATCATAGATCACAAGGTCTGATTTTGAATCGATTACCTCTATTCGTTTCTCTCTTCTCGAATGAAATACCTGGGAGATTACATTAACCGAGAAAGCAATATAGTTCCCGGAGGGATGCCAGTAGGGATAAACACCATGAGAGACTGTCTCCTCAACCCTTGTGTTGAGCTTTACCGCTTCACCATTCCTGACCAGCATAGTTCCCGTTACATTGCCCCTCAGGTGAAGAAGCATCTGACCCGGATCGTTGTTGTTGAAGGAATGGCAATTCATGCAGTTTCCCGGAAGAAGGCGGTTATCGATTATGGTGTGTTCGGCGAATGAGGTAACATCGCGCTGGTAGATTCCCATCCGGCTCCATGTTTCATATCCGGGGGCAATGCGTCTGTAAACAATATACGGGTCGACCGGGTGATCAGCAATATGAACGGAAAAAGGCAGATATCTGCTCCAACCTTCCGCGTTGCGTGAAAAGATAGTCATTATTAAGCTCCTCCCCCTGTTGTTTTCAAGAAGGCTTTTCCATTTTTCCCGGGGTATCCTGATGCTTTTTCTTCCCTTAACTTTTATCCTTCCCCCTTCTTGTCCTTCAATCCTGACCCTGATTCTTTCCGTCGCTCCTTCCAACCTGAAGTTGAGCGGGGCAATATTAACGGGTATAACCACTTCCTTATAATCAGGGTAAATATCAGGTAGTGAATCTGCCTCTGAAAACCTGGCAGGAGGGTCCGCACATGATCCGGCAAGAATGACCAGTGTGAAAATGATGAAATATAGATATTGGCCTGGCTTAATCATAGCTTAACCTGATCAATTTGTTCTGTCTCCCAACTGCCGGCCTTCGGTCTCACCAAAATGAAGAAAATACCAGTATGTGTCGGGATAATGGCGTCTTAATCTTTCTTCCGGCTCGGGATATTTTGTATAAATATCGGCAAAAGCCTTCATCCTGTTCCTGACATTTGCATTTATATACGAAGGTGCAGCAGAAAAGGGATCGGTTGTCGTAAGTCCGATAATATAGAGCATCGCTTCCTGATATGATATGGGGATCTCCCGGTAATTCATTTTTTCCAGTTGAGGAACCAGCCCTGAAAAATTCCGGAGATCCTTGTTTATAAGGTAGAATGCCATAAGATATTCAAAAGCCATCCTGTTATCGGGATTTTCTCTAATCATCCGGTGCAATACTGCCTCCATATTCAGTACATGAAAGAAATAATCATTTCTGACGGCAAACTTCCGTTTCTCTCCATAAACCGGGTGGGCAGCAATGCGATTATCATCATACAGATATGTTCGCGTCTCCTTTGCCCACTTACTGTAGAAAATGGTCTTCTCCAGCAGTTTAAGATATTTCTCTGATGTTCCGTAATTACCATTTATCAGATTTGTCTCTGCAAGCCGTTTGATCATCCTTACCGATTTGTTATGATTGGGGATCGTCTCCATGCTTTCAAAAGAATAGTGCTGTGAAGCATTGGTGAGGGAAAGGTGATAGAATATCTCGTTCCCCATCATGGGTGCAACATACTCCCTGGCAAAAGGCAGAAAGAGCCCGCTCACTCCCCTCTGGTCATAAGTGAACATTTTGTTTCCGAGCTGTCCGGTTTTTGCCAGCGAGAGGTTCAGCATTGCCAGCGACAGCCAGTTGCGCGGAGGCTTGTTGTCAGCAAGCTTAATCACGTCACTCCACCGCTCATTCCTTACCAGGTAGTCATACTTCATTATAGCTTCGGCACTGAAGTCTGCCCATATCCTGAAGCCGATCCAGGTGAATAGCAGAAGGCCAGCAGTCTGAATTACAAGAGCATGTCTGGTAAGTTTTTCATTTATTCTGATCAGCCGGACTGCAAGCATTAGCATTGCGGGCATGCTGAAGAGAGCAACAACCGGCACCGGCAAAACAGTAAGAATGTTATGATAGTATTCGCTCATGACGGCAGGCATCAATGGCTGCATCACTATATAATGTTTTACGATAAAAGGAATCACCACTGCAATTATCGGAAGCAGTATAAAATATCCTGACCTTAGTATCCAATCCTGCAAGGTCGTGATCTGCCTTTCACCCCCTTCTTTCTTTCTTCCGTCTTCCGTCTTCTGTTCCGCTTGTGCGGAATCTCCGCTTCGCTCCGATCTTCCGTCTTCCGTCTTCTGTCTTCCGTCTTCCGTCTTCTGTCTTCCGTCTTCCGTCTTCCGTCTTCCGTCTTCCGTCTTCTGTCTAACAGTTATCTCAAAAACAATGATAATTGAAAACAGCATCAAATATGCTCCCCCGGCCAGCCAGTAAACTGCCGGAAGCAGTAAAAGACCCGAGTAAAATCTGTGACTGCCGTTCCTTATGCTGATGAAAAACCATCCTGCCATCAGCCCGATGATATATCCCGTTACTGCTGAAAGAGGATAAAACTCATTGCACATTATCATGGCACACCAGAGGGCAGGGATAAAAGAGAGCGGAAAGAAAAGAGTATCAGGTCGTACCCTGCGAATAATGCGCCATACCAGTTGTTGCACTGCAAGGATAAGCAGAGTGAGTATAAGCGGTCCTGTAAAGGGAAGATAATAAAACTGGGTAAGGAATTCCCCCAGGTAACCCGAGAAGCCTCCCTGGATTGACATCTTTGAAATGAAATAATCGCCTGTCAGAAGGAAAAGCTGTATCTGTTCGGCAAAGTGCAGGTGATGGTTATAGAGAAAGGCAAAAAAGACAAAGATTCCGGCACAGAATAGCCCGGCGAGTATATATTGTGTATAATTCAGCAGTCTTCTTTCATCCATACCCTCCGGATTAGTCTACTTTTTTCTTATCCACACTATCGAACCCTCTTCCGGTTCGGCCCGTTGCGGACTGTATGTTGATCTCACTGCATTCCTGTTATTCCTTACGAAATTTGGGATTGCCACCAGCGGGGTTCCGTCTTCCCATTTTCCTTCTATTACCATTACACCATTCAGCAAATCGGGGCGCCATTTTGCCTGAAGAGGTGCCGTGCCGAAATACTTATCTATATCAGGTTGATCGGCCTTCTCAACATTGTATATCAGCGGCCCGTAGCGCATAGCTATCCTTCCTCTGTCAGCTTCAAT
Organism: uncultured Rikenellaceae bacterium; assembly: GCA_964633195.1. Classification (GTDB taxonomy): domain Bacteria; phylum Bacteroidota; class Bacteroidia; order Bacteroidales; family VadinHA17; genus LD21. The sequence goes on along the minus strand of CAZWFL010000010.1, from coordinate 47,504 downwards.
CCTCTCATCTGCCGTAATTGTCTGTACTTCCATTGGTATCTCAAATTCGACCATGTCCCCTTTTTTCCATTTTCGTGTGATCTGTGCATAACCGTTTACAATATTCTGATTAACCGGCTTCCCGTTCACAAAGAGAGACTTTAGCCCCTTAACAGACGGTGTGTGTGTGTAGAGTTTACTTGTCGTCCGGTCAGGTACCCGAACATGAAGCGTAAATTTCTTCTTCTTTTTCGGATTAACAGTAATTGAGACTTTGCCGTTCCATGGGTAGTCTGTCTTCTGTACCATCTCTACGTCAGTTCCGGCAACATTTTCAACATTGATAGTACTACCGATGAACAGGTTAACATAGATCCCGTCACTGCCCTTTACATAGGTCCAGGTGGGTATCATAAGAAGCGTCCGCGGGATATTTCCAACGCAACATGGACATACATGCCACTGGTAACGCGACTGGGCTGAATTAAGCGCATTGGTATAATAGAAATTCTTTCCTTCAAGATCCAGAGAACCAAGAAGGGCATTATACATCGTTTCCTCATAGAGGTCGGCATATTTAGCATCGTGATAGGCCAGGTTCATCTTGTACTGGAAGAATATCAGGCCGCAGCTGGAGCATGACTCGCAGTAAGCGTTGTTCCGGAGTGAGTAGTTGGGACCGAAACCTTCTGATGTTTCACCGCTTCCCACACCTCCTGCTACATAGTACTTTTTGTTTACCATGTTATCCCAAAGGGACATCACTGCACTCTGATAGTCGGTGTCTCCCGTTTCGGCTGCCACGTCGGCCATTGCTGAATAGCTGTACACTGCACGCACTGCATGCCCGACCGCTTCATACTGTTGCTGGACAGGCACATGGCTCTGGTCATATTCCCTTCCTCCCTGGCGGCAGTCGAGAAGGAATTTTGCAAGTGCTATATAATCGTCGCCCTTGCCGTTACCCTCCATATCGTTCACGAAACGTCCGAAACGCACCAGCGCCTGTTCCATCTCCTGATGGCCATCCCACCACTCTTTCCTGCCCGGACCAATGTTTGCCACCCAGCAGTCGGAGAGTTTTTTGGCAGCATCGTAAAGCCGTCTGTCCTTCCCTTCGGTAAGAGTATAATGGTTGATTGCCGACTCGATGAAATAACCCGCTACATATCCTTCGTGGTTAGCCCGTGTTGCAGGAGCCCACCTTTCTTTCCAGCGTGTTGTATCCCTCAGGGTGAAGGCTGTCTGTATGTACCCGTCGGGTTCCTGGGCTGCCAGTATGATCGGTATCCACTCCTCTATCGTCCTCTTCATTTTCTCCTGGGCAGCTATAATTTCCCTGTCGCCTTTTGCATCGATCATTAGCGCAATGCTCATCGATTCGATTGTCTGATAAACCCAGGCGTTTGAGAACACGTATCCCTTGTGCCTGCCATGGGGTTCTCCCCTGAGTGCCTTGCCCGCCTCAATGAAATTATCCAACCCCCCGGGACCCAGTTTGAGGGTGTCGCGGTTAATCTGATCTATGCACCAGGGTATCCAGTTCACGATTATAGCTTTTGCCCTGTCGTCCCACAAAGGGTTGTCAATCCTGTATTTCTTTGTATAGACCACATCCAGTCTTGCCTCTTTCGGAGGCTCTGTCACCTGCACACCAAGTGATGATGAGGAAGAGAGTGCTCCCTCATGGGCTGTCAGGGTCAGGATATAATCCCCGGGGATTGAGAATATGGCCGTTGTATTCATTGTTCCGGGATTCGCAAATGTTACGCTTCCGGGTCCTGATTTTTTAGTCCATAATGTCTCAGACACCTGACTGACTGACTTAATCGCCGGAGAAAGCCAGGTCCTCCCGCCAACCATTACACAACGATCCACTCCTGCATTAACAACAGGAGGATGATCGGGTGAACCTGCGGCCTGTATTACCCTCCATTCCAGAATTGTTGCCAGCGACCTGTCAACTGAATCGGCCTCAAGACGCAGTATGGTTGTCTGAACAGGGTCGAAGGTTGTAATGTTGAAACGGTTATTCTCAAGGCCCAGTCCGGACGCATTTTTAACATCTATAAAATTACTGCCGTCCCAGTATTGTATCCTGTAGACTTCAGGCAGCTTTACAGAGTTCTCAAAGTTCCACCAGAAAACGGCAACCTCGCCGGTCATTACAGGCTGTATCCATTCGTACTGCACCCATTGTGTGGTAAGCCTTTGAGGCTGTCGCTGGGCTCCTGCGCGCATCGGGCCTGTATTGACGGGTGTCACTCCGTCATTCAGTGTATTGAATGATGCACCGATGCGCAATGATCCTGAGGCATCTGCCACTAAAGCAAGGTTCCTGCGCGCAGACTGTGCATTAACGATCTGACCGGAAATCATTGCTATGGCCAGAAACACAACGATGGTACATAGGATTTTTGATTTCATTCTTACAAATTATGCTTTAAAGAAAGTGCTTCTATTATTACTCAACAACCCATTCGTAGATCCCCGATGAGAAATCCTTATTAAGCTTAACCTTCAGTTTGACTGCAGATGCTCTTACAGGAGTGAATTCCAGGTGGTCCCAACCGTCTTTAGTAATCGTGTAGGGTCTCCTTGCATTCACAGGTTGCCACATATTCCCTGACAGGTAAAGCAGTTCCCACTCATCGGGGATCCTGCAGCCTCCCTCGGGACCGTCATCGAACCAGTATACTTTCGTTTTTGAGATTGTCTGAGGTCTGTCAAAATCGTACTGTACGAAATCCCACCGGTCCCTGTCGGGCCACCAGTGATAATAGGGTACGGAACGGTCGTTCGAGCTCTTTGGTTCGTTCTGGTCGTTTATAGCGGAAAGAGCTCTCGTCACTTTGCTTGCCCTTATCTTGCTGCGGTAAGCAATGGTCGGGGCCGGAAGAGGTTTGGCACTCTCGGGAGTAACAGGCAACCACACCATCATCTGCCCCGGACCGCGGTTGTTCCATAAAGCATAAGGTATCAGCGAAATATCTTCCTCCTCATATATCATAACCGGCTCATCTCCAATCATTCTCCTGGTTTGCGTTCCCTTTGTACGGATTACCTGAGCACCTCCCAGCATATCAGAAACATATTCAGTGCTAAATCCTGCATTTCTGTCTATGACAAGATTAAGAACATTCCCCGTGTTGTTATCGGGCCATTCTGCACAATATATTACCGGGCCGCGTTGAACTGCTATCTTACCCCTGTCGTCTTCAATGCGTTCATCAGCAGATATACTCCTTACAGGCATTGGAAAATCAATCTCTACCCTGTCTCCTTTCTCCCATCTCCTTTCAATCACAGCGTACCCGTTCTCAACCGGGAATTCGGGCGTCTCTCCGTTGACAACAATAGAGAATTTTTCATCGATCTGATCATCAAACCTGTAAAGGTCTCCAGGTATGGCTTCGTTTACAACCCATCCGGGAATACGAAGCTTAAGGGTAAATTTCCCGGCTGATTCAGGACGGACCATTATGCCGACCTTGCCATTCCAGGGGAAATCTGCAGTTTGGGTAATCTCAACGAGATCATTGCCAACCGCAACTTCCGCGGTATTCGACATATAAAGATTGATGTAGAGTTCCCTGCCAGTTGATGCATAAATATAACCGGGAATATCAGGAACAAATCTTGCGATGTTCGACGGACAGCATGCACACCCGAACCAGGCCTGGCGCTCATGCTGGCCATTCGATTCGAGCGGGTTGGGATAAAAGAAGCGGTCGGCTGAAAGGGCAACACCCGAAAGCATCGAGTTATAGAGAGTTTTTTCGAGAATATCGATATATTTCCCCTCTCCGTGAAGCAGAAAGAGCCTGTGGTTCGTAAAAATATTTCCTATTGAAGCGCACGTTTCGCAATAGGCGCTCATGTTGGGCAACACATACGGCCCTGCAAAGCCCTCATTGCCCCCTGTGGCTCCTATACCTCCCGTAACATACATCTTTCTGTAGACTATATCCTCCCATATCTTTGTGATCGCATTCAGATAGGCTTCATCCTTTTCAATTGCTGCGATATCTGCCATTCCGGAGTACATATAGGTGGCCCTTACCGAATGGCCTACCGCTTCAGTCTGGTCAACAACCCTTTGATGTGCCTGACAATACTGGGGGCCGTTGGGTCCCCTGATATCCAGGAAGTACCTGGCCAGGTCAAGATATTTTCTGTTACCTGTCACCCTGTACATCTTAACAAGGCCCATTTCAATGACCTGATGACCCGGATAATAGTCCAGTTTATCCGGCCAGAAATCATTGTACACCAGATCAGCCGATTTTATGGCAATATCGAGAAGTGTCCTCTTGCCTGTCGCCTGGTAATGGGCTACTGCAGCCTCATAGAGATGGCCAATATTGTAGAGTTCATGGCTGAGGAGAGTGTCGAGTTCCCATCTGTTTTTACTTGCCCACTCATGAAGGCCGGCACCTCCGTGCATATCTGCTATTGTCCGGTTGGTATACAGGTAACCGTCATCCTCCTGTGCAAGGCCGATCTTCCATATCAGAGTATCGAGGTATGCTTCAAGCTCCTGATCTGGAAAGGTCCGGAGGGAATAGCTTGCGCCCTCGATGATCTTGAAGACATCAGAATCGTCAAAAGGATAGATAGTCTGAAATTTGCCGGTATCAAGTCCTCCGGCTATCTCAAAATTCCTTACTCTTCCTGTTGACTCACAGTATCCGAAAGCGATGGGGATAGTTACCGATGCATTTTTCTGTATCCGCGGGGCCCAGAAATTGTCGGTCAGCTTAACGGAAGTAAAGGGAACAGGTCTTATCGGATAATCCTCTTCCGATAGCGGTTTTCTGATACAACTCACACCCAGCAAAGCAAAACCGGCAATCAGAATTGTTGCCTTTGTGAACTTGTTCATCATAGGAATTATTTTATAAGTTCCAGAACCACAACTGATTTAGCAGGCATATTTACAGTGAGTACGCCATTCTTATAGGTAAAGTTACTGAAATTTTCTGGTTTGACGGTTTCGGGCTCTTCAAAGCTGTTAAAGGCATTAATTTCGTTTGCAGTAAGAACCTCACCGGTCACTCTTTTGTATGTTTCACCTATCACCGGGCATGTAAGAGTAATTTGTTTGTTGGGATTCAGGTTTGCTATCGAAACATGCACTTTGCCTTCACTGTCAACCGATGCTGAAGCTGAAATGGCCGGTATCCTCCTGTCATTGAACACATAATCCTCGCAACGGAGGTCGGTATGCAGCAGCTGAGCCTCCTGATGGACCCTGAACATCCTGAAGGCATGATATGTTGGAGTGAGCACCATCTTATCATCCTCCGTAAGTATAACAGCCTGAAGGACGTTAACCATCTGGGCAAGATTGGCGACCTTCACCCTGTCGGCATGCTGATTGAAGATGTTAAGGTGAATGGCAGTGGTAACGGCATCCCTGATCGTGTTCTGCTGATACAGAAACCCCGGATTGGTACCGGGCTCAACGTCAAACCAGTTACCCCATTCGTCAACCACAAGTCCCTTCGTTTTCTGAGGATCATAGCGGTCCATTATGGCCTTATGGCCTTTGATTATAGGATCCATCTGAAGGTTTGACCGCATTGTCTGGAACCATTCCCGCTCACCGAATTCGGTCGCGGATCCCTTATTGTTCCATCCGTCAACAAGAGAGTAGTAGTGGATCGACAAACCCTGAAACCTGTTTCTTGTTGAACCATCCTTCATTAAAGTCTCGGTCCAGTCAAAATTATAATCATACGGACCGCAAGCCACCCGGTAAAGACGGTTTTTTCCGTAATTATTGAGGTACGTCGAGTATTGTCTCATGACATTAGTATAGAATTCAGCAGTCATGTTGCCTCCGCAACCCCAGTTCTCATTACCTATGGCAAAGTATCTCACCTTCCAGGGCTCCTCGCGTCCGTTTTCCTTCCTTAGCCGTGTCATCGGGCTGTCTGAATCTGAAGTAAGATACTCAACCCATTCTGCCATTTCCTGCACGGTGCCTGATCCTACATTGCCGTTAATATAGGCATCACAATCAAGCAGTTCAGTCAGCTTCATGAATTCATGAGTACCGAAAGAGTTATCCTCGGTCACGCCACCCCAGTGAGTATTGACAATCGAGGCGCGCTTTTCCTGGGGACCGATGCCGTCTTTCCAGTGATAGGTATCGGCAAAGCAGCCTCCGGGCCACCTCAGGTTAGGTACCTTAATCTCTCTTAATGCATAAAGAACATCGTTCCTTATTCCGTATGTATTGGGAATTTTGGAATCGGGGCCAACCCAAATTCCTCCGTAGATGCATGATCCCAGATGTTCCGAGAAATGGCCGTAGATGTCCTTGCTTATAACCGGTCCCGGATTATTTGCCACAACCACTAGCTGATTTACAGTTGCGGGGTTCTCTTTCTGTGTTCCGCTGAAAAAGCATACCAGAAAAAGGGAGGCCAGAGTAAAAATAAGTGTTTTGCGCATTTCGGATAATAATTATTGGTTTAAGTCATTTCATTCTCAATGAATCTGCCAAGCTTCCTGTATCTTTCATAGAGTGCCTGGTATTTTTGGGCTTTTGCCGGGTCGGGGTGATACTCCCTTTCAAATCCTGCTCCCATAGCTTCCTGGGCTTTTTTGATGTTTTCATGTATCCCTGCAACAACCGATGCTGCCATTGCAGATCCCAGGGCACAGGTCTGTTCTGACCTGGCAACACTGATCGGCATATTGAGCACATCAGCAACTACCTGCATCACATAGGGGTTCTTTTTTGCAACACCACCGGTTGCTATAACCCCGTCGATTCTTATTCCTTCGGAAATAAATCGGTCGTTAATCATTTTTGACCCGAAAGCCGTTGCTTCGACCAGGGCTTTAAACAGCCTGGGTGCATCTGATCCAAGGGACAAACCTGCTATTGCTCCCTTGAGAGCCTGGTTGGCATCCGGAGTCCGCCTGCCATTGAGCCAGTCAAGAGCTGTCAGTGAGGCCTCTTCATCAGTAAGCATTTCTGCCTGCCGGCTGAGTTCAGGGACTATCTTCGCAACTGTTTCATTCTTAATTCTTTCCTTTGTTTCCTCATCCAGCCAGGCAAACTGTGATATGATCTCCTCTGCCGGCCACATGAGCAGGTTACTGTACCATGCGTAGACATCTCCGAAGGCTGATTGTCCGGCTTCAAGTCCGAGCATTCCCGGGATAATTGAACCGTCAACCTGGCCGCATATACCTGCAACAAGCTTATTTCCTGCATCTGCCATTGGAGCTACAAGCATATCACAGGTTGACGTTCCCATAACTTTAATCAGATAGTCGGGTTTAATTTCTGCCCCAACGGCTCCCAGGTGTGCATCGAAAGCTCCGACTCCCACCCTGACGGATAACGGCACACCCAGTCTCTCTGCCCATTCCTCTGATATTGTACCGGCAGCTACATCGCAGGTTTGTGTTACAGTGTAGAGTCGCGGTCGGAGGCCGGCAAGCAACGGATCGATTCTTATCAGGAACTCTTCGGATGGCAAGCCTTCGAAATCTTCGTGCCACATGGCCTTATGGCCTGCCGCACAGCGGCTTCTTTTGATAATCAACGGGTCAGTAATTCCCGTCAGCAGAGCGGGGATCCAGTCGCAGTGTTCCACCCACGACCATGCTTCTTCACGAACTTTATCATTGACCCGTAACACGTGTAGGATTTTTGACCAGTACCATTCCGATGAATAGATACCCCCCTCGTATTTAGTATAATCTGTCCCTCCCCAGTTTTTTGCTGTCTCGTTTATTTCAGCAGCTTCTCTTACTGCAGTATGATCTTTCCAGAGAATAAACATTGCATCCGGATCATTTTCAAACCCGCCTTTAAGTGAGAGAGGTGTCCCTTCTTTGTCAACAGCGACAGGTGTCGATCCTGTAGTATCGACCGTAATACCTGCTATATTATTGATGATTTCACCGGGCAGGCCTCTCAGCGCGCTTTTTACCGTTTGTTCAAGCCCTTCGATATAGTCGAGCGGGTGCTGGCGGAATTGATTGGTGGCAGGGTCGCAGTAGAGGCCTTTTTTCCACCTGGGGTACTCAAAAACCGAAGTTCCCACGATTTTCCCGTTTGATGTATCGACAACGACACTCCTCACAGAGTCTGTACCATAATCAATTCCTATTACATATTTTACTTGCATAAGATTAAGATATTTATTTTTCAAAGTGCTGATTACCGATTACCGATTCCTGATTACTGATTACTGATTACTGGCCGTAATAAGCATCCTTTCCGTGCTTACGGCTGAAATGCCGGTCGAGCAGATACTTCTCAGCCGGTGTGCTTTTTCCAAGCAATACGGTATAGAAAGCGATTCTTGCAATCTCTTCGAGAGCAACCGCATTATAAACTGCTTCGTCAGCATCAAGTCCCCAGCAAAAAGGGCCGTGTCTGTTGATCAGGACCGAGGGGACTACAAGGGGATCAATGCCCTTCAGTGTCTCCAGTATCAATTTGCCGGTATTCACTTCATAATCGCTGCCCGCCTCTCTGTCAGTCAGAATCCTTGTGCATGGAACTTCCCCGTAATAATGATCGGCATGGGTCGTGCCAAGAGGCGGTATGCTCTTCCCCGCCTGAGCCCATGCCGTGGCATAGGTTGAATGTGTATGAACGATGCCCCCTACCGTGCTGTAAGCTTTATAAAGCAAGAGATGCGTAGGGGTATCGGTAGAGGGCTTATATTTGCCTTCAACAACCTTTCCCTCAGGGTCAACCACTACCATATCGCCAGGTGTCATCGCCCTGTAACCCACGCCTGAAGGTTTGATCACCACCAGTCCGCTCCCGGGATCCCTGCCACTCACATTTCCCCAGGTATGAATAACAAGCCCCTGCTTAAGGAGCTCAATATTCGCCTCGTAAACACTCTTTTTTAACTCTTTAAGCATAACCCTTCTTTATATTACGATCTCAACTACATACTTCAGGCTCAAGCTCTGCGGGATGTTGCTCTTTCGCTTTACGGGATTTCGTCGTTTCACTCCTCAGTCTCCTCCAACTCCCTACTCCCAACTTCTCAGTTCACATCCAGATTGAAATAAAACCCGTTCTGCCTGAGCACCTCATATCTGCTTCTGTTGAACCTGTAATACCAGGCTCCTTTCTTCGATGTCTCTTTCTCCTTCTCGTCAAGTTTCTCAATGATATTCATAGAAAGTATCTTCTTCCTGAAATTCCTTTTGTCAACATCGCGTTGATATATTGCTTCGTAGAGATCCTGTAACTGCACCAGCGTAAATTTCTCGGGAAGAAGTTCAAACCCCACCGGTTTTATTTTTATCTGCATCCTCAGGCTCCTCAGAGCCCTGTTAACCATTCTATGGTGGTCAAAAATCAACCGGGGCAACCTTGATATTGATTGCCAGTGAGCTCCGTTTTTCTCTTTTAACTCCCTGTCAATATCCCTTATCTTGATCAGAGCACTGTAAGCCGTTGATATAACTCTTGCCCCGGGATCTCTGTCCGTTTCCCCGTATGAGAATGATTGTTCCATGTAAATATTCTTCAGCCCGGTAAGTGCACCAAGTATTCTGCCGGCTGCATCATCCAGACTCTCATATTCCTTCACAAACCCGCCGGCAAGCGACCACTTGCCCTTTGCAGGTTCCATACTTCTCTTTATGAGCAGGAGTTTTATCTCCTTGTCTTTTATGTCATAGCCGAATATTATACAATCAACCGCAACCAGATGCCTTGAATGTTCCGAATATAATCTCTTTTTCGGTATTTGTCCTGTATTCATCTGGATATCAATACTAAACAAACCGAAACTATTTTATACCATCCGAGATATGATAATATATCTCATTCCACCTCAGCTCCTTCCTGAAAGATGGTATGTCGCATTCATTGCCTATCAGGAGATATTCGGTTCCTGTCATTGAACAGAAGTCCTCAATATAATCAGCATTTATAGCTGTACTGAATCCTGTGTGATGAGCACCCCCTGCAATGATCCATGCTTCTGCAGCCCTCTTAAGGTCAGGCAGTGGTTTCCACAGAACGCTGGCTACAGGGAGTTTGGGCATATCGGGGCACTCAATGACTTCAACCTCGTTAACAAGCATCCTGAACCTGTTTCCAATGTCGATAAGAGAGGCGTTCAGCGCTTTCCCTGTGGCTGCCCTGAATACCAGCCGTGCCGGATCAGCTTTACCTCCGATAGAAAGCGGATGAACCTCAAGTGAGGGTTTTCCGGCCGCGATCGAAGGACACACTTCGAGCATGTGGGCTCCCAGCACACTCATATTTGCCGGATCGAGATGATATGTATAATCTTCCATGAATGATGTTCCTCCGGGCAGCCTCGAAGCCATAACCTTCATAGACCTTACCAGAGCTGCTGTTTTCCAGTCACCTTCCGCACCAAAACCGTAACCTTTCTCCATTAAACGCTGTACTGCAAGACCGGGGAGCTGTTTCATGCCGTGAAGATCCTCAAAGGTCGTTGTAAAAGCTTTGAAATTCCCCTCAGTCAGAAACCTCTCCATGCCGGCCTCTATACGTGCAGCCTCACGGAGCGTCTCAGATGCAGCAACTTCAGCGGTTAGATTATACTTCGACCTGTATTCTTCTATCAGCATCTCTGACTGGTTCTCATCAACAGATTCAACCGCATTAACGAGGTCACCTATACCGTACCCATAAACCGAATACCCGAGTTTTATCTGGGCACTTACCTTATTTCCCTCAGTAACAGCCACATCCCTCATGTTGTCACCGAATCTTGCCACCTTCATGCTTAGGGCATCGTCGTAAGCAGCGGCCGCTCTTGCCCATACTGCTACCTTTTTTATAACTTCACTCTCCTGCCAGTGACCGACAACTATTTTCCTGTTGAGCCTCATCCTGGCTCCGATGAATCCGAATTCGCGGTCACCATGCGCCGACTGGTTGAGGTTCATGAAGTCCATGTCGATAGTGTTCCACGGAATATCTCTGTTAAGCTGGGTGTGCAGGTGCAGAAAGGGTTTATTGAGAGCAAGCAGACCTTTTATCCACATCTTAGCAGGTGAAAAAGTGTGCATCCATGTAATCAGGCCTATACAGTTCATTTTGTTGTTGGCTTCGGAGCACAATTCAAAAACAGAATCGGGTGTGGTAAGCACAGGCTTGAAAATAACCCGGCATGGTATAACTGTTGAATTGTCAAATGCTTCGGCTATTACCTTTGAATCCTCAGCGACCTGTTTAAGCGTTTCAGGGCCGTACAGATGCTGACTCCCTGTGATAAACCATATTTCCTTATTGCTTATATCATACATGATCTTATTTTTTTTATGTTCTTCAATACTACCAGAAATAGATATAAAATACGATAATAACTACTATTACAATACCTGAGAAGAAGAGGTCCCAGTTGTTCCAGCTTGCCCTGGTAACAGCTTTTTCTTCCGCGGTCGCAGATCCGAAATAGAGACCCCGTATTGCTACCAGATCGGATCTGGGTGTGAATGTGCTTATTATTATCATGGATATGATGACAATAAAGAAGTTAACTACCTCATAATGAAGCCAATTTGTACCAATGAATACTTCATAAAAAACACTTGTTTCGCTTAGTCCGCCTCCGAAAACCATAAATCCAAGGCGTGTCATCCCAATGACAAATCCGATCAGAAGTCCGTAAAACCCTGCCTTTGGTGTTATTCTTTTCGAAAGGACCCCCAGGAGGAATGCAGCTGCAATTCCCGGAGCCAGCATCGACTGGACATCCTGCAGGTATTCATAGAGCACCTTGCCGATTCCCTTCATAACGGGTATCCAGAGTATACCCAGCACAACAACGACCATTGTTGCTATTCTCCCAACCCTTACGAGTTCCTTCTCCAGAGCCTGCGGCCTGTATTTCTTATAGAAATCCACCGTGAAAAGGGTGGCTGATGAGTTATAGAGCGAAGCGAGAGAGCTCATCAGGGCGGCAAGAATACCTCCCACAACAAGTCCCGTAAAACCGATAGGCAGCAGTTCTTTTACCATAACAGGGAATGCTGCATCTGAATCAGTCAGTACAATGAGTCCCTTCTGGTTAAGCGCATAGGCAATCATCCCCGGGATAAGGAATATGAATACAGGTGAAAGTTTGAAAGTGGCACCCAGTATGGCCCCCCTCCTTGATTCTGTCTGGTTGCGGCCTGAAAGGACCCTCTGAACTATGAACTGATCGGTGCACCAGTACCAGAAACCGATAATAGCCGATCCGAGAATAACACCTGTCCAGGGGAACTCCGGGTCGCTGTGTGATCTCATCAGATTGGTCATTGTGTCTCCTGCATCATTAATAGGAACAGCCCGGCATATCTCCATCATCTCAGACCATCCGCCCAGTTTTATCAGCCCGATAACAAGGATAGCCAGTGATCCGATGAGAAGAACCGGTGTTTGAAGCACCGAAGTGAACAATACTGCCCTCATGCCTCCCAGGGTTGTGTAGACCCCTGTAAGCAGCACCAGTCCGATAGCACTTATCCAGAAGAAATCTATCCCGAACATCGACTCAATGCCGAATACTTCCTTGAAAACAACACCTCCTGCATAGACTGTGACTGCCACTTTGGTAAGAACATAACTGACAAGCGATATTATCGAAAGGAAAGATCTTGAGTTCTTATTATACCTTTTCTCAAGGAATTCAGGCATCGTAAATACTCCGCTACGTGCGTAGAAGGGGACAAAGAACCACCCCAGTATCAATATTATCCATCCGTGCATCTCCCAGTGCGCCATCGCCATACCGCTTGATGCTCCTGCTCCTGCCAGTCCTACAAGATGTTCCGAGCCGATATTGGATGCAAATATCGATGCACCTATTGCCAGCCATGTTGCATCACGGCCGGCCAGAAAGTAGTCTGTTGTGGTATCTTCCCGTTTTTTCAGCACCCAGAGAATTATCCCCACAAGACCAAGGCAGAAAACTGCCAGGACAATCCAGTCTAATGTTTCCATAATAACACTATTGTAATTATTTGATTATGAATAATTTCAAGAACAAGATCCATAAAAAAGAATATACCCGGGAACAAAGACATGCCGGTTTCAGGGTTTCATAGGTTTCTCCAAATTTAAGAAGAAATATTATTAAATGTAAACAATACACTTAAATTTTTTTCCTCCCAAAAAAAAATTTAACGGTATAGCGGTATAGCGGCGCAACGGCGTAACGGCGTAGCGGCGTAGCGGCGTAACGGCGGAACGGCGTAGCGGCGTAGTGGTTTGTGAAATCCTGAAACCCTGAACCGAGGAGCAACGCGACGAGCTCGGCGAAGCCAAACTTTGAAACACTATATCAACCCCATTCCCTTAGGGCATCCTGGATAAAGTCGATTATCATCTGATTATCTTCCCTGCCTCTTCCGGTAACGCTAAAGGGTTCTCCGAAACGGAAATGGATCTCTTTCGTATGATCCAGGGGGCCGATTTCACTTATCAGCTTTCCCTTACCCCAGAAATCTGTTTTAAGCGCGAATGGAACCACATCAACTCCGGCCTTTCTTGCCAGTTTTACTCCGAGTGAATTAAAATCTTCGGGTTTGAAGTCGGTGCTTCTGGTGCTCTGGGGAAATATTATTATGGATATTCCTTCCGAGAGTAGCCGTAAGCCGCCCGTCATTACAGTCTCAAGGTCTTTTCGCGGGTCTGTCCGTCCAACCACAATAGGATTCCGCGATCTCATCACATCTCCGAACAGGGGATGCTTCACAAGGCTCTCCTTTACGACAAAGGTCACCTTCCGGTGAGGGGAAATTATGCTTGGCAGAACCATTGTTTCGAGCGTGCTCATGTGATTCCCGATAAAGAGAACAGGCTCCGGAGACTTTGCAAGGTTCTCCATGCCGGTGATATTGAATCTGCCGCCTGTTCGTTCAATAAATTTCAGTATATAAAAGGATGAATCGGCCCATGCCCTGTCATCGTAAACTCCTTTTATTGCTTCTCTTCTGGTTTTAAGGACAATATAGGCATACTTCACTGCAAAAAAGAGTCTGTTATCAAGCAGAAGTTTATCAATTAAACCGGGCTTCTCTTTTACCGGTGTGGAATAACTCTCTTTATCAAAATATCCCTTTTGCATGTGCCTGGATCACTAATGATGGATTGTCAATCAATCATGTTATTACCCTGAGCCATCTCATTACGGTATTTTTCCATAATATCCCTGTTAAGATCGAGAGGTGGTTTTGCTGTTTCGGGCAGGAAAGATTTATAAGGGTGTTCTTTGGAATACTCTTCAAATTCGGTTTTTATTTCATTAAGTAACTTAGGTTTTGTAATCAGATCCAATGCGGTTCCTGCCATAACTTTTGCTCCTGCAGTAAGCCCTTTCCACGCTGCGCTTCCATAATTTGAGGCTACGGACGACCAGTGATGGCCAATCGATCCGGGAACTCCGCCAGGAAAGTTAAGGGTTGCTGTTGGCACCACCAGACTGACGTCACCGACATCGGTCGATCCTCCACCGACCTGAACACCGGATGGCGGGCGCCACGGGCCTATTTCCGTCGGGTAACCCGTCTCTTTTGCACCCAGCTCTTTCTGGAGAGATTTTGCAAAAATGTGTTCTTTTTCGGTCCATTCAGGCAGTCCGACAAGTTCAATATTTTTTCGTAATGCTTCAGCCAGTCCCTTGTTGGAATGTTTCTGATGAACGCCTGCTATGAACCTTATAGTATCAAGTATGCATCCTGAAGCAAGAGCTGCCCCTTTTGCGCAATCAATTACCCGTTCGTACATCTCTTCGAGTCTTTCATCCGTATTTCTGATATAGTACCAGACCGTTGCCTTATCAGGTACCACATTCGGAGCCTCTCCACCTTCGGTAATAACGTAATGCATCCGGTTTGTATAGAAAAGATGTTCACGGAGATAATTGGTGGCAATATTCATTAATTCGACGGCGTCAAGCGCACTTCTGCCACTCCATGGAGATCCGGCAGCGTGAGCTGTTTTACCCCTGAATGTAAAGAGCGCTGAAATAACGGCATTACCGCTGACACCATAACCGGTTGAAAAGTTTGATGATGTATGATTATCTATCACAGCATCAACATCGCTGAAGACTCCCTCCCTGACCATGTACGGGCGACTGATAAGAGTCTCTTCCGCAGGCGAACCAAAGAATTTTATTGTCCCCTTTAAATTATTCAATTCCATGCTTTTCCTGACTGAAATTGCTGCTGCGGCTGCAGCAACACCCATCATGTTGTGCCCGCATCCGTGGCCGGGGGCACCGGGCACAACAGGATCCTGAATGGGGACAAGGGCTTTTTGTGACAGCATGGGTAATGCATCAAATTCACCCAGGATACCGATTACCGGTTTTCCTTCCCCCCATGTTGCGACAAAACAGGTAGGCATGCCTGCAACTCCTTTTTCAATACTGAAGCCCTCTGCTTCAAGCGTTCTCATTAATAACGCTGCCGATTTGTATTCCTGCATACCAAGCTCGGCATAGTGCCAGACAGAGTCAGATATTGTTCCGTAATTTCTTATCGTCAGAGAATCGCTTAAATACTCCAGGGCAATTTTTTTTGCCTTATAGAGATCTGCTGAGCCAAGAAAGTCATCCTTGTTTCGTTTCTGACCATAAGTTAAAGAATATGAAATTATTAAAATCAAAAATGCAACCGGGAGTCTTTTTTGCCGTTTCACCTTATTCATATATCACATATTAATATACTGTCAGAAGAAAACCATTCACAAATCTAATATTTATATTGTAATTTTATCCGCGAACATTGACTTCATTGCACTTTAAAACCATCTTCCCATGAAGTTGCCTTTACTGGATGCGATCATTTTTTTTATCCTTATCTCCGGTGTGATATTGTTTGGTGCCAGTTTCTTTTTCAGGAACAGGACATCAGACCAGTTTACAACAGGGGGCAGGTCAATCCCATCATGGGCTGTCGGAATGTCAATTTTTGCGACTTTCGTAAGCAGTATCAGCTTTCTGGCTCTTCCCGGCAAAGCATATTTGAGTGACTGGAATGCTTTTGTTTTCAGTCTTTCCATACCATTTGCGGCATATGCAGCCGTTAAATTTTTTATTCCTCTTTACAGGGGAATAGGTAATGTGTCAGCCTATTATTACCTTGAACTGAGGTTCGGCAGCTGGGCAAGGATGTATGCATCACTCTGCTATATTCTTACCCAGCTGATGAGAACGGGAGCAATACTACTATTGCTGGCTCTGCCACTCAATGCTTTGTTCGGATGGAACATCAGGTTAATAATAATATTCACCGGACTGGGGGTCATGTTATATTCGATGCTTGGAGGTATCAAAGCTGTAATCTGGACTGACACCATACTTGCCATTGTACTTATTTCAGGAGCACTGCTGAGCGCGGGTTTTATAACGTTCTCAATGCCCGAAGGTCCCCGGCAGCTTTTCACGATAGCATCTGAAAACAATAAGTTCAGCCTCGGAAGTCTTGGAACCTCACTGAGTGAATCTACATTCTGGGTGGTCCTTATCTATGGATTGTTCATCAACCTCCAAAATTACGGGATCGATCAGAATTATGTCCAGAGATATATGACAACGGCATCGGATAAAGGAGCTACCTTCTCGGCACTTTTCGGATCACTGCTCTATATCCCGGTTTCACTTGTTTTCTTTTATATTGGAACTGCACTGTTCTCTTACTATAATGCCAGACCTGACCTGTTGCCTGAATATCTCAAGGTTGCGGGCACAGGAGATAAGGTTTTCCCTTTTTTTATCGTAACCGCCCTGCCCGCAGGGATAACCGGATTGCTCATAGCGGCCATTTTTGCTGCAGGAATGAGCACCGTATCAACAAGCCTTAACAGTACGGCTACTATAATCCTGAACGATTACTATAAACGCTACTTCAGAATAAATGCCGATGAGAGATCATCTATGACAGTGCTCTACATCTCATCTTTCATTATCGGGATTGCAGGCATCGGTATAGCTCTTGCACTTGTAGGTGTGGAGAGTGTTCTTGATGCCTGGTGGGCTCTTGCATCAATCTTCAGTGGCGGCATGCTTGGCCTTTTCCTTCTGGGTTATATTTCCAGGAAAGCAAAAAAAGCAGATGCTGTGGCAGGTGTGATTATGGGTGTGCTTGTAATAATATGGATGAGTCTGTCTCCTTTATACTTTACCCAGGGTAAGCTGCTTGCATTCAGAAGCCCCTTTCACAGCAACCTCACAATTGTAATAGGAACGATGACAATTTTTCTTACTGGCTTTATGCTGACCAGATTCGCCAGCAAACGTCTTGTTTCGAAGCCCTGAGGTAACAGAAAAGCTCTGTTCATTCAAAATCAATATCTTTATCACAGTAATTTCAATAATGAACCGCTATGAAAAAAATCCTGATCATCACTTCAGTCTTTTTGGCTATGATTCTTCTTAATGTTTCCGGCCAGTATTCCGGAGACCAATGTATAGTCTCTTCTGAGTTCATCTATCAGCCCGGCGAGGTAGTTTTTCCGGGTTGTCATGCTTCAACGATCATTGAAACGAAAAAAGGTCTTCTTGCAGCCTGGTTCGGAGGCACGGCCGAAAGAAACCCCGATGTGGGGATATGGGTGAGCCACAACCGGAAAGGCAGGTGGTCGGACCCGGTTGAGGTAGCCAATGGCATCCAGCATAAGGATAAACGCTACCCCACATGGAACCCTGTACTCTATAACACAGGAAAAGAGATACTTCTGTTCTTTAAAACAGGCCCAAGCCCCTCAACCTGGTGGGGTGAAATGATGACTTCCACAAATAACGGGCAATCATGGTCGAGGCCGTTCCGGCTACCAGAAGATATTGCCGGACCAATCAAAAACAAACCGGTTCTTCTCAGTAACGGTGAATTATTATGCCCCTCAAGCACCGAACATGACGGATGGCGTCTTCATATGGAATTCACATCCGATAACGGGCGAACATGGGAAAGGACTCCGCCCCTGAACGAAAAGACAACAGGAGCAATTCAGCCTTCTGTCCTTTTTCATCCCGGGGGGATTCTGCAGCTCGTCTGCCGGAGCACCGTGAAAACTATACTTACAGCCCGGTCTGAAGATAACGGCCGTACCTGGAGCGAGCTTGTCTCATCAGGATTACCTAACCCCAACTCGGGAATAGATGCTGTAACCCTTAAGGACGGGCGTCATCTTATGGTCTATAATCATCTATCATCCGGACGTAATACTCTTAATGTAGCGGTATCCGCTGATGGTGTTAACTGGAAAGCCTGCTGTGTCCTCGAAAACGACAGGGAAAGGAATGAGTATTCATATCCCGCAGTAATCCAGGCAGCCAACGGCCTGGTCCATATAACCTACACATGGCAGCGTAAGCTTATCAGGCATGTGGTTATCGATCCGGCAAAAATAGTAACAAGAGATTTTCATGACGGCGAATGGCCTGATTAGCAGAATTTCTGATCTTTTTGAATCTAAGCCCCGAAAAGCGGCAGGATCAGCAGGGCACCCGAAAGGGCTGTGAGGATAAATACCGTGCTCCACCCTATGAAATTCTGATATGGTTTATTGACGAAGGTCCCCATGATCTTTTTATTGTTTATGAGCAGCATCATACTGACAAGAACAACCGGAAGCAGAATACCGTTTAGCACCTGTGTCCAGATCGAGATTGCGATTAAAGGTGCGTCAGGGATCAGGATAATGAGGACTGATATTATCAGTATGCCTGTATAAAGAACGTAAAACTCCCTTGCTTCGTCCCATTTCTTATCGATACCTGCCTCAAAGCCGAATGCTTCGCAGATATAAAATGAAGTTGCCAGCGGGAGAATGGTAGCTGAAAATACTGAAGCAATAAAGAGGCCGAATGCGAACACGTGCGATGCAAATCTGCCCGCCAGCGGTTTCAGAGCCATGGCTGCATCTTTTGCCTCGTTGATAATTATACCGTTTGGATGAAGCGTCGCGCCGCAGGCAACCATTATGAAAAATGCAACAACCACCGTGGCAACACAACCAACAACGATATCAATAACGGTAAACCTGTAGTTTTTCATCTTGAGCCCTTTCTCAATGACCGATGCCTGCATGTAGAATTGCATCCATGGCGCTATCGTTGTACCTACCAGGGCGATCACCATTGCCAGGCTCGCGGTGCTCATCGCCATTCTCGGCCGTATTATGGCAGCACCTATCTCGCCCCACTCAGGACGGCTCATCAGGGCCGAAACAACATATGTAAGGAGGGATGCACTGAAAATAAGAAAAATACGTTCGGCAATCTTATAGGTCCCTTTTACAACCAGTATCCAGACAAGGAATCCGACAACGGGTACGGAGATATACTTTGTAACACCAAAGATCTCCATACTGCCGGCCACTCCGGCAAACTCTGTTGTCGTATTTCCAATGTTCGTTATCAGTAATCCGATAAAAATAAAGAGGGTTATCTTAACACCGGCATTCTCGCGTATCAGGTCCGACAGACCCTTCCCTGTAACTATCCCCATCCTTGCATTCATCTCCTGAACAACCAGCAGAACAATAAAAGAAGGGATCAGGGTCCATATCAGGCCGTACCCGTAAACGGCTCCGGCAACGGAGTAAGTAGTAATGCCGCCTGCATCATTGTCAACACTGCCCGTTATTATTCCCGGGCCAAGGATGGCAAGAAAAAGGGCGATCCTCTTAAAATAGTGCCTTCTTTTTATCCTGAATTTCATTATCCCGGGATCTGATATCGGTTATCTTTTCCTGCTCCTCCTTTTGCGTATAAGATCCTCAACAACATCGTCCACTATCACCATGCCCTGCAGCTGGTTCTCCCTGTCGACAACAGGCACGGCCAGAAGACTGTATTTTGATATCATCAGGCCGGCATCATCCTGCTTCTGGTCATCAAACAGCAATATCGGCTCCGGATTCATTATCTGGTTCACCTTCTGCCGGGGAGATGCGAGAATAAGATCACGCAGGCTGAAGGTACCTATCAGTTCATTATCATCTTCAGTAACACATAACTTGTAAAGTTCATAAGGCTCAGGTTTTTTATCCCGTATCTCATTGATAACCTCACTCACCAGTCTGTCAGGTCCGAATGAGAGATAATCAGTTGTCATAATGCTACCGACAGAATCGTCTGAGTACTCCAGCAATTCCCTTACTTCCTGTGATGACTCATCATCCATCTCGTTGAGAAGAATTTCAGCCTTTTCATCTTCAAGCTCATCGAGTATATCCGCAACCTCATCGGCCGGCATCTTTTCCAACACATCCGCAGCTTTCTCAACGGGCAGATTTTCAACTATATGTATTTGGGCATGAGTCTCCAGCTCTTCCAGAACATCGGCAGCCTTCTCCTCATCAAGTGCCGAGAAGAGCGACATACTTGATTTCTTTCCGAGATCCTCAAGAATATCAGCCAGATCCGATGGGTGAAGTGTCTGCAGTCTGGCATAACTTTTTGAAAGTTTAATGTTCAGGTTTGAATAGTCTATGGTCTGCACATCATCCCACAGAATATATTTTGAAGGTATATTGATCCTTGGGAGGGAAAGCAGTTTTTTAAGAAGCTGTGAAATACCCAGACGGCGAAGGAGACCCTCAACACCAATGTCAACAGCAATGGCAAAGGTTCCCATGGGAACTGTAACAAGTCTTATATCGTTTACCCTTACAAGTTTGCGGCCATTAAGGTCAACTATCTGCTTGTCAAGGACATTCTCAACAAGAAAAAGACCCTGGGATATCTCATCCTCAGGAAGATCGACTAGCCCGGAACAGGTCACACTCAGCTTTTCCCTGGCTTTTATTACCCTGAAGGTGCGGGATGAATAATTTTTGACCTGCCTGCCAACCTTCAGTTTCACACCCGTCACAATCTGTCTCGAAACATCATCTCCTTCGACAGGTATCGACCTGGTCAGAACGTCTTTGATCACTCCGACAGCGTCACCGTCAGGACCAAAAACCTCCTTTCCGACTAATCCGCTTAAGTAAAATGTTGTGAATGAAGTCATAGTCACCTCCTCTTATTTATCGGTACAGAAGGAGGCAACCATAAAACAGAATGCCCCTTCTGTATCAGAGTTTCATACTATATCGCGCAGGGCCATCGTCCATTATTCTGCTAAATTTGATTTCGCGGCAAAAATAAATCGCTGCAAGCTACTTTCCAAACAAAATACAGATTTTTATTCCGGAGTTTCGCAGAATTATTTGAGTGCCTGGAGTGCCTGGCACTTCAAACTATAAAGGGTATCAGCGCTTTCCTTTCAGGCGGGTAATCAGGAAACCTCTCCCTATACCATCTGTGTGATCTGATCGCCCTCGGGAAGAGATTAGCAAATGTAAAAACGGCAAATGCCAGTCCGGGCAGCGACCAGGTCATTATCGCCCATCCGGTCCATTCAATAATCTCGCCAAGATAATGGGGTGACGAAACATACCTGAACAGCCACCCATGGGGGATAACATACTCCTCAGGTTTGTTTCTGCGCAGTTTCCTGAGTCTTGCGTCACCACGCTTGTTAATTATGAACCCTGTTATAAACAAAATAAGTCCCGCATTGAACTTCCATGTCATCATCCACGAAAACGTGTAATAATAAAGGTGAAAAATACCATATCCGTTAACGAAGCCGTTGAGGCAGTTAAAAATGAGAGCCATCAGCACCAGTAAAAGAGGATAGGGTTTCTCCCCGCCCGACTGGCTGAATGGGTAAACAAAGGTCCTGTGAAGGTAATGTGACGACCATATAACAAGAAATATTGTATTCATCAGGTTGTATCTGCCGGAGAGAATAAAAATAAAGATCATCAGTGCAGGAGAAGGAAACTCCATTATCATCCAGGCCCATCGGGTCTTTATCACAGGACCCCAACCCTTCCTTTGAAACTTGCCATAGGGGGCAGTAACAAAGAACAGCAGGGCCAGAATGATTACGGCAAATGAAAAGATAAGGATCAAAGAATACTGATAAAAAAGAGACATATCTGAATTTCAGTTAATAAGGTAAAAAAGTGTCGAACCTCTTTCAAACCATAATTTTAATATATTTGGCGCAATTATCAACATCATTCAGATGGGAATATTACAGGACAAGCTATCCAGGTATGACGCTCCGCAGAAAGCTATGGAAGCAGGCATTTACCCCTATTTCAGGGAAATCGAATCTGATCAGGATACCGTTGTGACCATAAAGGGTCAGAAAGTCCTGATGTTCGGATCGAACAGCTATCTGGGACTTACGAACCACCCGGGGATCAAGGAGGCAGCAAAGAAAGCCATAGAGAAATATGGCACGGGTTGCGCCGGATCAAGATTCCTTAACGGAACTCTGGATATCCACATCGAACTGGAGGAGCGTCTGGCGAAACTTGTAGGAAAAGAGGCGGCACTCTGTTTCAGCACGGGTTTTCAGGTAAATCTTGGAGTGGTGTCTGTGCTTACCGGGCGACGGGATCATGTGATACTTGATGAGCTCGATCACGCCTCCATCATCGAAGGCAGCAGGCTCTCCTTTTCGAGGGTCCTGAAATTCAAGCACAACGACATGAAATCGCTTGAAAGCAAACTCAGGATTTGCTCGCCGGAAAGCATTAAACTGATAGTTGTCGATGGGATATTCTCTATGGAAGGAGATATAATTAAGCTGCCGGAACTTGTCAGCCTGTCGGAAAAATACAATGCCACCATTATGGTTGACGATGCTCATTCGATCGGCGTACTCGGGGAAAAAGGAGCCGGAACTGCCTCACACTTCGGCCTGACCGATAAAGTCGACCTGATAATGGGCACCTTCTCCAAATCGCTGGCTTCGCTCGGAGGTTTTATTGCAGCAGATGCTTCAGTAATTAATTTTATCAAGCACAACTCAAGGTCACTGATCTTCAGTGCCAGCATAACCCCCGCATCTGCGGCATCTGTTCTCGCTGCAATGGATATCATGGAATCCGAGCCTGAGAGGATTCAGCATCTCTGGGATATTACAAATTATGCACTTAAGAGTTTCAAAGAAGCCGGATTTGATACCGGGAGATCAGAGTCACCTATTATCCCGCTTTTCATCCGCGATAATATAAAAGCTCTGCAGATGACTCAGCTCCTGCTTGCCGACGGGATCTTTGTCAATCCTGTCGTTTCACCTGCCGTTCCAAAGGAGGACAGCCTGATAAGATACTCACTGATGGCAACCCACACCAAAGAACAGGTTGACGAATCAGTCGAAAAGATAACTAAAGCAGCAAAAGGACTTGGAGTTTTAAGTTAATCCTCCTTCATCTGGAAGCACCTTAAATTCCAGATTAACCCCCCTTTAAGGGGGGAAGGGGGGTAGTACAATATGACCTCAGGTAAAACTAATACAGTATGAAAAAAGTAATCCTTATTACAGGAGTATCTTCCGGGTTTGGAAAACAAATCTCAAGGCTTCTTGTCAGGGCAGGTCATATCGTTTACAGAACAGTAAGGTATGAACCCGGAACAGGAACCACAGAACATCTTTTGCAGATGGATCTTACGAATATTATATCCATCAGAAATACTGTCAGAACGGTTATCCGGAAAGAGGGAAGAATTGATGTACTGATCAACAACGCCGGCATGCATACCGGAGGTCCTGTTGAGATTACACCAACCAGGAATATCAGGCTTCAGATGGAAACTAATTTTATGGGAATGGTAAATCTCACCAGGAAAGTACTTCCTGTTATGAGAAAGCAGGGAGGCGGGACCATAATCAATTTCAGCTCAATAGGCGGATTGATGGGGCTTCCGTTCCAGGCATTCTATTCTGCAAGTAAGTTTGCCATTGAGGGATTTAGTGAAGCCTTACGAATGGAGGTTAAACGGTTTAATATCAATGTCATAGTCATTAATCCGGGTGATTTTCATACTAACAACACTCTTAACAGAAGGAAATTTCTTCCAGGCTCAGATAAAGATGATCCGTACCAGGGTCAATTTTTAAAAACCCTCGAAGTGATCGAAAATGATGAAAACAATGGTTGGCTTCCTGTTTTCCTTGCAAAGAAGATTGTAAAAATAATAAAGAAGAAGAATCCAAAACAACGTTATATTATCGCACCTGTTGACCAGAAGCTGGCAGTGATACTCAAAAATATCCTGCCAGGTAAATTATTCCGCCTGATCCTGGAATCCCACTACAAAATCAAATAACTATTGATATTTTTGATTCTTCTTATTGAATACCATTCCAAATGGAAAAGAAGACAGGAAAACAGAAATTCAATCTTAGAAGCTTTACCACCTTTTCTCTGGTCATCTCAACAGTAATAATGTCGGTATCGGGCTTCATTCTCTACGTTGCACCTCCGGGAAGAATTGCCAACTGGGGAACATGGAAGCTGTTGCTCTTCACAAAGGCCGAATGGCAGGCACTTCATACAATTTTCTCATACCTCTTTTTCATTTTTTTTGTCATTCACCTCTTCTTTGTGAACTGGAGAGGTTTCCTGACATACTTCAGAAGCAAGGTGCGGGCGGGACTGAACAGGAAGTGGGAGCTGGCGACTTCGATATTACTTTCATCCGTAATCTTTGTCGGAACATTGCGCTACTGGACACCTTTCGGACCAGTAATGGTTTTCGGTGATAAGGTGAAAGAGAGCTGGGCCGGCAAAATTGAGATCCCTCCTGTCCTTCATATGGAGGATTTTACGCTGGACAGCCTGTCAGTAAGATTTGGCGATATTCCTGTAGAAGAATTATTAAAGACGTTGATTGAAAGCAAAATAAGAGTTTCTGATAACAATAACACTCTTGAAATAATTGCAAGGGAGAATAATACGACACCTGCTGCAATCTATAGAGTGCTTAACTCGAAATATAACACCGTCGGAAAGGGAGCGGGTGGGAAAGAGGGAGCCGGAGGCGGAGGAAATCAGGCAGGATACGGGAAATACACTCTAAAAAATGTTGCCGAAAGCACCGGATTAGAACTATCTTTTTTTATCACAATGCTTAAGGAGATGGGTATTGAAGCTGACGGCAATACCACAGTCAGGGCAATAGCCGACAGGCTGGGAGTTACGCCAAGGGAGGCTTATGATATGCTGACAGAAGAGTAAGCGAAGAGCGAGGGGGCGAAAGAGCGAAAGAGCGAGGGGGTGAAAAAGCGAAAGGGCGAGGGGGTGAAAAAGCGAAAGGGCGAGGGGGTGAAAAAGCGAAAGGGCGAGGGGGTGAAAAAGCGAAAGGGCGAGCGAACGAGGTTGTTTGATTTGTGAATAGTGATTTTAGAATTGTGATTTTTGATTTAAATCACAAATCAAGACTCACAAATCACAAATCACAAATATTTTTTTCTTCCTTCCGTCTTCCCTGCCCGACTGACTGCGTCAGCGGTCAGGCGGGGGTCTTCGGACTTAAAGGCTCTGAACGATAGAACTAATAAAACAATGCAAAGATGAGTCAGCTAGAGAAATATTTCAGTCAGTTTCGGCAGAATATCGTGGGTATTGATGCTGAGATAGAGACGCCTTACGGAAGAAAAAATCTGGTTTATGCCGACTGGATAGCAAGCGGAAGGCTATACGGGCCGATCGAAAAAAGGATCCTCGAGGAGATAGGTCCCATGGTCGGCAATACCCACTCTGAATCGACTGCCACCGGAAACGCAATGACACAGGCTTATCACATTTCACAGAAAATTGTTAAACAACATGTTAATGCAAGTGAGGAAGATATCCTGATCTTCACAGGGACCGGCATGACCTCTGCCATCGCCAAGCTTCAGAGGATCCTGGGATTAAAGGTCCCTGAACAGGCTATTAACTACTGCGTTTTCACCCATGGTGAATATAACTCCTGCCGTGATATCCCTAATGAGAACCGTCCGGTCGTATTTCTTACCCACACCGAACACCATTCAAACCACACATCGTGGTTCGAGACTCTGGCAGATGTGGTTGTACTGGAACCCTCAGCCGATCTGACAGTCAATCCCGATGCACTGCGAAAAGAGATCATAAAATATAAATCGAGACCACTGCTGATCGGTTCTTTCACTGCATGTTCAAATGTTACGGGCTATATGCCGCCGTTCCATGAACTGGCAAGGATAATGCATGAGCATAATGGCTACTGCTTCGTTGACTTCGCCGCCTCGGCCCCATACGTGGATATCAACATGCATCCTGCCGAAAAGATGGAACAGCTCGATGCAATATTCTTCTCGCCCCACAAATTTATTGGCGGACCCGGAAGCGCAGGAGTGCTGATCTTCAACAAAGAGCTTTACAAAAACTACACCCCTGACACGCCCGGGGGAGGAACCGTCAAATGGACCAACCGCTGGGGTGAATACAGCTATATAAGCGACATTGAGGTGAAAGAGGACGGCGGCACGCCTGGCTTCCTCCAGGGAATAAAGGCTGCCCTGGCAATAAACCTGAAGGAAAAAATGGGGACAAGACTTATACATGAGAGAGAGAAAGAGCTTATTGATTTGGCATTCACCAGGTTATCAAAGATCAAAGGATTGCATATTCTTGCAGATAACATCACCGGACGTCTCGGGGTATTCTCCTTCTGGCTCGATAATATACATCATAATCTTGTTACAAAACTAATGAATGACAGGTTTGGTATTCAGGTAAGGGGAGGCTGCTCCTGCGCCGGAACATACGGTCACTTTCTCCTCAACGTCGATTTCAGCCTCTCAAAAGAGATTACTGACAGGATTGATGCCGGGGATTTATCTCTGAAACCTGGATGGATCAGACTCTCCCTTCACCCCACTATGACAGATGCAGAACTGGTATATATTATTGACGCTGTCCGGCAGATATCGGAGAATGCTGATGAATGGGGACAGGATTATTGTTACGATCCTCACACCAACGAATATCACCATTGCAGCAACAAGGATAAAGATATTATCCAATTCACTGAATGGTTTAAACTTTGATCACCGGTCAATTAAATGCACTGCCCATGAAGCTGAAACATCTGTTTAAAATACTTTCAGTCACAGTGATGCTTCTTAACGGATGCTCAGGAACCGGGAAGGAGATGATCATTTGTGAGCTGACCTGTGAAAACCTTACTGAAGCGCCTGGAACAGGAACAACAGCTCCCCGGCTTAGCTGGAAAATCAGATCCGGAAAAAACGGTACAAGGCAGACAGCTTACCAGGTGCTTGTCGCAAGCAAAATGAGCCTGCTTGATGAAAAGAATGCTGACCTGTGGAATTCCGGGAAAGTCGTATCACCAGCCAGCATCCTGGTCCCTTATCAGGGCAAAGACCTCTCTTCAAGATCCTTATGCTTCTGGAAGGTCAGGGTATGGGATGAAAATGACAGATTTTCGGACTGGAGTTATTCTGACTCTTTCAGTATAGGTTTATTGAATGCATCCGACTGGATTGCAGATTATATCGGATTGCCCGACAGGGAAGGCAGGTCAGCGGCCCCGCAGTTGTGGAAGAGATTCGAACTGCCGGAAAAACCTGAAAAGGCACTCCTGCATATCAATTCCCTTGGATACCACGAGATCTGGATCAACGGAGAAAAAGTGAGTGATTATGTGCTGACACCGGCTGTATCGCAATTTAATAAAAGATCACTGGCCAACACGTATGACATTACCCCTCTGCTAAAGACCGGAAGAAACGACATTGTCCTCTGGGTGGGCCAGGGCTGGTACAGCACAGGATTGCCGGGTGTGGCGGATGTGAGTCCTCTTGTAAGGGCTCAGATTGAGCAATTAACTGATGATATGTGGAATCCGGTTCTATGGACCGACTCAACATGGACAGCAAGGAACAGCGGGTACTATAACACAGGTACATGGAGACCCGGCAGATTCGGCGGAGAACTGGTTGACGGATCCCTTCTTCTGTCCCATCTGTCAGGAGAAACACTGGATAAGGCAGTATGGCAGCCTGCGATTACAGTAATACCGCCGGAGCATGAGGTGTCTCCTCAGGTAGCTGAGAACAACAGGATCATTGGGGAAATTAAGCCTGTTAATATTCAACCGGACGGCGACAATACCTGGCTTATTGATATGGGTACATCCGTTACAGGATGGATTGATGTAAGATTTCCTCAACTGAATGCAGGAGATGAAATAATGTTGGAGTACAGTGATCGTCTCGACAAATCCGGTAAATTTGCCAATCAGAATCAGCGGGATAGTTATATAGCTTCCGGAAAGGACAACGAATTCTTTCGAAACAAGTTCAATTACCACTCTTTCAGGTATCTGAAGATGTCAAACCTCAGGCAGGAACCTGCCAGGGAGGATATTACCGCTTTTCTTATCCATACTGATTACAGGGCGGCCTCATCGTTCGAATGCTCCGATCCGGACCTGAACAGCATACACGATATGATCATGCACACTCTCAGATGCCTGAGCCTGGGGGCTTACCTGGTCGACTGTTCCCACATTGAGCGCCTCGGTTACGGGGGCGATGGCAATGCTTCCACTCAGACGGCCCAGATAATGTTTGACCTGGCGCCCCTTTATAACAACTGGCTGCAGGCATGGGCCGACTGTGTCCGTGAAGACGGCGGTATGCCACACACCGCGCCAAATCCTTATCGTGCCGGAGGCGGACCCTACTGGTGTGGTTTCATTATTACCGCTTCATGGAAAACTTATCTCAATTACGGCGACAAACGTCTGCTGGAGAGTTATTATCCCGTTATGAAGCTGTGGCTGGACTATGTTGAAAAACACTCACCTGAAGGTTTACTGGAGCCATGGCCCGAAACAGATTACAGGTCCTGGTACCTGGGCGACTGGGCTGCACCTGAAGGAGTGGATCAGACCGACCCGGCCTCCATCAGCCTCGTAAACAACTGCTTTGTAACCATCTGCTATGAGACGATGGAAAAGATTGCAGAAGTCATCGGCAAAACTGACGACATAAGGATCTTCACAGGGAAAAAAGAACAACTAAGAAAGCTTGTTCATGACAGATTATATGATATCTCACGGAAAATATATGGCAGCGGATCGCAGATCGATCTGACATATCCGCTCCTGGCAGGGATCGTTCCAGACTCACTTAAAGAATCTGTCAGGCAGAATCTCCTTGACGAGATCAAAATTAACCATAAGGGTCATTTTGCATGCGGACTGGTAGGGATCCCTGTCTTTACTGAATGGGCTGTGAAACAACATGAAGCTGAACTTGTGTATTCGATGCTTAAAAAAAGAGAATACCCTGGATATCTGTACATGATCGATAACGGAGCAACTGCAACATGGGAGCACTGGGACGGAAGCAGGAGCCGGATACACAACTGCTATAACGCGATCGGCTCATGGTTTTACGAGGCTGTGGGCGGTATCCGGGCCAATGAGAATTTCCCGGCCTGGAAGCGTCTGGTAATAGATCCGCAGATACCCGAAGGCATCACATGGGCAAATACAACAAAGGAGATTCCGTATGGTACCGTTACGGTTAACTGGAGCATGGAAAAAGAGATTCTTGAAATATCAGTAAAAATACCGGTTGGATGCACTGCTTCCCTTACCATTCCCGAAAATACGAAGAGCTTCAGGCTAAACGGAAGAGGTGGTAAAACTGATGAGCCCTTCGTTGAATTGGAAAGCGGAGAGCATTTCTTGCGGTTCAGAGTACAATAATGCGTCTGCCCCGTCATTTGGCCTACGGCCGTCATTAATGGTCATTCGCGCTTCCACCTCCGCTTTCGCTTCGGTGGACAGGTCGCGCATCATTCGGCTTCGCCGCTTTGCCCTCCAAAGATTTATCGAAGGAGGGTCATTCATTGTTAAACTACTGAATGACTACTGAATGACTACTGAATGACTATTGAATGACTATTGAATGACTATTGAATGACAATCGAATGACCATCGAATGACAATCGAATGACCATTGAATGACTATCGAATGACCATTGAATGACCATTGAATGACTATCGAATGACTATTGAATGACTATCGAAATCTTACCTGACATTTCCGTCTTCAGGCAAATTATTCTTGACACATATCCATCTCTTTATTACCTTTATCATAAAACTGAAAAAAGGATAATCCATTCCACAACAAATCCATTTATGGCACACGACGTTTTTATAAGCTACTCCAGCATCGATAAAAATGCTGCTGAAACTGTTTGTTCTCACATGGAACAAAACGGTATCTCATGCTGGATCGCACCCAGGAATATTACTCCGGGACTTGATTTTGCAGAAGGCATCATCGATGGAATTAAATCATCGAAACTGTTTATCCTGGTCTATTCATCAAACTCGAATAACTCCAAACAGGTAATCAGGGAAGTGGACCGGGCAGTACATTTGGGGCTTCCGGTCATTAACCTCCGGCTAGAGGATGTACCCCTGTCAAAACAACTTGAATATTACCTGAGCAGTGTCCACTGGCTAGATGCAAAGAGCCCTCCTTTAGAAGAGCATATTAATAAATTATCGGGAGTAGTTAAAATCCTGCTCCGGAAAGATGATGCCAGAGATGATGTTCTTGAAAAAGCCATAAGGGATGGAATATTGCAGGTGGGACAAGATAAAAAATCCATTGCCGTCATGCCCTTCAAAAACATGAGCAACGATCCTGAACAGGAGTATTTCAGTGACGGGATGATGGAGGAGATCCTTGACCGTCTCTTCAAGATCGGTGATCTGAAGGTGATTTCACGAACTTCATCAATGAATTATAAGAATAGTGACAAGTCGATAAAAGAGATTGCCCGTGAACTGGGAGTTGCAAGCATTATTGAAGGCAGTGTTCGCAGAGCAGGCAATATGGTACGCATTGCCGTTCAGCTGATTGATGCCGGAACCGATGCCCACTTATGGTCGGAGATTTACAACGGAGATCTGAGTGATCTGTCGCGCATATTCTTCATTCAAAGTGAGGTGGCGCAATCTGTGGCCAAAGAGCTCAAAGCAGTCATATCGCCTGAAGAGAAAAGAATTATTGAGAAAGTACCAACTAAAAACCTTGGTGCATATGAAGATTTTCTTAAAGGCAGATTCTATTTATATAAATTTACCAGCAATGATTTTGAAATTGCAATAAAATATTTCGAATCTGCAATTGCAAAAGACCCGGAATATGCTCCGGCTTACGCAAATGTTGCAATCACCTGGGCGGCAATAGTCCAGTTTGGTTTTAAATCTGCTGAAGAGGCTGGTCCATTTATCCAGGAGTCACTTATGAAAGCGCTTGAACTGGATAGCGACAATCCAGAAGTACAATATACACTGGCTGTAATAAATATTTGGGTAATGTGGGACTGGCAAGGTGGCGAAGAAGCCTTTAAGAAGACATTATCCATAAATCCTAACCATGCAGAAGCGCATGCTTATTACAGTCATTTTTTGTTAATTATGGGAAGACCTCAGGAAGAGGTCATGAAGGAAATTGAAACAGCTCTTAAGCTTGATCCTCTGAACCCGCTGATACTGTCCTTATGCGCAGTCTCACAAATAATTTTAAAGAGACTCAGCGTAAGTATTAAGTTATTTAATGAAGCTTTACAAATAGATCCTTATTATGGTTTCGCCCTGAGTAATCTGGGCGAGGCACTTTACTTGTCAGGCAGGACTGAAGAGGCACTGGAAAAGTATAAAGC
Source organism: uncultured Rikenellaceae bacterium (assembly GCA_964633195.1). GTDB lineage: Bacteria > Bacteroidota > Bacteroidia > Bacteroidales > VadinHA17 > LD21. The sequence goes on along the minus strand of CAZWFL010000010.1, from coordinate 15,958 downwards.
ATATTGTGTAATCATGAATCTTGATAATGTGACAGAAGCAATTGAAAGGGGAATAAAAGAGGGGGGTAGTGAAAAAGCATTTGTTTATATGGCTGAAGCCTTTGAGCGCAAGTTTCAGGCAGACTATTGGGCACCGTTTGAAATCGCCTCAAGATTTGTTCAGGCCGGTAATAAAAACAAGGCTCTCGACTGGCTGGAAGTCGGATATGAAAAGCGTGATCAGAATATGCCATACCTCTGCTTTCCTCTGTTTAATTCTCTCCGGGATGAGCCTCGATTCCAGGAGATTGCCCGCAAGATGGGACTGCCGTATAAATAACGGCGTAACGGCGTAATGGCGTAATGGTGCAGGGGTACAGAGGTACAGGGGTACAGAGGTACAGGGGTACAGAGGTACAGGGGTAAAAAGGTACAGGGGTGCAGAGGTACAGAGGTACAGAGGTAAAAAGGTATAATGGGATCCCGTCTCCCCGCACAACGGTTCTACTTGTCTCCCTTCCCCTGCTTCTCCTCTTCTCCTCTTCTCCCATTCTCCTCTTCTCATTTTTATTTGCCTCGTATTTCCCTGTTTCCTATCTTTATCATATTCATATCTTAAGAAACAGACCCGAACATGGCTCATGATGTATTCATCAGCTATTCCCATAAAGATGCCAATGCTGCTGATGCCGTATGTTCTATTCTGGAACAAAAAGGGATCCGCTGCTGGATGGCGCCCCGCGACATCACTCCGGGGGCTCCTTTTGCAGAGGCTATTATCGACGGGATAAAAGGATCGAAAGTCTTTATCCTTGTCTATTCATCCAACTCCAACCAGTCCGCCCAGGTTATCAAAGAGGTGGACCGGGCGGTCCACCATGGGCTGGCGATCATTCCCCTCCGCCTGGAAGATGTTCCCATGACAAAACAGCTCGAGTATTACGTAAGCGATGTCCACTGGCTCGATGCACTCACCCCTCCTCTCGAAAGGCATATAAATAAACTGTCCAGCGTTGTTCAGATGCTTCTGAAGATGGATGAGGCTGACAAGGACGAAATAAAGGAAGCCATCAGGGAGGGTATCGATGAGCAGGCAGAGCCGGGCAGACACCGCAGAAGAATTCTACCTAAAAAGATTCTCATCCCCGCAGCAGTTTTAATCCTCATTGTCGTGGTAACCGGTGTGGTCTCGCTCTTTAAACGACAGTCAGAAATAAAATGGGCAAGGGAGGTGGCATTGCCTGAAATAGAAAGAATGATTGACGGGAACGATGTATACAGGAACCTTACAGAACCTTATTATCTGGCCGAACGGGCTGAGGTTATCCTTGGAAATGATACCCGGCTTGCTGAACTATTCTCAAAAATATCACTGAATATCGATGTCATTACCGATCCACCCGGAGCAAGTGTCTTTATCAAGGAATACAGCAAGCCCGACGAGGATTGGAAATATCTGGGTATCTCACCCCTGGAGAAAGTAAGGGTTCCTGTCGGGATCTTCCGCTGGAAGCTAGAGAAAGAGGGATACGCGACTGTTATGGGGGCTGCATCCAGCTGGAGAATGCTTGGTTCAGAAGGAAAACAGGGACAAGTGGGCCCAAATACTTTTCTCAGAAAAATGGACGAGATTGACAGCATACCTGCGAGGATGGTGCGGGTTCCGGCAACTGATACCCCCATGGGCCGGGTGAATGATTTTTTTATTGGCATATATGAAGTGACGAACAGTGAATACAAAACTTTTATTGATGCCGGAGGCTACAGAGAGCCTGAATACTGGAAGCACAAATTTATGAAAGAGGGCAAGGAACTGACATGGGAAGAAGCTGTAAGGGAATTTGTTGATCAATCGGGTCAACCCGGACCATCAACATGGATAGGAGGCGACTTCCCTGCCGGTCAGGGTGATTATCCTGTATCAGGAATAAGCTGGCACGAGGCTGCAGCCTATGCCGGATATTCAGGCATGAGCCTGCCTGCAACAGAGCATTGGAACGTGGCAAGAGGCGCATATACTCCCATGGTACGGGTCTTTCAGCTGGGAGGCTTTGCCCTGCTTGCCCCTTTCAGCAATTTTGGAGGGAGCGGACCGGTGGAGGTAGGTTCACTTCCCGGAATCACCCCATATGGTGCATATGATATGGCAGGAAATGTCAGGGAGTGGTGCTTGAACAAAACACCTGCCGGAAGAGTTATCAGGGGAGGTGCCTGGGAAGATAACACATATGAATTCGGCAGTCAGCGACAGGCACCTGAAATGGACCGCTCGCGAAGGAACGGGTTCAGGCTTGCATTCTATCCGGAGATTGATTCCATTCCCCCGGAATTATTTGCTGATGTTACTCCGCCAGAACAACAAGACCCTGCAAAGATCAAACCTGTCAGTGATGAAATCTTCAAAATTTATCTGGGGCTCTTTTCCTATGATCCTGCTGAGTTGAATTCCCAAATTGAGTATAATGTTGAAAGTCCCGGCGGATGGATCAGGGAAAAGGTCTCTTTCGATGCTGCATACGGTGGTGAAAGGATCACAGCCTACCTGTTTCTTCCACAGAATGCCACACCTCCCTATCAGACAGTAGTTTACTTTCCCGGCAGCGCCGCAACGAGGATGACATCAAGCGATCAAATTGAGGAATATTATGAGTTCCCGATGTTCCTGTCTTATTATGTAAGGAACGGACGTGCAGTACTATGGCCGGTTTACAAAGGGACATTCGAACGCGGCAAACCGGAACTCGCAGCTATCCACGGAGGAAACGAATCTCATGCCTTCACTGAATTCATGGTTCAGGTTATTAAAGATTTCCGGAGAAGTATCGACTACCTCCATACCCGGGCTGATATCGATATCGGCAAACTTGCCTTTTACGGCATGAGCTGGGGAGGCTGGCTTGGGACCATCATACCTGCTGTTGAGGATCGCCTGGCCCTGAATATACTTGTAGCGGGAGGTTTGAATGCCAGTGGCCGTCCTGAGATAAACGCGGTTAACTATGTTACCAGAGTAACAATTCCGACTCTGATGCTGAACGGAATGTACGACAGGTGGATCGATCAGGAAATAAAACCCATGGCCGACCTTCTTGGGACACCACCTGAACATAAACAAATCATACTCTACGAAACCGACCATATACCCCCGAAAGCCGAGTACATCAGAGAGACCCTTGCCTGGCTCGATAAGTATTTCGGACCTGTCAGGTGATTTAAACAAGACTATCCTGTTTTACTCAATTTTCACAAGCGTTGCTCAATTTCTGTCTGCTTTAGCTCAATTTCCGTCAGCTTCAGTTGACGGAAAAAGGGCTGAAAATTTCGTCTGATAAATTTGGATTTTTGAACTATTGTTCATTATCTTTGTATTGAACTATTGATCATATTATGTCGCCACGCCCCACACGATTGAGGAAAGTAAGCAATCCCCCGGTAATATCGGGGTTTAAACCCTATGGCGGCAAAACAAAAAGCGGCAGGGCCGAAGCCGTATTTCTTCATTTCGAGGAGTATGAGGCAGTACGGCTTTGTGACCACGAATCGCTCAATCATCACCAGGCTTCAGTGATTATGGACGTTTCCCGACCCACACTTACCCGCATATATGCCAGAGCCCGGCAAAAAATTGCTGATGCACTGGTAACCGGGAAACAGATAATCATTGAAGGAGGCAAGATATACTTCGACAGCGAATGGTTTGTCTGTAACACCTGCGGATGTTATTTTAACAATCCCTTCAAGCAGGAAGAGATAAGTGAGTGTCCTTTATGCAAAGGAAAAAAGATCTCAAACTACGACAAGGTCACTTATGAAACGGAAGAACATGTAATAAATAAAAACAGAAAACATGAAAGTAGCCATCACCAGCACGGGAAACACTCTGGAAAGCAAGCTTGACCAGCGCTTTGGACGTTGTGCCTTTTTTGTCATCTATGACACCGAAACCGGGGGGACTGAATTCATTCCCAACCCGAACAAGGATGCACTCAACGGAGCTGGTCCCGCATCAGTGCAGATTGTTGCTTCACGGAACGTCAGCAAGATCATCTCAGGAGAGTTCGGCATCAAGATTAAGTCGTTACTTGACAGTCTTAAGATACAGATGATTGTAATAAAGGATACTGAAAAAACCATCCAGGATACTATTAATATGTTAAACCAGTAAAATATCATACCATGCCACGAATGAACGGAACGGGTCCTGAAGGAAAGGGACCGGGATCAGGCCGCGGAATGGGCCGGTGCAGAAAAAAATCAGATGAACAGGATCCGGGAAGTCCCGGCAGAGGCCAGGGCAGACGTGGGCAGGCCGGTGGAGGCCAGGGTAAAGGTCGCACATCCGGCGGAGGCCAGGGATCGGGTAAAGGCCGGCAGGGCGGATCCGGAGGCAGCAGACCCTGATTAGCAGTAAAGACAGGTCTCAGACCTGTCTCAACAGGATAGCAGTAAAGACAGGTCTCAGACCTGTCTCAACAGGATAACAGTAAAGACAGGTCATGACCTGTCTCAACAATAATAGATACCACACTATGAAAAAACGAATCGCCATCCCGCTCGAAAACGGGATACTATGTTCCCACTTTGGCCATTGCCGGCAGTTTGCAATAATGGATGCAGACGACGGTTCCGTCTCCGAAGAGACACTGGTCACTCCCCCACCCCATGAACCGGGACTTCTTCCTGCCTGGCTCGCAGAAAAGGGTGTTACGGATGTTATAGCAGGAGGAATGGGCCAGAGAGCAATAAGCATCTTCAATCACAACAAAATCAATGTGTTTGTCGGAGCCCCTGTCAAACCCCCGAAAGAGCTTGCTGCCGATCTGATAAAAGGCAGACTCGAAACCGGAGCAAATTATTGTGACCATTAATCTGAGGGTTGATGATCTCCGACTACCGGTGCTTCTATTGTTTCGTCAGGGCTTTTGGGAAAATACTTGAGAAAGAACCCATTTCATCTGAGAAAAAAGAGAGTTTTACGGTCGATATGGTAAAATTTTACCTGGATAAACGTGGTAATCTTACCGGACCACTTTTCTCGAGAGAGCTTCATAAAATGCTGCAGAGCTACACCCGGAACACCGATCCCTTTCGGGAAGAAAAGAAGCATTACAACGACAAGGCCCTCGGCATGATGCCGGGACTGGAAAGAATAATCCTGGAATCGGAAGAGAGGTTCGACACTGCGCTGAGGCTGGCAATTGCAGGGAATATTATTGATTTTGCCGCAAATAGCAAATTCGATCTCGAGGCAACCATCGAAAAAGCATTGAAATCAGATTTCGCGATTAACCATAGCCGGGAGCTCAAAGAGAAGCTGAAAAGTGCCCGGTCAGTATTATACCTGGGCGACAATGCAGGAGAGATAGTGTTTGACAGGTTGTTTATCGAGACACTTAACCATCCTGATCTTACATATGCAGTGAGGGGAAGCCCGGTGATTAATGACGCTACAATGGAAGATGCCGAATATACAGGGTTGACATCTGTCGTTAAAGTCATCTCAAACGGGTATGATGCCCCCTCCACAATTCCTGAGAAATCATCAGGGGAGTTCAGGAAATACTTCAATGAAGCTGATCTGATTATTTCCAAAGGTCAGGGAAACCTGGAAGGGCTACTCCCACTCAATGACCCCAGGATCTTTTTCCTGCTGATGGTAAAATGTAATGTAATGGCTGAATTTCTGAAGGTCGAAAAAGGATCCCTTGTTGTTTTCAACAGAAGCTTCCTTTAAAGCATCAATATAATTAGAAACCTCAAACACCAATGATAAGCTTCGGACCTGTACCATCAAGACGACTGGGTAAAAGTCTGGGAATAAACAATATCATTTCTCCCAAAGTCTGTTCATACGGATGCATTTACTGCCAGGTCGGGCAAACCCCCAGGAAGAGTATTATCAGAGATACTTTCTTCAAACCGGAATATATTTACAGGGAGGCGGCAGAGCATCTTAAAAGACTGAATAAGGATGATTTTCCTGACTATATTACTATAGTATCAAATGGTGAGCCCACTCTCGACATTAACCTGGGAAGAACAATAAAACTCCTGAAAACTCTTGAAAAACCGGTGGCTGTTATTACCAATGCCTCATTGATTGATCAGGAGTCAGTCAGGGAAGATCTTCTTCTTGCCGACTGGGTGTCTCTTAAGCTGGATGCACCCGATGAAGCCACCTGGAAAAAAATTAACCGCCCGGCTCCCGGTATTGATTACCACAGGATGCTTGAACATATGTGTCTTTTTGCAGGCTTGTATAAGGGAGAGCTTCGAACAGAAACAATGGTTGTTGCCGGATTGAATGATTCTGAAGACAAATTCTCTTCACTGGCAGAATCAATTAAAAAGATTAATCCGGGTATAGCCTACCTGTCGGTTCCCACAAGACCTCCGGCCGAAAGAACAGTCAGCCCGCCTGATGCCGATAAGCTTAATCATGGATGGCAGATCTTCACAGACATGAATATTAAAACTGAATTCCTGACAGGTTTTGAGGGAACCAACACAGGCCATACAGGAAATATTTACGAAGATATACTCAATATTACTGCAGTACATCCGCTGAGAGAGGACTCGCTTGCCGAACTGCTCAGGAAGGATAATGCCGGTCCCGAAGTGATTAAGTCGCTTATAAAACAGCGTCTGATCAAAACTTCAAAATATAAAGGTCACAGATATTTCATCAGGGAATATCAACATAATTATTAAGAATAAATATCAAAATCAGAATGGCTTCATTATATGAAAAGCTTGAGAAGGATGTCCGCTTTAAGGAAGGCATGAAGGCATGCATGAACTGCGGTGTCTGCACTGCAATTTGTCCTGCTGCGGAAGTAAGTGATTACGATCCGCGAATGGTTGTGAATATCGTTCAGGTAAGAGATGAATCAGAGCTCGAAATGCTTCTGAAAAGCGACACTATCTGGAGGTGCGGTGAATGCCTGTCATGCAAAACGAGATGCCCCCGCGGTAATGTTCCGTGTTATATTATCCAGGCATTAAGGGCTCTTTCCATCGATACAGGCTTTTTTATTGAAAGTGAACAGGGCAGGAAGCAACTTGCGATTAAGCGGACCGTGGGGGATCATATCCTGAAATATGGTTATTGTGTTTACATAGACGAGGTTGATCTTGAAACCTATCCTGAGCAGGGACCTGTATGGGATTGGCTGAGGAATAACAGGGAATCAATGATGAAACGGCTCGGAACAAGTTACGGAAAAGAGAGTTCAGGCACACTTCGAAATACAATGAAGGAATCACTGGATGACCTCAGGAGAATTTTCGATGAAACCGGAGGGACACAGAGATTTGAGAAAATTGAGAAATACTCATCTGAGAAAGCAAAGGAACTTAATAAAGAGTTCAGTGAAGGACAGGACGAATACTGGAAATTTATTTATAACCGATAATCAGAGATCAATAATTCAATCAAATACGTATATCCCGTGAAAATCAGGAAAAATGAGATCTGGGCGGCGTACCAGAAAGAAATAGCAGATGACAAATATTATTTTGCGAGGAGTTGCATCAGGCAGAATATATTCCCCGCAGCAGAAAACCTCTTTATAAATATCCTGAGGGATATAACAGGTAAAGACATTTTTGACGATAAACGACAAACTACCTGTACAGGCATTGCTTATCATTCAGGATTAATTCCCATGGAAACGATAATGACAGTTGTTGCACGTCAGTTTGCGCTCATGAATCAGGCAGGGTATGAGAATTTTGTTGTCTCGTGTGTAACATCGTTCGGCATATATATTGAAATGCTCGAGACCTGGAAACATTTTCCGGAAACAGAAGAAAAGACCCGGGAAGCTCTTATAAGGGCAACGGGAATGACTTTCACAATACCAGCAAACCTCGTGCATGCAAGTGATGTTATCTATAAATTCCGTAAAGAGATAGCTGAAAAAGCAGGATTCCGGCTTGTCAATTCAAAAACCGGGGAGCCTCTCAGAGTAATTGATCACATTGGATGCCACTATGCTAAGATCTTCCCTGTTCATGGTATAGGAGGGGCAGAATATCCTTATGTTCTGGCAGGCATGATTGACGAATGGGGAGGCAGTCAGGTTGACTACCCGGAGAGACGCCATTGCTGCGGCTTCGGTTTCAGACAATACCTCCTCAAATCGAACAGAAGCTACTCGGTTTCCAATTCAAAAAAGAAACTCGACTCAATGCTGCCCTACAAACCTGACCTTATAATAGCCAATTGCCCCGGGTGTACATTTTTCCTCGATCGATGGCAATATGTGATCGCAGAAATGGAAGGGAAAACCTATAGTGATAATGGATATGGGATCCCTGTACTTACATACGAAGAGATAGCAGGACTTTTACTGGGATATGATCCATGGGATATTGGCCTTCAGGTACACCAGGTTTCTGTTGAACCGTTGCTGGATAAACTGGGCATCCCCTACAATCCGGAAAATAAGTATAAAGGAGTAAATGGAGAAGATTTAGGAAGACCTGCCTTGCCTGAGGTTCTTAGATGCCATTGATATTATTGATTATTAATTAATTATGATAAAAATAGCGATCGCGAGCGGCAAGGGAGGAACAGGAAAAACATTTGTTGCAACAAATATTTTCCACACCTTAATACAGAATAACTACAGTAGCATTCTGGTGGATTGTGATGCTGAAGCACCAAATGCAATCGCTTTCTTCGACAACAAAGTTTTTACGGGTAAGGACGAAGTCTTCCAGATGGTACCTGTTATTGATACAGAGAAATGCACATTCTGCAGCAAATGCCACGAATACTGTAATTACAATGCCATCTTCATAATACCTCCCTCAAAGATCATTAACGTGATAGAAGATCTTTGCCATGGTTGCGGAGCCTGCAGCGTGGCCTGCGAATATGGAGCAATTACGGAGTCACCGGTTTCCCTTGGAATGGTATCAAGATATAACCTTAACGGTGAGGCTGCAATGATTGAGGCACGTATGAATATCGGCGTAATGTCACCAGTGCCTGTTATAAAATCGGCGTTAAAACAAATAAATGAACAGGCCGGAGTGGCTATTCTCGATTCACCGCCGGGAACATCATGCCCGTTTATTCAGACTGTTGCGAAAGCAGACTATATAATTCTTGTAACAGAACCAACCCCTTTCGGCCTGAGTGATTTAAGGCAGAGTGTGGAGACATTGAAAACAATGGGGAAACCATTCGGTACAATTATTAACAGGGCAGGGCTTGGAAATAACCAGGTGGTTGAATATCTGTGGAAAGAAAAGATCCAATTATTGCTGGAGATCCCTTTTAAAAAGGATATTGCAAAAATGCACTCAAGAGGGGAACTTGTTTCGGCAAAAGATAACTTTTTTGCCAGACAGCTTACAGAAGTCATTGATAATATAATAAGGGAAAATGGAAATAGCTGTTATCAGCGGTAAGGGAGGAACGGGTAAATCGAGCATCAGTGCAGCGTTCGCAACTCTTAATCATGAGGTTGTGCTTGCCGATTGTGATGTGGATGCGGCCAACCTGTACCTGCTCTTTTATCCTTCAATAGACAAAGAAGAGATTTATGTGGCCGGCCATAAAGCCGTTATTGATTACGACCTGTGCACCGGTTGCGGGTATTGCATCGATTTCTGCCGGTTTGAAGCAATTTCACATAATAATAGTAGAGTTGAAATATCGGAAGTATCATGCGACGGATGCTTTCTGTGCCATCGGATATGCCCCGAACACGCCATCAATATGATCCCCAACAATAAAAGCCGGCTCTATGCAGGCTCATTCAGAAATGGTAAAATGGTTTACGGCAGGCTCGCTCCGGGTGAGGAGAACAGCGGGAAACTCGTAAATATGGTCCGGGAGGAAGCCCGTAAATTATCAAAAGAAATTGGAGTGGAAACCATTATACTTGATGGTCCGCCCGGTATCGGTTGCCCGGTTATATCCACCATCACCGGCGTCGACAAGGTTGTTATCGTTACTGAATCAACTATTTCAGGTCTGAGCGATTTGAAAAGGACAATTGGAATTGTTGACAAATTCAGGCTGAAAGCCTTTGTCGTTATAAATAAATATGACCTTAACAAATCAGTTTGCAGACAGATTGAAACCTGGTGCAAAAGAAATGGTATCATTATAGCCGGGAAAATACCCTTTAATGAACAAATGGTGGAAGCCATGGTTAATGGGAAAACCATTATAGAATTCAATAAAAATCATGAAATTAGCAGCAGTATAAAATCTATATGGAATAAAATCTTAAATTACAATTAATTATGAGTACATTATTTGAAAAGATCCCCATGGAAGGGGTAAAAAATATTATTGTCGTAGCATCAGGGAAAGGCGGTGTGGGAAAATCAACCGTCGCAGCAAATCTTGCAGCAGGACTCGCCCGTAACGGATACAGGACAGCTCTCGTGGATGCAGACATTTACGGACCATCAATACCCCGGATGTTCGGTATTGAGGATGCCAGGCCCGATGTATCGGCTACCGGCGACAAACAGATGATCTTTCCTGTTGCGAAGTTTGGGGTACAGATAATCTCAATTGGTTTTTTTATAGACCGCAGCCAGTCACTGATCTGGAGAGGCCCCATGGCTGGCAAAGCCATTACACAGCTGTTCGAGGATACCGTATGGGGCGATATTGACTACATGATAGTTGATTTTCCTCCCGGAACGGGTGATATACAGCTCACAACCGTACAGAAGCTTAATCTTACCGGAGCAATTATTGTAACAACACCTCAGGAGATCTCACTCAATGATGCAAGAAAAGCCACTTCAATGTTCACCAATCCCGATCTTAATGTCCCGGTCCTGGGAATAATTGAAAACATGTCATGGTTCACCCCGGCTAAGCATCCCGATGAGAAATATTACCTTTTCGGCAAAGGGGGAGGTCATAAACTGGCACACGAGTTTAATACATGGCTCCTGGGGCAGATCCCCTTCGTAATGGAAGTGGGTGAAGCAGCGGAAGCAGGACTCAATGTATTCAGCCAGTCACACAAACCCGCTGTGGAGGCTTTTGAAAAAATAATTGAACTTCTCCTTTCAAAAACTGAAACTTCTTCCTGAAATTAACCCATAACAACACGATAGGCAAAAAAATATTACATTTGTCTAAAATCGTGTTACCATGAGTATTGTACGTTTCAGTATCAGCATTGAGGAAGAGCTTCTGAATGAGCTCGATAATTATGTCGCAGACAGCAGGTTTGCGAACAGGTCACAGGCACTGAGGCATCTCATCGAAAAGAATATTGTTGAAAGGAAATGGCATTGCAACAATATTGTTGCCGGTGCTATCGTAATGATCTACAATCATCATAAGAGGGAGATACTTACAAAATCGAACGAGACCCAGCACGAATTCCACGATGCTATCCTCTCTTCTCAGCATTACCATCTAAGTCATGATATCTGTCTCGAGATTATTGCAGTTAAAGGGAAGGCTAAAACCTTAACGGAACTATCTGAAAAGCTGATAGCCATCAAGGGTATTATGCATGGTAAACTTGTTATGAGCAAGGCAGATTAAACTTAAAAATCTACTGACAGTTTGAAACATTTTAAGAAATATTTGCTGTTTTTTGTTTTTGCAGTCGTCTGTCTGATCCACTCATGCAAGTATCAGAATTCAGATCATAGTACGAGCAGAAGCTATATTGACTCCTGTGGCAGGATTGTCGATATACCCGACACACTAAAGTCTGTTATAGCGTTAAAATCGGGAGCCCTGAGGCTTCTCTGCTATATGGATCTGGAGGAGAGGGTCCGTTATGTTGAGGGTAATGAAAAAAGAAGATCGGTCCCTTATCTTTTCGCCAATCCTGAACTGCAAGAGCTTCCTGTAATAGGGACTGGTAACAATCATGATCCTGAAATGCTGGCTGCCAGCAGTGCCGATCTCATTGTAGTTACATTTATGACATGCGGTGAAGCAGATAAGTTACAGGCTGTTACGAAAAAGCCGGTTTTTGTATTAGATTATGGAAACCTGGGTGAGGGTAAAGAGCATCTTTATAACAGCCTGTCTCTTCTGGGAGAAATATTCAACAGAAAAGGCAGAGCCGATAGTGTAATAAATTATTTTGAATCAACAATAACTGAGATCAGATCCAGGACAGGCGTCTCCGATAAATCCGTTGTTACTGCATATATAGGAGGTGTTGCATTCAGCGGATCACATGGGATCACATCAACGGTGCCTGATTATCCGCCTTTTAAAATTGCATCTGTCGCTAACGTTGCAGAATCAATGACAGAAATCCTGGATAATGCGGGAGCAAGTCAGAGTAACACCGTTTTTATTGTGGATACGGAACAGCTTATTAAGTGGAATCCCGAATACATATTTCTTGATGCAGCAGGTAAAGTGCTATGGCAGAACGAGATTGACAGACCTGTTCTCTCAAGGACACTGAATGCATTGCAAAATCTGAAGGCATATACACTTCTGCCATATAACTGGTATTCTATAAATTACGAGAATCTACTCTGCAATGCCTGGTTTGTAGGGAAAACAATTCACCCTGAAGCTTTCCTCGATATCGACCCGGAGATGAAATGCCGCGAAATATATAGTTTTATCCTGGGTAGTGATATCTATGATGATATGAAAGATATGTACAATCCATTCAGACCTTCAATATAAACCGGGCAAGTGATGAAGGAAGCTGAGATCCTCAGGAAATATAATAGTCATACACGGCTGAGAATCAAATATATCTGGTTTGCCTTTTCTCTTATACTTATCCTGTCGGTCACCGGGATCATCCTGGGTCCAAGCAACATCACAGTCAATGATCTGTTTAAACTAATATCAGGAACCGGAAACGAGACATACAATCATATTATTCTGAATCTTCGTCTGCCAAGGATCCTTGCCGCCGTCCTGAGCGGTATAGCCCTTGCTGTTTCGGGAGTGGTAATGCAAAGTATCCTGAGAAATCCCCTTGGATCTCCCTTTACCCTTGGTATCTCCAGTGCCGCCGCTTTTGGTGCTGCATTTGCAGTTATAATACTTGGAGCCGGGAACACTTACAGCAGCAGTTCGGATTCGGTGATAATAGATAATCCGTATATTATTACTGTTTCTGCTTTCTTCTGGTCTCTCGTTGCCAGCTTCCTTATCCTGCTGGTGGCACGTACAAGAGGCGCCACACCTGAGAACATGATACTGACAGGTATTATCGCCGGTTCATTGTTTACAGCGCTTACTACGGGTCTGCAGTATATCGCAGATGATATCCAGCTCTCGGCGATAATCTTCTGGACTTTCGGCGATCTGTCCAAGGGGGGCTGGAGAGAACTGCTTATCCAGTCGGTTATAGTAATCCCCTCAATGGCATATTTTTTTCTCAACAGATCAAATTACAATGCCCTCGATTCAGGTGATGAATCTGCCCTGAGCCTGGGTACAAATACGCAGAGGCTCAGAATGAACGGAATGATTGTTGCTTCTCTCACAACAGCTGCGGTCGTTTCATTTTATGGGATTATCGCTTTTGTAGGGCTGGTGGTTCCGCATATAGTACGGCGTCTGACGGGCAGTAACGAAAGATTTCTGATACCGGGTGCCGCCCTTACAGGTGCCGCATTTCTGCTTGCATGCGATATTATAGCACGTACAGTCATAAGCCCGATGGTAATGCCTGTGGGAATTCTGACGTCAATTATAGGAGCACCGCTTTTCATTTTTCTGCTCATACGGGGAATTGGTTCATCTCAATGGAAATGACAGAGCTTCAGGATATATTCTTTTCATATAACAGCACACCGGTGATAAATGGCATTTCGCACCGGTTTGAAAAAGGCTCATTTACAGCAATCCTGGGACCCAATGGGTCGGGAAAGACCACCCTTATCAGGCTGATCAATCGTATTCTGAAACCGCGGTCAGGAGAGGTCCTCCTGAATGGCAAACCCATCAGCAAAATGAATGCCAGGCAGATAGCCAGGTTAGTCGGATACGTGCCCCAGTTCCAGAGCAATATTTTTCCCGCAACTGTATTCGATACAGTGCTTCTTGGCAGGAATCCCCATATCAGATGGAACCCGGGAGAAAAAGACAAGATAATCACATCAGAGATACTTGTCAGACTCCATCTTGATGACATTGCCCTGAAAAACATAAATCAACTCAGCGGGGGGCAGAGGCAGAGGGTTTTCATTGCCAGGGCACTCGCCCAACAGCCTTCATTAATCCTTCTGGATGAGCCCACTGCCAATCTCGACATCAGGTACCAGCATGAAGTATTTGAACTGCTGTCAGGCCTGAGTTATACCGGAATTACGATCATTATGGCAATTCACGACCTTAACCAGGCACTCAACCACTGCCATGAATTCCTTATTCTGGATAATGGCACGATTGCGGCAAAGGGTGACAAGGGAGTCTTTAACGAAAAACAACTGGAAGAAATATACAAAGTGAAAGTAAGGATCTTCAGGGAGAAAGATCATACTTATATTCTTCCGGGATAATAATTAAAGTTATGCAGATTGAGATTATCGGTTACGTAAGGAACAAATGGGATGAGGCCGGTCCCGGTCAGGCAGACCTTATTAAGGAAGAGATTTCCCTGATTGAATTACTCGATAATTACAGCGATGGCCTTTTCAAAATTGAAAAATTCAGTGAGATTAACATCCTTTTCTATTTTCATAAATCAGAAGGATACGAGTTGCAAACCCACACCCGTTCCGGAGAATTCCGGGGGGTCTTTGCTTCCTGCTCACCCTTCCGTCCAAGCCTCATCGGTTTAACGACTGTGAAATTAATTGAGCGCAAAAATAATATTCTCAAAGTAAAGGGGCTTGATGCAATAAACGGCACTCCCGTCCTTGACATCAAACCGGTGATAACGCCTGAGGGCTGAGGGCTGGGAGATGAAGTCTGAGGTATGAAGGAAAATTTAATTAAAAGCATCCTATTATTTTTAAATGAACAAATGTTCTTTTAAATTTACGAAGGAAAAAATATGATTTATGAAAAACTGGAGCAGGCTTAAACCAAAAATCAATCTGGTAATTGATGGCATAATGTTTATTGTTATCATGGCTGTTGCAGGTCTGGGATTTCTGATGAAGTGGGTTCTTCTTCCCGGGCACAGGATCAATGAGGTGTATGGGACCAATACAGATCTTTTATTCTGGGGGCTGGATCGTCATCAGTGGGGTGCTATTCATTTGTATCTGGCACTCTTGCTCGTTTTCCTGCTTGTTTTACATATAGTGCTTCACTGGGATATGATAGTGTGCATATTCAGGCAGATGATCCCGTCCGGAACAGTGAGGTCGGTTATAGCGGTTGTGCTCGGCGCTGCCGGTCTTTTACTTGCTCTTTCACCGCTTAATATAAATCCTGAAATTGTGACTTTGGAAAGAAGTTACCGGAACCGGGTACCGGAACGGTCCGTTATTGAGACCCGCATCTCCGATCCGGCAAAATCTGATGAAGTATCAGAGGGACCTCTCTTATCGACAGAGCCTAAGGCACAGCAGCTTCCTGAGATATCTGCAACACGTTCACAGGAAGCTCAAACAACCGGCAGCGAGCCTGACCGACTACATGCTTACCAGACAGATATCGACGGCACTATGACACTTAGTGAGATTTCAGCAAGATACAATATAAGTGTCAGTGAACTGGCAAAAGTGATAAATGTGCCTGCGCAATATGCAAACGAACGTCTTGGAAGGCTGAAAAGAATGTATGGGTTTGAAATGGATGATCTGAGGGAGTTTGTAAGTGCCGGCAGGGAAAATAAATGATCAGCCTGGTGAGTTCACCTGGCAATATAAATTAACCGGCATTTATAGTTATTCTTTCACCGGTCAGATATCCGGTCATGTTTCATTTATTTTGATTTCGGATGTAATTTCCATAACCTTATTATAAACTGCTGATACTCCGCAATACTTCCTGACTTCTGACGCCTCGCAAAATTAGTGCGGTTTTATTTTCTAACATGTT